>CAYGWJ010000416.1:0-14418 GCA_964353405.1 uncultured Anaerolineae bacterium
GCCGTGTTTTTGCCGAACAGGGCCAGCACTTCTTCGGGTTTCCCGAAGATGCCACGCAGTTCCGTCTCGATCAACCGCCCGTGGGCATCGCGATGTTTGAATTGCAGGTATTGCCAACCCGGTTGCGGTTGTTTACGGGTGGGTGGACGACTTTGCCCTTGATACTCAGGCACTTGGCCGTAGACTTCAATCATCGCTTCGTCAATGCCACCCCAGCCGTCCGACATCGTTGGCGGTGGAGCATCAGGATGTCCCCGTTCTTTCAGCGTCTGAAACACTTGCTGCGACGCGGCGGTCTCAGTTTTGGCGATACCGCGCGCCGCCCGGAGCCGCGTGTTCATATCGATCATGGTCGAGCGCCAGAACTGGCCGGTCGCGTCGGTTTCGGCATAGCCTTTTTTTGCCTTTGTTGCCAACATAGACCTACAGACCATCCTGTTGGCCGCGGGTGATCTGGTAATCGGCCATCAACACAGCTTCGATGGCTTGGACGTGCTCGGCGGCTTCTTGAAGCCACTCCAGGATCGAGTCTTCTTTGTGACCCGTCGTGCGCGTCAAGCTACTGATCTGATTGCCTTCGGCGAGCTGGGCCAAGGTCTTGAGAATTTCTTCAACCAGCGTTCGGCGCCGGTAAAACAATGTGCCTTTCGTTTCCGTAAAGGTTTGTTGGCAGGTTCGGCATTGGTAGCGTTGCCGACCGGCCCGGGTGTGACCAAACTTGATCAGGTTGTGCTGCTGGTCAGTTTGGAGTTTCCTGGTGTCAGCGCATTGTGAATTCGGACAGAAATCGCCCACATGCACCAATTTGGACATTTGTTACCCCCAAGCGTGGACGGATTGGCTTTACCCAATCTTACCAACACTCGGGAGGGAGACTATCCAACTTTGTTGGAGAGCCATTACACAAGGAGGGCAACAAGCGCGAAGAGAGCCGGGGACGCCGACCCCCGGCTCTCTTACTTAAAGGAGGAGAAGAAGAAATACCCGCCCGCTGCCCTGACATTGATAGACTACCATAATATCTCGCACTTGACACAACGCATAACCTACGATTGCCCTACGCAAAGCTAAATGACAAAAAGCCTTGGTTAGAATTCGGTCAGTCGGAAAACAGGCTGATGTGCTATAATCTCGTACCATGCGAGTCTATTTTTCTGGAGCTATCTCCGGCGGGCGTGACAACCTGCCAATCTACCAACACATTGTCGAACGGCTGCTACAAGCCGGGCACCAAGTCCCCTCGGCGCACGTGGCCGACCCGGCGGTTCTCTCCCGCGAGTCGGGCGTCTCTCCGCATGAGGTATACCAGCGTGACGTCGGCTGGATTGAAGAGTGCGACACTATGGTGGCTGAAGTGTCCACGCCTTCGCTGGGCGTAGGATACGAACTGGCCTATGCGCTGAACATCGGCAGGCCCGTCCTATGTCTCTACAAAAGCGGGTTGTTGGTCTCCAAAATGATCACGGGCAATCCCGCGTCCAAGCTCACTGTCGCCACGTATCAAGACCTGGATGAGCTTGACATGCGCCTCGATTCGTTCATCCAATCCCTCACGGTCAAGCGCGATGACTGAACGCACTTCAAGGCTGGCCAGCCCGCCGCGAGCATTCGAGTGGCTGATGCTGGCGCTCATCCTGCTGGTGGCGCTTTTTCTGCGCACCTATTTGCTTGACCGCTTCCCGCGTGGCCCCTTCAGCGACGAAGCAGCCGCCTTCCTCCTCGCCAGCCAAGTCGCTTCTGGACACTCTGCCCAGGTCTTTATCACCGCCTACACCGGTCACGAAGTTTTGTTTTATTATCTGGCCGTCCCCGTCATGCGTCTGCTTGGCTCGACCGTCTTTGCCCTGCGCCTGACCTCAGCCCTCATCGGCGTGGCAACAGTGCTCGTCACTTACCTGCTGGCGCGTGAGCTTTTCAACGACGAGGTGGCAATCGAGTCTCATTGGATGGGATTGCTGGCTGCCGCACTCCTGGCCACGTCTTTCTGGCATATCTCCGTGAGCCGCTATGGCTATCGCGCCATCACCTTGCCATGGCTTCAATCGCTCATGCTCCTTGCCCTCTGGCGCGGATTGCGCCTCAAGAGCTGGAGGTGGATCATCGCGGCCGGCATGTTCTGCGGACTGGTCGCCTATACGTATCTGTCTAGCCGCAGTGTGCCGGTGGCGTTGGCAATCTTGCTCTTGCTGGCCCTGATCGCTGAACGGAAACAATGGCAATTGAGGCTGAGGCAGTTCGGGAGTTTCGTGTTGGTTGCACTCTGCGTGTTTGCGCCACTGGGCTTGTTTTTCCTCACGCATCCCGAAACCTTCACGACGCGCATGACGCAGGTCTCGCTTTTCTCGGACGGCATTGCCTGGCAATCCATTCTTATCCGCAACACGCTGCGCGCTCTGCAAGTTTTCACATTGCGCGGCGACCCCAGTTGGCGCTTCAACTTGCCCAACCTGTCCATGTTCGAGGGGCCGCTGGCGCTGGCCTTTTATATCGGGTTGATCGTGATCGCCGTTCAACTTGTGCATGGACGCGGATTCCTCGGTCGAGTGCGTTACGCGCTGATCGTGATCTGGATCCTGGTGATGCTGTTGCCCACCATCCTCGCTGACCCGGTTGACGTTCCGCACAGCCTGCGTGCTATTGGCGTCTTGCCGCTGACGTTCTTTGTCCCCTCGTTAGGGTTGATCGCCGTTCTCAATACGGCCCACCGCCTGATTCATTCCGCACGTATGATGGCAGTATTGGCGATGGGCACATTGGCGCTCACCCTGGGCATCGGCGCAGTCAACACCTTTCAAGAATATTTCGTCCGCTGGGGGCCAGAGCCGCATTTGTACTATGAGCTGAATCAAGATGTCGCCGACCTGGCGCGCTATCTCGATTCGCTCCCGAACGACGGGCGACCGATGTACGTTGGCGCGCTCGACTATCGCCACCCGACGGCAGCGGCAGTCTCAAAGAGTTTCGGTCGAATCAAGTGGGTACAAGGCAACGAAGCATTCGTCCTCACACCCGGCCCGGCCATCTATGCGTGGCCGCGCTCGGCGTTGCCCGACGACGGGTGGCTCGCCCGGTTCTTTCCAGTGGAATCGCGTGTGGCACAACAACCCGGGCCGGACGGCGGGCCAGCTTACGTCGTCTATTCTCTCGATCACGCGCCTGTCATCTCACCCAGTCATCCGCTCAGCGCGACGTTTGGCGGTGTGATTCAGGCCATCGGCTATGACATTCTGCGCGACCGGCCGTCCGGCGGCCGAACGGACGTGGCCATGTACTGGCGTATCCTCCGCAAGCCAGAGCGCGGCGACTATTCCGAGTTCATCACGCTGAGCGATGCGTGGGGCATCCAACATGCGCAGGGCGGATCGTTCGCGTATCCCTCCGAGCAGTGGTCTCCCGGTGAAATCTTGGCCGAGCGCGTCCGCGTCCAGACGAGCGATGGCACTCCGCCCGGCCAATACATCATCAACATCGGCTGGTGGTCGTCTTTTAACGGCGAGCGGCTGTCCATCACGGACGCGCAAGGACGCTTTGCCGGGACAACGGTTGCCGTCAGCCCCATCACGGTGACGCGCCGCACTCGACCACTCGACGCGAGTGCGGTCGGCATCTCCCATCGCGTGAACGCTGACCTGGACGGGCTGAAGCTGGTCGGCTTTGACCAATGGCCGACACAGCTTCGTCAAGGCGAGCCCGAGTTCGTCACGCTCTATTGGCAAGCCAGCCGCACCCCCCTGCCCGACCGGCGAGTGACGCTTCAGATGCGGAGCGATCAGCGCTTGATCGTCCTGTCGCACAGCGGGCTAGTGCATGGAACATATCCCACCACGCAATGGGAGAAAGACGAATTCATCGCCGACCGATTGGCACTGCGCGTCCCGCCAGATACGCCAGCCGGAACTTGGACCCTCGAAGCGCAAGTTGACGACTTGCCAGTACAGCGTCTTGGCCGGTTTGAGGTACAGGCCATTGCGCGCAATTGGACACCGCCGACGACCTCGCATCCGCTGTCTGTCACGCTTGGATCGCAGGTTGCACTGGTCGGTTACGATGTCAAACCTCAAACACCTGCACTGCGCGCAGGCGCAAGTGTCTCAAATCTCAAATCTCAAACAGTGGAGCTCGCCTTGCACTGGCAAGCACTGCAGGAAATGAGCGAGAGTTATACCGTGTTCGTGCACGTGGTAGACGCGAGCGGTGCAGTGCGCGCACAGCAAGACAATGCGCCCATGAATGGCACATATCCCACAACGCTCTGGCAACCTGGCGAGTTTGTCAGCGATGTGTACACACTTGCGCTCCCGCCCGACTTACCGCAGGGCGATTATGTGCTTGAAGTGGGCCTGTATCTGGCAGATACAGGCGCGCGCTTGCCCGTCGTCGGCGATGGCGACCGTGTTGTGCTGGCGACAGTGCGCAACACACCGTAATCACTCCGCCATGCAGCCCGACGTCTTAGTCATACTGGCGCTGATCGGCGCACTGACATGGCTGGCAACGCGATAGCAAGTCGTAGCCGAGGCCCTTCAGGTGTGGTATACTTTGGACAAGCGAAACTGGAGCACCAAGACACAGGCGCTCGTCAGCTTGGGGACTGTCGTTTCAAGTAGTGTGATACCTGCTAACCATGAACCGTCGTTCTCTGTCGCATGCACGACTCTTGATGGCCTGCGCGTTGACTTGCGCTGCACTTGTGCGCTTATCGGTTTTGCCCTCCCATGCGCAAGCTGACCCCGCCGCCGACATGCTGGCACGCATCAACGCCGCGCGGGTGGCGCAAGGGCTGCCTCCCTTTGCGCTCAGCGACAAGCTCACCGCCGCCGCACAGGCTCACAGCAAGGACATGGCCTCCAAAGGCCGGGTGGACCGCAGCGGCTCCGATGGCTCTACGCCCAAGAGCCGCATTTTGAACGCTGGATACGGTCAGTGGACCATCGGCCCGGTGATTGACGAAGCTATCTATGGCGGCACGGGCGGCACGCAAGGCGCGTTCGACTGGTGGATGGGCACCGACACGGACCAGCGCCGCATCCTCAGCGATCGCTTTCGTGAGGTCGGCATCGGCGCGGTGACGGCTGCCAACGGCTGGGTCTACTGGACACTCGACCTGGGCGCGCAGCCAAATGTGCTGCCAGCCTTTGTTGATGGCGGCGTCTCTAGCGTGGACACAACCGCTGTTACGTTGACACTCACGACCGAGAATGCTGTGCCATCCGGCGAAGGCGCCAGCACCATGGGCCAGCCAGTACAGGTTCGAGTTGCGTCGGACGAGTCGTTCAGTGGCACCGATTGGCAACCATGGGCCACCCAGGTTCCGTTCCAACTGCAGGCCCAGGCTCAACAAAAAGTCTATATCCTCTACCGTGATACGGAAGGGCGCACCGCGTCGTTTACGATCGCCGTCAAGTTGACCAATGTCCCGCCGGCGACTTTTTCTCCCTCACCCACCTGGACGCCGCCGCCCTCGATCACGCCCTTGCCGACGAATACACGCAAGCCGACCGAAACACCTGTGCCGACCCGCACGCCGACGCCGATGGTGATTGGCGGAGAGACCGCGACGTTTGCCCCGTTGCCTTCGGCCACACCCACACTTGCCGGGCTGGCGCCGATGACCACTCCACCACCATTGCCCGGCACGTCGGTCGCTCAACCCCGGCCTACGCTCCGACCGCGCACGACGCCGACCACCGTGGCCGCCGGGCCATACGGCACTCTACCCTCCAATTTGCCGCAAGCGGTGTGCGTCTTGCAGTCGGTGGCACTCGTGTTGGCCGCCCTCATCATTCTGCAGCGGTCACTTGGCCGCCTGCCCACGGTGCGTGTGCCCACGCAGGCTTCCGTCCACACAGAGGACTCGTCTCAGTCTTGACGCGTCGAGAACCGATACTTGAAATGGAACCGGTTTACATCCTGTCTACCGTCGAATTCGATAAAGAACTATTGGCAAGAATCCGCGCCGTCTCGCCGCGCATAACACTGACGCAGCACACTACGCCGGACGCGGCGCACGTCCCGGCTCAGGCGTTCGCGCAGGCCGGCGTGATTTACACTTTCAGCGCATTGCCCCATCCCCATCAAGCGCCGCGCCTGCGCTGGGTGCAGCTCAACAGCGCCGGCGTCAATCACGTGCTCAAGCATCCGCTGTTTGCGACGGACATCGTGTTCACCACCAACAGCGGACTGCACGCCATCAACATCGGCGAGTATGTCCTTGCTTCGATTTTGGCGTGGACACGCAAGCTGCCCGAGCTGTTCGACCTGCAGCGCAAGGGCGAGTGGCCGTCCGATCGCTGGACGCGCTATGCGCCTTCGGAACTGCGGGGGGCGACCATCGGCATTGTCGGCTATGGCAGCATTGGGCGCGAGGTGGGCCGATTGGCAAAGGCGTTCGGGATGCGCGTGCTGGCGCTCAAGCGAAGCGTCGAGTTAGCGGAAGAACACGGCGCATATCGAGTCAACGGCGTGGGCGACCCGCAGGGTGCACTACCGGATGCGCTGTACAGCCCGCATCAACTCTGCGAGATGCTGGCGCAGTGCGATTACGTCGTGCTGGCCGTGCCGCTCACACGCGAGACGCGCAGTATGATCGGTGAGGCCGAGCTGCGTGCGATGAAGCCGAGGGCTTTTCTGGTCAACATTGCGCGCGGTCAAGTGTGCGACGAGTCCGCGCTGATCCGCGCGCTGCAGAGCGGTTGGATCGCCGGAGCCGGGCTGGACGTGTTCACTCAAGAGCCGCTGCCGAAGAACAGCCCGCTGTGGACCATGCCGAACGTCATCCTGACGCCGCACCTGTCTGGCTTTAGCCCCAACTATGAGCAGCGTGCGGTGGACATTTTTTGTGAAAACTTGTCGCGTTACATCGCCGGCCAACCGCTTCTGAACGTCGTGGACAAGTCAACAGGTTACTGATGGCGAGCTTGAATGTGGGAGACAAGCAGCCCTGGCTGTATGTTGCCCATGCCGGCTTCGCCGCGCAAGCGATGATCAGAGATTGGGCATTGGGTATTAGAGAGATTGACAACCGGCAAGCTGTATGATATGGTTTCCGCGCAAACAGCCAAGTGATGATCGAGATGTTGACTCAACCTACAATACAAGAAATCGCCTCAGACAAACGCCTGGCACACCTGATGCCTAACGAGCGGGCCGCGTTGGCCGCACTCGTTGACCGCTTGCGCCAGCGTTACGGCGGCGATTTGCTTCGTGTGGTGCTGTTCGGCTCAAAAGCGCGCGGCGATTTTGATGACGAGTCCGACCTGGACGTGCTGATTGTCGTGCGAATATCAGATGGCGAATATCGCAAGCACTGGAACGAGATCGTTGACCTCACCTGGGATGTTGAACTGGCATACGGTATCGTCACCTCGCTCGTCATCAAAAGCGAAAAGGACTATGCCACAATGCGCATGCACGGACTGCTCCTCTTTCGCAACGTCGAGCAAGATGGAATCGAGCTATGGACGACACGACCAAGCGAGCCTATATCCGAGTACGCCTAGAAAAAGCCCACGATGATTTGGCAAGTGGGCGCGAGCGCGAGATCGAGCAGGTCTTTAGCCGCCTCCGCGACGAATCTGATCAAAGATATGACCGAGGACGGTGGGCAAACTGGCGAATTACGACTGGTCGTCAACGCGCGGGCAACATCGGGGGAAAACTGGGTCACGTGGACTGCCCTGGTGGTGACACCCAAATAAGAGAATAGCTATGCCAGAACACATCCTTGTCATCGAAGATGAAACGCGCATTGCAGACTTGCTCCGCCGAGGGCTGACCTACGAAGGCTTTCGAGTGAGCGTCGCCGGCGACGGCCCTTCGGGGCTGGCCATCGCCCGCGACGACCCGCCTGACCTGGTCATCCTCGATTGGATGCTGCCGGGCCTCGACGGGCTGGAAGTCTGCAAGCGGCTGCGCGCCGCCGGTCCCGTGCCCATCATCATGCTCACCGCCAAAGAGTCCGTGCCGGATCGAGTAGCCGGGCTGAATGCGGGCGCAGACGATTATATGGTCAAGCCGTTCGCGTTTGACGAATTGCTGGCCCGTATCCGCGCGCAACTGCGCCGAAATCGCCCGCAGGCCACCGAGATGCTGCACTTTGCCGACCTGACCATGAACACCGCCACGCGCGAAGTGATGCGCGGCCATCGCAAGCTGGAATTGACCACCAAGGAGTATGACCTGCTGGAACTGTTCCTGCGCCACCCGCGCCAGGTGCTGACGCGCGATGTCATCTTTGACCGCATCTGGAGCTATGACTTTGGCGGCGAAAGCAACATCATCGAAGTCTATGTGCGGTACTTGCGTCAAAAGACGGAAGCCGAAGGCGAGGCGCGCCTCATTCAGACCGTGCGCGGCGTGGGTTACGCGCTTCGCGAAGACTAGTGACCCGGGCTCAGCGGACAGGGTCAGTTGCCTCACCGACCATTCACCGCACTCTAATCTCCCGTTAAGCCTTTCGCCGGATAATCAGATCAAAAGCGACGGGAGAGATAACCAACGATTCAAGCGGCAAGACTGGCGGCCAAGACCAGGCGATTTTATCAATCCGAAATCGCCGATCCCAAGTCCAAAATCAAGATGTCTATTCGCACCCGGCTGACTGTGTGGTACACGGCGGTGCTGGCGATTTTCATCGTCGCGCTTGGCATCATCGTCTATGCCGTGCTGGCGTTCAACCTCACCGCCGGGCTGGATCGTACGCTGAGTGACACGGCCAATCAGGTCATCGGCTCGGCTCGCGTGCGCCCCTTCCTCGACATTCAGGTTATCACCCTCCCAGAGTTGGACGTCTTTGGCTCCAACGTCTACATCGAAGTGCTTGATCGCGAGGGTACCATCGCCCGCCAGTCAGCCAATCTACAGCGCTTTGCGCGCACCCTGGACCAAGTCGGCCTGCGCTCGGTTGAAAACTCGCCTCGGCCGGTGACGCGCAACGTGCGAGCAGGCAGCGCACACTTGCGCGTGCTGACGGTTCCGCTGATGGTCAAAGATCAGCCGGTGGGGTACTTGCAGGTAGGAACAGTGCGAGAACAGGTGGACGCTGCCTTGGGGCTATTGTTCGTCGTGCTGGTCGTCAGTGGGTTGGGAGCGATTGTTGCAGCAGCCATCGTAGGGCGATTGATGGCCGGGCGGGCGCTTGAACCGATTGACACGATCACGCAAACCGCGCTGGCCATCAGCCGCGCCGACGATCTGGACAAGCGCATCCCGCAGGTTGGGCCGCAGGACGAGGTGGGCCGGCTGGCCAAAACATTCAACGTCATGCTCGACCGGCTGGAGGGGCTGTTTCGCGCGCAGCAACGTTTCGTCGCCGACATTAGCCACGAGCTGCGCACACCGCTCACCACGATTCGGGGCAACGTAGACCTGATGCGGCGCATGAAATCCATGGACGAGGAATCGCTCAATGCCATTCAGGCCGAGTCGGATCGGATGACACGGATGGTGGGGGATTTGCTTCTGCTGGTCCAGGCCGACGCCGGGCAAACCATCCGGCGCGAACACGTCGAGCTGGATACGCTGTTGCTTGAAGTCTATCGTCAGATGCGGCCCATAGCGGAGGGCATCGAACTGAGCATCGGCGAAGAGGATCAGGTCAGCGTCATGGGTGACACTGACCGCCTCAAGCAATTGTTGCTCAACCTGGTGGACAATGCGTGCAAGTACACGCCCAAAGGCGGCCGGGTGATACTCGGTCTGCGCCGCGCTGAGGGCTGGGCCGTGTTGACCGTCACCGATACCGGCATCGGCATCCCGGCGCAAGACTTGCCGCACATCTTTGAGCGGTTCTATCGTGTGGACAAGGCGCGTAGTCGGGCCGCGGGCGGGGCCGGCCTTGGACTATCCATCGTTCAATGGATTGTCCAGGCACACGGCGGCAAGATTGGCGTGCAAAGCGAGCCGAACAAAGGGACGACATTCACCATACATCTGCCGCTGGCGGAACCATGAGGGCGCTATCTCGATAGCGCCCATTTTATTATGGTATAATCCACGCCGTCCTTTATACCACACGCGGGAGATGAACCGTGCTCAAGACTCACAACTGCGGAGAACTGGGAGTGCAACATGTCGGGCAGGAGGTTGGCCTGGCCGGCTGGCTGCACAAGCGGCGCGACCACGGCGGGCTGATCTTTCTCGATGTGCGAGACCGGAGCGGCCTGGTGCAGGTGGTGCTTAGCCCGGACGCAGGCGACGCTTACAAGACCGGCGACGCGGCGCGCAGCGAATACGTGGTGGCAGTGCGCGGGACGGTGCGCCTTCGACCGGAGGGGCTAGCCAACCCCAATATGCTGACGGGCCAGGTCGAAGTCGTGGCTAAATCCGTCGAGATCCTCAACGCTGCCAAGCCACCCTCGATTCCCGTAGAGGGTGACGGGCGCAGCATCTCTGAGGACATGCGGCTCAAATATCGCTACCTCGATTTACGCCGCGAGCGATTGCAGCGCAATATCATCCTGCGGCACCATGTGGTCAAGTTCATTCGCGACTATATGAGCGCACGCAACTTTATAGAAATCGAGACGCCGGTGCTCATAAAGTCCACGCCCGAAGGCGCGCGAGACTATGTGGTGCCCAGCCGCATTCACCCGGGCCAGTTTTACGCGCTCCCGCAAAGCCCACAACAACTCAAGCAACTGCTGATGGTGGCCGGCTTTGAGCGCTATTTTCAGATCGCGCGCTGCTTCCGCGACGAGGACCTGCGCGGCGACCGCCAGCCTGAATTCACGCAGCTTGACCTCGAAATGTCCTTTGTCGAGCGCGACGACGTGCTGGCGCTGGTCGAAGGTCTCTTTACCGAGATGATGCCCGCGGTTGCTCCACACAAGCGCATCCTCTCGCCGTTCCCCCGCATGAGCTATACTGAAGCCATGGACCGCTTCGGTTCCGATAAACCCGATTTGCGGTTTGGATTGGAACTGATTGACCTCACCGAGCTGCTGGCGTCATCTGATTTTAAAGTTTTTCGTGCGACCGCCGAGTCCGGGGGCAAGATCAAGGCCGTGCGCGCGCCCGGCTGCGCCGGTTACTCGCGCCGCGAACTAGACGAACTCGCGGCAATTGCCAAAGCCCAAGGCGCCAAGGGACTGGCGACACTCGCGTTTGCAGCGGACGGCGTCAAAGGCCCGGCGGCCAAGTTCTTGCACGAAGGCGAGTTGAGCCAAATCCAGCAGCGCGTTGAAGCACAGCAAGGCGACCTGGTGTGCATCGTGGCCGACCAGCCCAGCGTCGTCGCCAAGTCACTTGGAGCGCTGCGGTTGACCTTACGCGATCGGCTGACCCTGGCCCCCTCCGACCTGATGGCGTTTGGCTGGGTGGTGGACTTTCCAATGTTTGAGTGGAACGCGAATGAGAATCGTTGGGATGCCGCGCACCACCCGTTCACCATGCCCAAACGCGAGCACCTCGACCGATTAGAGACCGATCCCGCGTCGGTTCTCTCGGACGCTTACGACCTGGTCTGCAACGGCTACGAGTTGGCCTCGGGCAGCATCCGCATCCACGACCGCCAGATTCAGCAGCGCATCTTCCGCATGCTCAATTATCCGGACCACGAGATTCAGGCGCGCTTTGGGCACATGCTGGAAGCGTTCGAGTTTGGCGCGCCGCCGCACGGCGGGATGGCGCCCGGCATTGACCGGCTGGTGATGCTGCTGGCGGACGAGCAGAGCATCCGCGAAGTCATTGCCTTCCCCAAGACCGCCAGCGCCGCCGACCTGATGATGGATGCGCCGTCGGCGATTGACGCGAAGCAGCTCGACGAACTGCATCTGCGAGTGGTGGACAAGTAGCGCACCTGCAACTTGACACTCTGAGCAAATTGGTTATAATTTGCCCGCGTTGGGCCGCTAGCTCAATTCGGTAGAGCAGGGGACTCTTAATCCCTTGGTTACAGGTTCGAGTCCTGTGCGGCTCACTAAAAAGGGGGACACCCCCAAAACAAAGGAAAAAATCCGATCTTTTCCCACCAGGGACCTGTCCATCTGGACAGGTCCTTTGTTTTCCTCCAGAGCCTACCCAATTTATCCTTCACAGCAATCAGGTGTATAATTTCTGTGCGGCCCGCCAATGATCCCTGACATCCGATTTCCGAAATCTGATTTTCAAAACGAGGTGACAACATGATTGACGAACAGACAACTCTGCCGACCGAGCAGCCCCAGCCCACTCCACCCGACCCCTGGAAGGATGTCGGCAAACAATTCGAGGCGCTGGGCCAAAGCCTGGCCACGGCCTTTCGCGCTGCCGTGGACAGCCAAGAAAGCCGCCAGCGCGTCAAGACCATGCAAACGGGTCTCGAGTCGCTGGTGAACCAGGTGGGCCAGGCGATTCAAGAAACCGCCGCCTCGCCCCAAGCGCAAAAAGCGCGCACCGAGGCCGAAAAAGCTGCCGAGTCGCTCCGCACCGCCGGCGAAAAGACGTGGCAGGAGTCACGGCCACACCTCGTGTCCGCCTTGCGCCAGGTGAACGCCGAGCTGCAAAAAATGATCGGCCAGTTGGAGCAGGAAGCAGCACCTCCCAAGCCCGCGGCCGAAGAAACGCAGGGCCAGCAACAAGTGGACTGATCGCCGCGCTTGTCGCAAGGGTGGTATAATCACACTCAGACCAATCGCGAGGACAGATATCCGGATGCAAAACCGGCCAGTTGCGCTCGCCATCGCCATTCTATTCACTGCTGTGTCCAGCCTGGGCTGCGCAGCAACGGGCCTCTTCGGCACTCCATCCGCGCAGCGCCCTTTGCAGTCAACGGCCACCGAGACCGCGACGCGCACGCGCATCCCTCGCGAGAGTATTGACTTTGTGGCTACTTTGCTGGCGGCCACGATCCAAGCCAGCGGCGGCTATATGGTGACGAGCACCCCCCTGCCCGTCTGGCCGACGACCACACCAACGCCCTTCGACCAGGCAAGTTTCCTGGCAACGATCAATGCCCAGTTCGCGCAGGCCACCGAGACGGCCATTGCCAACGCCACACCCACCTTCACACCCAGCCCAACTCTCACTCCAACTCGGACGCCGTCCGCGCCGCGGCTTCTCCCTCCAGCGGGCGGCAGCGCGCCGGGAAATCCGTAAGCAAAGCATCCGCGCTATTTCATCATCACAGGAAAGGAGCTAAAGCCATGGATTTTCAACTCACCGAAGAACAACAAATGTTCCGCGACATGGTGCATGATTTTGCGGAAAAGGAACTCGTGCCGCGCGCGCGCCACACCGACGAGGCCGCCGAGTTCAACGCCGAGGCCGTCAAGAAAATGGGGCCGCTCGGCTTGCTCGGCTTGCACGTGCCGGAGGAATACGGCGGCGCCGGGGTGGACCCGATCAGCGCGGCACTCGCCATCGAGCAAATCGGCTGGGGCTGCGGCTCGACCGGGCTGGCCGTGGCGGCGCACAATGGGCTAGGCTGCGCGCCCATTGCGCTGTTCGGCAGCGAGGAGCTGAAACGCAAGTGGCTACCGATCCTCGCCACGGGTCGGGGCCGGCTCGGCGCACTGGCGCTCACCGAGCCGGGCGCGGGCAGCGACCTGGCCGGCGGTGTGCGTGTGCTCGCCGAGCGGCGCGGCGCAGAGTGGGTCATCAACGGCGAAAAGATGTGGTGCACCAACGCCTCGATTGCCGAGACCATCATTACGCTCTGCCGCACGGACAAGCGCGGCGGCAGCCGGTCGCTTTCGATGATCATCGTGCCGACCGATACACCCGGTTTGAGCATCGGCCCGGCGGAGAAAAAGATGGGGGTAAAAGGCTCGCCCACTCATGCCGTCAGGTATGACGACGTGCGAGTGCCGGTGGAAAATCTTGTCGGACCGGAGGGGCGTGGTTTGCACCAGGCCTTGCAGACGCTCGACGGTGGGCGCATCAGCATTGGCGCTCTGAGTGTGGGACTGGCGCAGGCGTCGTTCGAAGAAGCGTGCAAGTATGCGCACGAGCGGCAAACCTTTGGCGCGCCCATCGCGACGCACCAGGCCATCAAGTGGATGATCGCCGATGCCGCCACCCAGATTGACGCAGCGCGGCTGATGGTCTACCGCGCCGCGTGGCTCAAGGCTTCAGGCCGCTCGTTCACCAAGGAAGCGGCGATGGCCAAGCTGCTGGCCAGCGAGACCGCCGAAAAGGTGTGTTTCAACGCGATCCAGATTCACGGCGGTTATGGCTACAGCGCAGAATTCCCGGTGGAGCGCATCTACCGAGACCAGCGGCTGATGACCATCGGCGAAGGCACGAGCGAAATCCTGCGCCTGGTCATCTCACGCCATGCGCTGGAGATGCACTAGCGCGAGGCAGGACGCATAGCCATGATCGTGACCCAACTCACTCGTCTCCTGAGCGTACCGCCGGGCGACCTGGTCTATAACCTGGTTGTGCTATTCGCCATTGAGGCGGTGCTGCTCATGGCGGTTGGCGAAGGCCGTCGCTCCG
>CAYGWJ010000417.1:0-2854 GCA_964353405.1 uncultured Anaerolineae bacterium
GATCTTGGCTCGACGGGGGAGGGAACATACATACTCCCTTCCCCTGTCGAGCGATCTTGGCTCGACGGGGGAAGGAACATACACACTCCCTTCCCCTGTCGAGCGATCTTGGCTCGACGGGGGAAGGGCCGGGGATGAGGGCTAGAACACAGCGAAATACCTTATCATCTGATCCACACGCAGGACGCCATCGTATGCCAACCCCTCGCCGCCCTGCCTCAGCTTGCCCTTTTCGCCTTCGGGGTCACCCAGGCAAGTCACGATGATATCAGCCTCGTGGAGGTCTTCCTTTTCAGTGTACAGATTGGTCGTCGCCACGACAAACATCCCGGCGGCCTTGGCGGCCAGCACGCCGTTCCTCGAGTCTTCGATCACCAGACACTCGGTGGGCTCGAGTCCCGTCTTTTCCAGCGCCAGGTTATAGATTTCGGGATCGGGCTTCTTTTTCTTGACAATGTCGCCCGCCAGCACGATCTCGAACTTGATGTCCTTGAGAATCTGGGTCGTCAGCGTCTTGGCGGCTTCTTCGTTGGATGTGGTGCACACGCCGATCTCGAGTCCGGCCGCCATGGCTTCCTGCATAAAGCGCTTGATGCCGGGCCGCAGGGGCAGCGCGCCGCTGGCGATCAGCTCGACGAACAGCGCGGTCTTGCGCTTGTGCAGCCGCTTGATGAGGTCTTCTTCCTCTTCCGGCTTGACGGGGGCGCCAAAGCCCTGGGTGTGAAGATAGTGCTTCATGCGCTCTTTGCCGCCTGCGATCTGAAGCAACTGGTGATACTCGTCCACACCCCACTCAAAGTGGTAGCCGAACTCTTTGAATGTCATGTTGAACGAAACGCGATGGCCGTCTCGCTCAGTGTCAATGATGACGCCGTCCTGGTCGAACAGGACGGCCTTGATCTCTGCCATGTTGACTCCTCCAAGGAGAGTTGAGGCGCACTAAAGTGTGCGCCCTTGCCAAGGCCGACACACCGGTCGGCCCCTACTTTGAATAGAACTCTTTGACGCAGTCAATAAACATCTGGTTCTCTTCTTTGCTGCCGAGGGTCACGCGGAACCAGCCGTCGCTGCCGTACTTGGCCGATTCGGGCCGGATGATGATGCCACGAGCCTGGGCGAAGGCCACCATGTCCTTGCCCTTCTTGCCCGCCGGGCCGCCGTCGAACAATATATAGTTGGCTGCCGAGTTAAAGATGACCAGCCCCGGCACGGTGCTGAGCATCTCTTCGATGTAGGCGATTTGCTCGTTGTTGTACTTGACCCGCTCGGCCAACCCTGCCGGGTCTTCCAGCGCGGCGAGCGCGGCCCACATCGGGATGGTGCCAACGTTCCACGGGAGAAGCGCCGCCGCAATTTGCATGACCACGTCGCGGTCGCCCAGCAGATAGCCAAAGCGCATCCCGGCCAGGCCATAAGCCTTGGACAGCGTCCGCGTGATCATGACGTTCTTGTATTTCTTGGTCAACTGCACCTGCGATTTGCCCAGTCCGGCGTATTCGACGTAGGCCTCGTCCACCACGAACGGTATGCCCGTTTCTGCAATGCGGATGAAATCCTTCGCGTCCATAAAGTTGCCCGAGGGGTTGTTCGGATTGGCAATTGCAATGATCTTGGTCTTGTCCGTGATGGCGTTGAGGATGCCGTCGGCGTCAAAGAGCAACTGCTTGTCCTTGTAAATCATCGGCACGGACACGAGCTTGCCGCCCAGGATGTTACAGCGCAGTTGGTAAATCGCAAAGCACGGCGTGTGCTGAATGACCTCCTCGCCGGGCTGGAGAAAGCAGCGAAAGATGTTGTCAAAGACTTCGCTCGACCCGTTGCCGATCATGACGTTCTCCGGCCCGTCCAGCCCATTGATCTGGGCGATCTTGGTGCGGACGGCAGTGCCCTGGTCGGGGTAGCGGTTCGCCATCGCGCCATATTTGACGATGGCTTCCAGGACCTTGGGCGAAGGCGGCAGCGGGTTTTCGTTGGACATCATTCGGTGGAGCGACGGATCACGCCAGGCCAGGTCAATGTGCGAAGACACATACATCTTGATCGGCTTGACCCACGGAACAAAGTAATCTTCTACTTTCTTTGTCATGACTGGACTCCTTTGCTTGCTCAGTGTAGAGACGTTCCGGTGGAACGTCTCTACTGGAATTATGCCTTGCCCGCGCTGCCCAGCATGTCAATCCACTGCTCGACAGCCTTGGTGATGGCGGCTTTGACGGCTTTATCCACCTTGCCCGGATTGTACTCTTCGCGGTGCTCGGAGATGTAGCTGAACTTGGCGTCAATGAGTGTGCGCTTGAGCTCGGTAGACACGTTGAACTTGGCGCCACCTACCTCGATCAGCTTGGCCACGGTGTGCGGCGGCAGCCCCGTCCCGCCGTGGACAACCAGCGGCACGCGCACGCCCTGGCCGTTGACCAACTGCGCTATCTTGCCGAGTCGCTCAAAGTCAACTTTGGGGTCTTTAGTCTTGTAGACGCCGTGCGCTGTGCCGATGGCGGGCGCGAACAGGTCAATGCCGGTTCGCTCGATAAACTCGACCGATTGCTCCGGGTTGGCAAGCTGGGCTTCGTCTTCCACGACTTTGATCTGATCTTCGACGCCCGAGACCGTGCCCAGTTCCGCCTCGACCGAGATGTCGCCGACTTTGTGGCAATGGTCCGTCACCTCCTTGACCATGCGGACGTTTTCCTCGAAGGGGAGCTTGCTGGCGTCAATCATGATGTTGGTGTAGCCCACATCGGCGCATTGCTTGCAGTACGCCACGTCCGTGCAGTGATCGAGGTGCAGGCAAATGGGAATCGGGGCCGATTCGGCGATGGCGCGATACACCGCCACCATCACCTTGCGTCCCAGG
>CAYGWJ010000418.1:0-11110 GCA_964353405.1 uncultured Anaerolineae bacterium
GGCTGCGCGGGAACCGCTGCTCCAATTTCCACACCGCAAGCTACGGTCACGCTCGCGCCAACCTTTAGGCCCACGACGCCTACCGCCGCGAGCACTCTCACTCTACCGGCTGCAACGCGCACGCCGGCGCTGTCGAGCCAGCGCTCCTTCAAGTTGAGCGTCGAGCCGCTGCAATCCGGTTTTGAGCGGCCCGTGTATCTGACACAGCCCGATGACGGCGCCGACAGGTTGTTTGTCGTCGAGCAGCCGGGACGTATCCGCGTCATTGACAACGGCCAATTGCGAGAGTTGCCCTTTCTCGACATTAGCTCGCGCGTGCTCTCGACGGGAAACGAGCAAGGGCTGCTCAGCGTGGCCTTTCATCCGAACTATACATCGAATGGGCTGTTCTTTGTGGATTACACTCGCCGGCCCGATGGCGCGACCGTCATCGCGCGCTACCATGTATCCGGCGATCCGAATGTGGCAGAGCCGAACAGCGCCTTGACCGTCTTGACGATTGCCCAGCCGCAGGCGAATCACAACGGCGGGCTAGTTCAATTCGGGCCGGATGGCTACCTTTACATCGGCATGGGCGACGGCGGGGGCCAGGGCGACCAGCATGGCACGCTGGGCAACGGCCAGGACCTCAATGTTTTGCTCGGCAAGCTGCTGCGGATTGACGTGAATCGTGAGCCATATGCCGTTCCCAGCTCAAACCCCTTTGCCAACAAGCCCGGCGCGCGCCCCGAGATTTGGGCCTGGGGACTGCGCAACCCGTGGCGTTTCTCGTTCGACCGCGCCACGCGCGACCTGTACATCGCCGATGTGGGTCAGAATACTTTTGAGGAGATTGACCTGCAGCCTGCGTCAAGCCCGGGCGGGGAGAATTATGGCTGGCGATTGATGGAAGGCAAGCATTGTTTCGACCCGCGCACGAACTGCAACCCGTCGGGGCTGACGCTGCCCGTGCTCGAATACGATCATGGGTCAGGCTGTTCGGTCACAGGCGGCTATGTGTATCGCGGAGCGAAATATCCGTGGCTGGACGGCTTGTACTTTTTCGCCGACTATTGCACCGGCATCACCTGGTCGGCAGAGCGAAACGCATCTGGCGCGTGGGAGATGGCGGAACGCATGCGGGTGGGCTTTCAGACGAGTTCGTTTGGCCAAGATCGGGCCGGCGAATTGTACATGGTCGGCCACAACGACGGGACGATTTACCGGCTGGTTTCGACTTTACCTTGAAGACGACGCGCCGCGTCGTCTCTACCGGTGCGCGGTGCAGCCTTCCAGGTTTCTGCAAAACGCCTGGCAGATTTCTTGCGTCGTTCCCGCGTAGAGGACGTAGAACTCGTTGCCGTCCCGCGTGAGCGTATAGCTGGCCTTGCACGGTTCAATCTTGATGGCCTGGGCTTGTGTTCGCAAGCTGGGAGCCACGCAACGAAACAGGTTGGCCGGATCGAGCAGTGCTTTTTTGTCGGCAATCGCCACCGCGCCGGCCGAAAGCGGCGAGGCCTGGCTGCTATAGACGCGCGCGCGCACTGCGCCCACTTGTTGATAGCAGCCGACGATGGCATCCACCGCGGTGAGTGTGGCGGCCAGTTCCGGCTGGCCAGTCAGGAGCGCCGCGCCCCCGCTCAGCTTGCCAATGTACCCGGTCAGCGTTTGCCCCTCGACGACCGTATAGCCCGGCAGGTCGGGCAACATGGTTATCGCGGGCGGTTGAGCCGTCGAGCCGCCCGAGCCCGGCAACAGTTCGCATCCGCTCAACGCTGCAACGACGACGATCACACACACTCTTTGAAGAACTTGACGCATGGACCACCTCCTTGCGCCCAATGGCCTGGGCCTGGAATTCGGCAGACGCGGTTCATTGCGGGTCGAGTCTGCATTTACCGGCAAACCAGAACGGGTGTAAGGCTTTCACGCAAGACCTGATCCACCGCACTGCCGAGCACGACTTCCAATTCCGGACGCCAGCCATAACCCCCCATGACGATCAGATCGCTGGTGCATTCTTCGGCCGTCTTCAAGATCACCTCGGCAACCGGGCCGCTGTTTTTTAGATAGGTCGCCTGCACGCCGTGATCTTCCAGATAGCGTTGCGCGTGCGCGAGCATTCTGGTCGTGATGCGTCCTGCTTCGATGACGGTCAATACAGTCAGAGAAATGCTCCAACGGCTGGCCAGGTACGCGGCGACGAACAGCGCTTCCTCAGCCTTGGCGCTGCCATCGTACGCCAATAACGCGCTCTCCAGGCGAGAACGAGTCTGGGACACGGCCATCACGGGTCGAGGGCAGCGGCGGATCAAGGTTCGAAAGCCCGACCTCAGCCGGGCCGCCGGTTGGGGCTGGGGTGGATGTGCCAGATTCACCACGACCAAATCAGCCCACCTGGCCCGCTCGCAAATCATGTGCGCGATGCCTCCGGCCTCGATGAACAGCTTGCCCGGAAAGCCGGCCTCTGCACAGCGGCGGCTAAACTCGGCCTGCACAGCCTCTGCTTCAGGACTTGATTTTTGCTCCTCCTTCGCTACGACGTGCAGACCGAGCAATCGCCCGGCTTCTCGCCGTGCGATTTGCTGCGCTTGCGCGAGCGCCTGCCAGCCCAACTCTGCGCCGCTGACCGGCACCAGGATGTCCGCAAAGAGATGGTCTTCTCGGCCCGTCGCCATTTGCTCTTTGCGCCATTGGCCCGGCGCCGGGCCGTCCGCCAGCTCGCCGGGCCGCACGGCGCTCAGTATCTTGCTGCCCACCCGTCTGACGAATCGCCTCGGCCTGGGGCTGAAATGCTCGACCAGATCCTTGGCGGCTGCTTCAGGCCGGATGGGCCAACCCAACTCTTCCTGCAAGGCATCACGCTGTTCCAGCACCCAGAGATAGAGATCGGTTTCCGTCCGGCCCGGCAAATCCCGCAAAACGCCGCGCTCGCGAATGATGTTGACCACCGGCAGATAGACCTGGTCATACCAGCGGGCAACGGCTTGCTCGTAGGGGACTTGTCTCAGGTACAGGTGAAACACGTCCTGATAGGCTCGAATGTGCTCTAATAGTTTGGGATACTGCCCCGGGACCGTCACGCCGAGATCGGCCTCGGGACGCATCTGGTCGAGATGCGTGCGTTCCATAAAGTCGGCATACTCGGCCTTTAGGATCAAGTCGTCGGGGCTCACATTGGGCGTGAGTGGAACTTGCGTGTACACCGCGGTGACGTGAGCCAGGATGGTTTTTGCGCCACGCTGCCGCGCGACGGATACGCGATGATTGCCGTCGGCAACGAAATAGGCCTGGCCGATCTGATAGACGTCAATCGGCGGCAGACCGCGTGGGTCGCTCGCCGCCATCTCGACTCGGGCCCAGCGCTCTTGGCTGACGTCGCTTCGGGGCAAAAAGCTGCGCGTGAAATCCGTGTACCGTCCCACGCTGCCGACGATGGCGTCGAGTGGAATCTCTTGCAGACCGCGCGGCTCGCTCTCGGTGACCTTGAGCATCTGGCTGACTTGATCGTAGGGAAGAAGGTCGGCGGTCTTGCCGGTGAGGCGGGCCATGATTTCTTCCATGGCCGCCTTCCGCCGCGCACGGCGAAAGTCTTGCAGTGCAGAAAGAAAATTCGCGCTCATGCCTATCCCGTCAATGTCTGGTAGACCAGCACAACGTTCAACACCAGAATCAAGGTGGTTGACGCCCAGGCCAGCACCTGGGTCACGCGATTATTGGTGAACTCGCCCATGATGTTGCGATTACCGGTGAACAACACCAGCGGCACCATGGCGAACGGCAACTGGAACGACAGGCTCACCTGTGAGAGCACCAGGATCGTCAGTGGGTCAATTCCCAGCCCGATGACGATGAGCGAAGGAATCATCGTCACCGCGCGGCGCAACCACACGCTCATCTTGTGATGGATGAACCCGTCCATGATGACTTGCCCCGCCATCGTCGCCGTGGTCGAAGACGACAGGCCTGAAGCCAGCAGTGCAATCGCAAAGGCGATGCCTGCCAAAGGCCCCAAGAGCGGCGTGAGCGTCTGGTGCGCCGATTCGAGCGAGTATCCGGCCAGTCGCCCGCCGGAAAACACCGCCGCCGACATGGTGAGGATGGCGGCGTTGACAAAGAACGCGCCGTTGAGCGCCACAAGCGAGTCCATGATGGACAGCCGGTAAACTTGGTGTTTGCGCTGCAGCGAGTCGCTGGGCCGGACGCGCGTCTGGATGAGCGCGCTGTGCAGGTAGAGGTTGTGCGGCATGACCGTCGCGCCGATGATGCCCACGGCCACCAGCGTCGCGCCGATGGGCAATTTCGGCGTAACCAGTCCTCGCACGATCTCGCCCCAGGCCGGCTTGGACAGCCAGATTTCGGTCATGTACACCAAGCCGATGACGGCAATCAGCCCGATGATGACCAGCTCGACTTTGCGGAAGCCATAGCGCTCCAGCAGCAAGATGAGCGAGATGACGATGCCGGTGAGGAGGGCGGCGGGAAAGAGCGGGATGCCAAACAGCAGGTTGAAGCCAACCGCGCCGCCCAGGAATTCGGCCAGATCGGTGGCCATCGCGGCAAATTCCGCCGTGACCCACAGCGCCACACTGGCCCAGCGCGGGTACCGGTCGCGGCACACTTCCGGCAGCGTCCTGCCTGTGGCGATGCCCAGCTTGGCCGAAAGCGTCTGCATCAAGATCGCCATCAGGTTCGCCAGCAAGATCACCCACAGCAGACGATAACCAAAGCGCGCGCCGCCTTCGATGTCGGTGCCCCAGTTGCCGGGGTCCATATAGCCCACGCTGATGACAAACGCCGGGCCAAAGAACACCAGCCCGCGCCGGATGACGGCCAGGCTGCCATACCGGACGAACAACTCTCTGGCGCGCGCCAGTTCTTCCACCACCCAGTTGCGGCGCGGCAGAACAATCTCGTAGAGTGTCGCGGCGTCCAAAAGAATCTGGTTGGCCTGGATGCGCGGCAAGGCAACTTGCGCGCTGCCCACGCGATACATCACCGGGTCGCCCAACGGGTCCGTGCGCAGAGCGGCGATTTCAACGCCGGGCTCGAGCCCCATCGCTTGCCACTGCTCGCGCTGTGTGCCGGCCTCGCCAATGGCCGCCACGCGCGCGGCCTGTCCGATCTCAATTTCAGACAGCGGCATGCGCTCCGGCAGCGCGGGCGCAACAAACACTCGCTCGGCGGCCGCCGGGGCCAGGGCCAACCGTTGGCGTCCACTCCACACCAGCACGCGCCCCGGCATTCGCTCGTCCACTTCCACCTGCGCGCCAGGCGTGAGGCCCATGAGCGTGAGTTGGGTGAGCAGGGCCGGGGGTTCGTCTTCGACGTGAACGATACGCCCCACGCGGCGTTCGGGCCAGCGCGTAAGCGGCGTGCCGCCGTCACCCGGCAATTCGCCCTCGCGCGTGGGAATCGGGTCGCCGTGCGGGTCAAACTTGGGGTGTCCAAGCTGTTCGTCCAGCCGGTCGGCTTCTTCCGGCGTGATGAGGTGCTCGCGGCGCATGGCCTCCTCGTGCAGAGCGTCGAGCGCCAGGCCCTCCTTTTCCGCCAGATACCGTTCCCACAGCCGGTGCGCGCGGATGAGCTCGAGCGCGCGTTTTTCGCCGGGCGGCGCGATTCGCAATGTGTCCTTGTCGGCGTGTGCCCAGCCGCGCCGCTGCAGCTCGCCGACGATCATCGGCAAACGGTTGGGTTGAAGATCGGCGGCGCGGGCCAGGTCGCTGGCGCGCACGACGGGCTTGACGCGCGAGAGGTGATAGAGCGCCTTGAGCGTATCTTCCGCGAGCTCGTCCAGGCCCAGCACGGCGTGCCGCGTCCGGCGCCACAGCATCACTACGGCCACCGACAGCGTGATGACGGCAATGGTCAAGGCGACAATCACGGTCGTCAACAACAAGATGGTGTTGGGCATCGTGGTCTCTCCGGGTAAAGATGGCAGGTTTTGGAGGGCGGCAGACTCTGCGCCGCCCAAATAGCCAACAGTAAGATTATAGCGTGTCTAGGCGTATGGGGCAACGTGGTATAATCGCGTTATGGCCGAAGCGTTTGACCGCGAATTGGATATCCGGGGCGAAGTGTGCCCTTACACCTTTGTCAAGACCAAGCTGGCGCTGGAAGAGATGTCGCCGAACCAGGTGCTGCGCGTCCTGGTGGATTACGAGCCGGCGACCAGGAATGTTCCGCGCAGCGTCAAGCTGCAGGGCGACGAGGTGTTGAGCGTCGAGCCGTGCGGCGCGTCGCAGTGGGCGATCACCCTAAGAAAGATCGTAAGTTGACAGCCCAACAAGGCGCGGTATAATCGGCCCGAATTTCATAGGGAGAAGCAGTCACCATGATTGACGTCAACGACCTCCGCAAGGGAGTCACATTTGAGCTGGACGGGCAGCTTTTGCGCGTCATCGAGTATCACCACCACAAGCCGGGGCGCGGCAACGCCGTTATCCGCACCAAAGTCCGCAATTTGCGCACCGGCGGGACGTTTGAGAAAACGTTCCAGTCCGGCGACCGCGTGCAGGATGTGCGCATCGAGGCGCGCGAGATGCAATACCTCTATCACGACGGCGATTTTTACACCTTCATGGACGCGCAGACCTACGAGCAGGTTGTGATGGAACCCAAGCTGCTCGAAGAGAACATCCACTATCTCAAAGATGGGATGGGCGTGGTCGTGCAGATGAACGGCGAAGAGCCGCTGGGCATCGAGATGCCCACCGCCGTCGAGCTCAAGGTCGTCCAGTCGGATGTGGCTGTGCGAGGCGACACGGCCACCGGCTCGAACAAGCTCGTCACAGTCGAGACAGGCTACCGCGTCCAGGTGCCCCTCTTTGTCAACGAAGACGACACGATTCGGATTGACACGCGCACGGGCGAGTACGTGACGCGGGTGTAGCAGATTTAAAATATAAAGTATCAAGTACCAAATATCAAAGGGTCGAGGCCCATCGGGAAACGGTGGGCTGTTTTTATGACTCGATCCGAACCCTGGCGAGGGTGGGTGCTAGCACTCGACATTTGCTTGAGCAACACACGCCAGGAGCTGAATGGGGGTAGGGGTGAAGACTCCTTACGGCCAAGAGTGCCGCTTTTATTACGAGGACTATGTGCGCGGTCGCTCCACGCACGAGTGCCGCTTGATCGGGCGTAATCCCGACTCGGAACGCTGGGAACCCAAGCTTTGCCGCGATTGCCCCATGCCCGCCATCGTGCGCGACAATGCCTGCCCGAACATGGCCCTGGAAGGAAAAGTCGTCAAGGGCTTGCTCGGTCTGACGCGTCGCGTGGAGGTCTATGCGGTCTGCACGCTGACGCTGACAGAAGTGCCAGAGCCGCGCGTGGGCTGCGGCCAGTGCCATCAACATCGCCCGGGCGCAACGAACTTGCACGCGCAGGAGAAATGACCATGAGCCAGCGCATTCGCGCTATATTGTTTGACCTCGACGACACCCTGTTGGAAAACAACATGGATCGTTTCCTGAAAGGATATTTCGGCCTGCTCGCCCCGCATATGGCTCGGCTTGTTCCGCCGGACAAGTTCATGCCCGCGCTCCTGGCCTCCACGCGCGTCATGGTGGAAAACGCCGACCCGACCGTCACGAATCAACAGGCGTTCGTGGCGGATTTTTTTCCGCGCGTGGGCCGGACCATGCAAGAGATGATGCCGGCGTTTGACGACTTTTACACGACGCAGTTCGGTCAGCTTCGCTCACTCACTCGCCCCCGGCCCGAGGCGCGCGCTATCGTCCAGTCCGCTTTCGATGCGGGCCTCGACGTCGTCATTGCCACCAATCCACTCTTTCCAGAGTCGGCGGTTCGACAGCGCATGGAGTGGGCCGGCGTTGCGGATTTTCCCTTCCAGCTCGTCACGTCCTATGAAGTCGTCCATGCCTGCAAGCCGTACCCACGCTACTATGCCGAAATCGTGGGACATCTTGGCCGCCAGCCAGAGGAGTGCGTGATGGTGGGCGATGACTGGGGCAACGATATGGCCCCGGCCATGCAGGCGGGCCTGCACACTTTTTGGCTGAATGAGAGCGAGCCATTGCCCGCCGGGTTCAACCCTCGCGCGCGCGGGACGCTGGCGGCCTTTAGTCGCTGGCTGTCACAAGGCAAGCTCGACGACCTGTGGGCGCAGGCGTGATATAATCTGCAACACGGCAATGCAAAAGCTCATCGAGGGCGCGCGCAAACTCGGCCTGAACCTCACGCCGGACCAGGTGACACTGTTCCGTCGCTATCGCCAGGAGTTGCTGGCCTGGCAGTCTCGCGCCAACCTCACGGCCATCACCGACGACGAAGGCATTCAGACCAAGCACTTTTTGGATTCGCTCTCGTGCCTGGTGGCCGTCTCTGCGGCTCGCTCTTCCGTTTCCCATTGGCCGATTCCGATCGAAGCCTGCCCGCTCAAGCCCGACGTGCGCGTGATTGATGTGGGAACCGGTGCCGGCTTTCCCGGCCTGCCCCTTAAAATCATCTGTCCCACCATCCGGCTCACGCTGCTGGAAGCTACGGGCAAGAAAGCGGAATTCCTCAGGCACATCGTCGAGTCGCTGGATTTGCGCGGCGTGACCGTGCTCAAAGGCCGCGCGGAAGAGTTGGGGGGAGACCCGGAGCACCGTGAGTGTTACGATTGGGCCGTGGCGCGCGCCGTGGCCGAAATGCCGACGCTGGCGGAATACCTGCTGCCGTTTGTGAGGATCGGTGGGCGGGCGCTGGCGCAAAAAGGAGAAGATGCGCCCGCCGAAGTCGCGCGGGCCGAGACCGCCATCGTTCACCTCGGCGGCAAGCTCAACCGGATCATTCCTGTGGAGCTGATGGGCATCGCCGAGACGCGCTACCTGGTGATGTTGGACAAGGTAGCTGCCACGCCAGAAAAATATCCTCGGCGGCCGGGGATGCCCTCCAAGCATCCTATCGCAAATGTCAAATCTCAAATTCCAAATGTCACATGACGCGACTGGCATCTGTCGGAGAGCCCCTTGTAGGGCACGCTTCGCGTCCATACCTGCCCCCAGCGCGGCGGCTATGGAAAGCCGCTACAAAGCGGCGGCTATGGAAAGCCGCTACAAAGCGGCGGCTATGGAAAGCCGCCCTACAAAGTTGCCTCTCCGACAGGCTGCTAGTTCTCGACTTGATTTGAGATTTGAGATTCGAGATTTGAAATCTGCCCGGCGGTCACCCGCAACAGCCTCGCTGATTGGATAAAGTCCTCCCTGAACAGCTCCAGCCCGGTGCTCGTCATCAACGACTGGTTTGCGCCCGTCATGCGTCCCAGCAGGTAGGCGCGGCGCCGGGCGTCCAGCTCGGCCATCCCCTCATCCAGCAACAACACGGGCCACTCGCCCAGTTGTCCGCGCATCCATTCCGCTTCCGCCAGCTTGAGGGCCAGCACCGCCGTGCGCTGTTGCCCGCGCGATCCGAACACGCCCAGGTCCACCTCGTCCGCAATAAAGCGCAGCTCGTCGCGGTGCGGCCCGACGAGCGTCACGCCCCGCGCGATTTCTTCTGGCCGCCGCTGCTCGAGCTGAGAGCGGAACGCGGACTGGGCTTGTTCAAGCGACCAGGTGGGCGCAGCCGCCCACGGCACGTCGAGGTTCAGCGGCATCTGGAACTCTAACGTGAGCCGGCCCGGATCAAAGCCCGGCTCATAGCGCAGGCGCAGCCGTTCGCGGCCTCCGGTCAAATCGCGGTGGATGGCATCCGCCATCTGTCCCAGCTCCACGATGGCCTGTTGACGTCTCTGCGTGATGCGCGCGCCGGCCGAGGCGAGTTCCTTATCCCAGAAAACCAGTTGGTCCGGATCGCCGCCGCGCTCGCCCAATTGTTTGAGGAGCGCGTTGCGCTGCGGCAATATATCTTCCAGCCGCGACAGCGCAGAGTGATACTCGGCATCCACCTGACTCAGCGCCGTGTCGAGATAGCGCCGCCGCAGCGAAGGCGCCCCGCCGACTAGCTCTACGTCTTGCGGTATAAACAATACCACGGCCATCTGCCCCACCAGGTCCTGCACGCGGCGCGGGATGTTGTCCAGCTTGATTTGTTTACGGAAGCGTTCCTCGCCGCTGGCGGTCGGCTCTAGCATCAGCGTCACGTCGAGCGTGTGAACAGCCTCGCCGTGCGTCACCTGCGCCACGATGCGCGCAGCCGGCGTGAGGCTTTCTCGACCGGCCAGCCAGTTGATGAGCTGGCGCGGGCTGGTGGTGTGGGGTGAGCGCGCGGTTGCCACGTAATAGATCGCTTCGAGCAAGCTGGTCTTGCCCTGCGCATTGTCGCCCAGGAGCAACACCGGCCCGGCCGGCAGGTCCAGCTCCAGCCGGGCATAGTTGCGAAAGTTGGTCAGCGAGAGATGGTGGATCAGCATGGCAAAATGTATTCTACCATAGGAACGCGAAACATAAAGCGGACACTGCCTGGCCCGCTTGGGCGAACCTGGCTTGTGTGATAAAATTCAAGCCAAACTTGTTTTCGGTGCAAAACTGAGTAGCATAGGGCCTAGTGCCCGTCAAACACGCCGACAAGCGGCTATGCTACGGCCTTTTGCACCAGAAACTAAACTTGGGTGGCGGGTATGGATAAAGTCGTCTCCAAGAAACTTGCCTTGCAGACACGTGGCAATGGCGATACGCAAGACATCACCGATGCTGTGGCGCGGGCCGTGCGCGAGTCGGGCCTCACATCCGGCACCGTGACGTTGTTCTGCCCGAGTTCCACCAGCGGCCTGACGACCATCGAGTTCGAGCCGGGCGCGGTGGCAGACCTCGAGCGCGTGTTTGACGAGATCGTTCCGGCCGGGCTGGAATATCGCCATAACGAACGCTGGGGCGATGGCAACGGCCACAGCCACGTCCGCGCGTCGCTCCTGGGCGCGTCGCTCGTCGTGCCGTTCGTGGGCGGAGCGCTCACGCTGGGGACGTGGCAGCAGATCATTTACATTGATTTTGACATCCGCCCGCGCCACCGCGAGATTGTCGCGCAGATTATGGGCGAATAGCCCCCACCCACACTCTCCCCCACGCGGGGGAGGGCCGGGGAGGGGGCAAGAGGCTGATCTATGCCCTCCGAACGCAAACGCCGCGCCGAAATCGTCCGCCTGATTGTCACCACACGGGAACGCTTCCCGCACACGCCGGGC
>CAYGWJ010000419.1:0-13622 GCA_964353405.1 uncultured Anaerolineae bacterium
ATCTGTCACCCTGAACGCAGTGAAGGGTCTCTACCTCGCAAGGCAGAGATTCTTCGGCCTTCGGCCTCAGAATGACACTATGGCGCGAGTTTCTCTACCCTGGCATATCGCCACCCGGCGATATGAATTCTCGCAATGACACGACGGCTGATTAGTCACCGGCAAGTTGTATCTTGCATTCTGCGTTCTGGAGTCTCCTTTGAAACCCTGGCAAATTCTCTCTTCCAAGGTGCTGATAGATCGCCGCCCGTGGTTGCGGTTGATCGAACAAGATGTGCGGTTGGCGAATGGTCATATCATCGAGGGCTATCTTTTGGCGGACGTGCGCGAGTACGCCGAGGCGTTCGCGCTGACGGAGGAGGGCCGTGTGCCGCTGGTGCGCCAGTACAAGCACGGCGCGGGCAAGCTATCGTATGACATTCCGGCCGGGTACCTGGACGCGGGTGAAGAGCCGCTGGCCTGCGCCAGGCGCGAGCTGCTCGAAGAGACCGGCTATGCCGCCGACGATTGGCAGCATCTTGCCAGCGCCGTCCTGGACACCAATCGCGGCCCGGCGCGGGCGCATCTTTTCCTGGCGCGCGGCGCGCGCCCGGTGGCCGCTCCTCATCTGGACGACACTGAAGATCTCGCCATGCAGTTGCACACGCCGGATGAATTGCGAGCGATGGTGCGCTCTGGCCAAATTGACGCGATTGCTTCCGTGGCGTGCATCATGCTGGCCCTGGATGCTTTGAATGGACGTTGACACGGCTACAACTTTACGACCGATGAGCACGACCGATTCGGTCGCTTCGACATTGCTTCGCACCGACCCAGCGCTGGCTCGCCGCGTGCTGACGCTGGCCTGGCCGGCTGTGATCGAACAGACGCTGGCGATGATGATCAGCCTGGTGGACTTTTACATCGTCGGCCACCTGGGCGCAGCGGCGCTTGACGGCGTGGGCCTGGGCGGGCAAATGCTCAACCTGACGGCGTCGTTCCTGGGCGCAGTCGGCGTCGGCTCGACGGCGCTGGTGGCGAGACATATTGGCGCCAAGGAGCCGGAAGACGCAACCCGCACCGCGCGTCAATCCATTCTCGTGGCGATGGTGATCGGCGTGTTGATGGCCGTGGTCGGAGCAGCTTGCGCCCGGCCTATCATCGCCTGGTTCGGCGGCGAGCCGGACGTGATTGAGCAGGGCACACGCTATCTCCGAACGGTCGCGCCGTCGTTCGCTTTTTTCTCGGTGCTGCTCATTGGAAACGCCGTGATGCGCGGCGCGGGTGACACGCGCACTCCGCTCCTGGTGATGCTGGCGGTGAATGTCATCAACATCGGCGTGGCGTGGAGCCTTACACAAGGCGTGGCCGGATTGCCCAAATTAGGCGTGGTCGGTTCCGGGTTGGGCGCAGCGTCCGGTCAAACCATCGGCGGTTTGATCGTGCTGGCGCTGCTGGTGCGGGGACGGGCCGGGATCAGACTGGGACTGCACATGCCGCGCTGGGATCCGGGCGGCATCAGGCGTATCCTGAATATCGGTCTGCCGGCGGGCGCGGAACAGATTCTGCTCCAGTTTGCGCTGACCAGCCTCACGGTTGTCATCGCGCGCTTTGGCACCGAGGCGTATGCGGCTCACCAGGTGGCGTGGCGCATTGCTCAACTTTCGTTCTTGCCGGGGTGGGGCTTTGCCGTCGCCGCCTCGACGCTGGTGGGGCAGGAGTTGGGCGCCAAGCAGCCACAGCGCGCGCGAGAGAGCGGTTACGTGGCGTTTCGCGCTGCGCTGATCGTCATGACGGTCATGGCCGCAGTCATTTTCGTGTTCGGCAGCGCGCTCATCCGCATGTTTATTAATGACCCGCTCGTCATCGCGCAGGGCGTCCCCATCTTGCGGATCGCGGCCCTCATCCAACCGATGATGGCGGCCAGCTTTGTGTTCAGCGGCGGGCTGCGCGGCGCGGGCGACACGCGCGCCACGCTGGCGATCACGATTTTTAGCGTGTGGGGGCTGCGCGTCATCATCACCTATCTCCTGGGCCAGTGGTTTGGGTTGGCCCTCATCGGCGCGTGGATTGCCATTGCCGCCGACTTTGCTTTTCGAGGCTTGATGTTCTGGTGGCGCTTTCGCTCCGGCAAATGGCAAAGCATCCGTGTGTAGCATAACCGACAATACTAATACACAGAACAAAAAGACCCGCTGGACCGCAAGCTTTCCTTCACAATCGCCGCACTCGCAGCACTTGCGATTCCATCGCCTACCTCACGGGCTATGATGACCCGGGCAAGTTCATTGGCGGAGATATCGCTGCGGTCAACTCTAATGGCAGTACAGGCTACGGCTCAAAGTTGGCTACTTTCACGTTTTTGTCTCTGTGCCCTTTAGACTATTGACTGAAAGTCTTGAACAGTCGTACAATAGCATAGAGCCGCGTCAATGCTGCATGCCCTGGCGGTTCGTCGGTAAGGTCACACCTTGCCGCGAATGAAAGGAGGTTGCCTGCGAACCGGGATTGCGCTCAGAAGTGTGTTACTTCATACGATAAACCCGTTCACTTCTCGGCGTAAAGTAACCATCGTTTCTTTCTATGAGCCTTGTGAATACAGCAGAAAGGAGTTTGCTGATGAATCCCAATTTGGTCCTTGCGACGGCGGTCGCCTCAAGGCGAGCGCGTTTAGTGCGAACTGTGATGGCGCTGGCGCTGGTGGTCGGTTTGACGCTGTTGGCGGCGCCTGGCGTCGGTTATGCGCGTCCCGAGCCACCGGCAGTTGTGAACGGCCCGGCGAGCGTGGAAGATGACGGCGGCACGGCCGAGATGGGCGTGGAGTGGATCACCGACTGGCCCGGCACTGCTGACGACCGCGCCAACTGGTACTATTCGGCCAACAATCTCTACAACGAGTTGCTCAGTCGCGGCTGGGTTCCGCGTTTTAACTGGGGCAACACGAATGCCTGGGAGAGGGACTTTAAGCGAGCCGCGTCTGGTGGCAATGGCGATATTGACACGGTTGACCTCGCCATGATCGGCACTCACGGCACAGGCGCTTACGATTCCTTCTGGAAAAAGAATCTCAGCGCGGTCTATTTTAGCAGCAACAACGACGACTGGTTCCTCAGCCCTGGCGAGGCGTATCGCTATTACGGCACAAATGACCTCGAATGGCTGATCTTTGATTCGTGCAGCGTGCTGCGCGACGACAGCATGTGGTACTGGCACGAGACCTTCAATGGCCTCCATCAGATGCTGGGCTTTGCCAACACCATGTATGTTGTCTACCCGGGCGATGGCGGTGTCTTTGCCGACCAGGCACGTTACAAAGGCTGGTGGCATCCGGCCAAGACTGTGACGCAGGCGTGGTTCGCCGCGGTGTCCAACCAACAACCGCACAGCGTGCTGGCGCGTGTATTAGCCGAGGAGCTGAATAACTATAACGATTACTTGTGGGGCGAGGGCTATGTGAGCCCCGACTATGCCAACAACGGCGGCTACTGGTACTGGGACCACTGGTCGGGCACGCCGGCTCCACTTCAACTCACCACAGCGGCGCCGACCAGCCTGCCGGTCTACACCATCGTGCCCCGCACCGTTGACTTGACCTACACTCTGCGGATTGGGGCGGTCTTTGGCTTGACAGATACGAACAAGATCCACCAGGACGGTTCGACTTTTTACATGGTGGATGCCGAGGCTCCTCAGCCTCCATTCCCGCCCCCAACCTTGCGGACGAACGCCGTCAGCCCAATAAAGTTCTTGCAGGTGGATATGGCGAGCGGCGGCTACTTTTTCCAAAACCTGGGCGAATTGTGGACCAATCCCGAGATGCCACGCTCGCTGCCTCCTTCTTCGCAACGGGCACAGAGCCTGGTGGATAGATTCTTGACAAATAACGGTCAAAACCTGCCAGGTTTCTATGGTCGTCACTTGGTCGTCACGCCAACCGTCCAACTTGAAGGGCCGGCCAATGGACTGCTGTCCACCACCGCCCTCGCCGCCAGCACGCCGACCAGCCCTACGAACTATGCCGTTGATTACGCCCGCACACTTGACATCGGCGGCCAACAGCTATCGGTGGTCGGCCCCGGCGCCCGCTTTAATGTGTACATTGGTGACAACAGCCAGGTCATTGGTTTGCAGGGTGGCTGGCGCGATGTGATGCCGGCTCAAGCCAATGTGGGCGTGCAGTCCACTGCGGCGGTGACCGTTCCCATCAAGACCTCTGAGCAGGCCTGGAACGATTTTCTGACTGACCCGCGCATCGCCCTGGCCCAACCGCCGTTGGCCTCTACCTACGTGTTGACCAGCCCGGCGCCGACATTGGCTTACTATGAGCAGGTCTCCACTCTCGGTCAGGCCGAGCTGGTTCCGGTATGGGTCTTTGTGGCTGATCTGTACACCCAGACTGCGACGAGCCAAGTGCAGGTTCAGTCTGCTCAGGCTGTCACCGTGCCGGTGGCGAGTGATGTCAACCTGTATGTGCCAGCCGAGGCGAGTCCTACAGCATTGCCTCAGGCCTTTATCACCAGCCCGACGGCCGGGACCAAGGTCATGCCAGGTCAAAGTATGATCTTGACCGGCACGGCGAGCGGCGGGACCGCGCCCTACACGTACCAGTGGTCCTCCAGCATAGATGGGCCGCTTGGCACAGGCGCGGTGCTGACGATCCCCGGCCTGCACAATAGCCTGCATGACAGCAACTGGCCGCCGAACGTCATCACCCTGTCTGTCACCGATGCCAATGGATTGCAGTCTACGGCAACGGTGGATGTAACGGTGTACTTGCAGACATACTTGCCCGTCGTCCTCAAACAGCAGTAGGGTCAAGGCTTGTATGGCGTGGTAAAATAGCGCCACGTCCAACCGTGCAATATGACACGGTGACAGGGTAAACATGGGTTACCTTGTCACCGTGTCCGGTGAATATGCTTAAACGAAACGACGTACGCGACTATGGCCTGCTGATTCTCGGCGCGATTGTTCAAGCGGCTTCGATGGATTTGTTTTACATCCCCGGGCAGATCGCTTCCGGTGGAGCGAGCGGGCTGGCGCAAGTCATCAATCACTATGTCGGCTGGCCCATCGGCATGCTGGTGTTGGTGATGAACGCGCCGCTCTTTTTCCTGGGTTGGCGTTACCTGGGCGGGCGGCGCTTTTTCATTCGCACGGTCTTGACAGTGATCTTGTACAGCGTGCTGGTGGATGTGGGGCGGCTCGTCATTCCCGCCGGGCCGACGCGCGACCCAATGTTGAACGCGCTGTATGGTGGTGTGGTTGGCGGTCTGGGGATGGGCCTCACGTTCCTGGGGCAGGGCACGGGCGGCGGCTCGGACATCCTGGCGCGCGTGCTGGCCCGGTTGCGCGGCATTCCGCTTTCACAGAGCTATCTGTTTACCGACGCGCTCGTGATCTTGTTGGGCGGGTTCACCTTTGGGTGGGAGCGCGCCCTGTATGCCGCCGTCGCGCTCTACATCGGCGGCGTGGCGGCCGAGGTGATCACCGAAGGCTCAAATGTCGTCCGCACGGCCCTCATCGTCAGCGACAAGCCGCGCCAAGTGGCCGACGCGATTTTGCGCGAGATGGAGCGCGGCGTGACGGGCTTGCATGGCGAGGGCATGTACTCGCACGTGGACCGCACGGTGCTGTATGTCGTCATCAGCCGCAGCGAGGTGGCGCGGCTCAAGGCGCTCATTCACGAAATTGACCCGCAGGCTTTCGTCGTCATCGGCCAGGCCAGTGAGGCGTTGGGCGAGGGCTTTCGACCGTTGAAAGAGTGACGAGTTACCGGGGCTCTTGGATCAGCACGATGAGGCCCACCATGACAACGACGATGCCCGCCAGATTCGCCAGGATCGGCAGGCGCAGCCCACCCAGTTCGAACAACAAGCCGCCGATGAAGGGCGCGGGGAAGGCAATCAATCCGCGGAATGCCGCAAGCCGCCCAATGGCCTCGGAGCGCTCGTGGGGTGGGACTCGAGCAGTGAGGTATGTCATCACAGCCGGCACCCAGGTGGAGCCAACCAGCCCGAACAGAGCGTACGACCCGACCAGGACCTCGAAGCGGCTAGAGAACGCCCACAAGAGCATCAACGGGATGCCGAGCGCCTCTGAGAGAACCAATGAGGGTTTGCTCCCGTACCGGTCAATGAACCGGCCGATCGGCAATTGTGAGATAACCATGGAGATTGCCATGGCGCTGTTCATCGCGCCCAGTTGCGCATCGCTGAACCCATAGGTCTGCTTAAAGATGCCAAATAGCACGCCAAGGCCAAGACCCCAGACGAAAGAATCGCCGGCCAGGCACACGGCGAAGCCAACCAGCCCGGGCGGCGGGACGATGGCGCGTTTGAGCACCGACCACAGCTCGGCCCACGTGATCCGCCGATCTGGCACGTGCGTTTCATTCAGGTAACGCACAACGAGGAAGAGAGACAGCGCCTCAAAGGCGATGCACAGTGGGAAAATGGCGGTCGCGGTGGCACGGTCGGCAATGAACCCGCCCAGTACGGGGGCAAAAATGCCGGGCAGGGCCGTGGCTACCTGCACGATGCTGTAGCCCATGCCGCGCTGCTCGGCGGCCACCGATTCAGCCGTGAGCGAGCTGCGTGCCGGACGATTGATGGCCGAGATGCCCAGCAGCGTGATGCCGGGGATGAGGATCGTCCACGTGCCCATCAGGCCGGCCAGCGTATAGAGCACGTAAGCGGCAATAAGCGCGACGCTGGCCCAGACGACGGGCGGTTTGCGTCCGATGCGGTCGGCTAGCCAGCCTCCAATGGGTTGGTTGAGCGCAGTGACGATACCGCCAAAGCCTCCCAGGCTGCTGAGCAGTCCCAGAGTAGGGATGGAGGCGCCCAGGCTGAGGGCGAACGGCTGCCAGACGACCGCGACCATGTTCGAGTGGATGCCGGACAGGAAGGCGGTCGCGGACAGGATGGAGAGATTGTCCCGCAGCCTAGTAAACACACTCTTGCGCCGCCTGCGCAAATGCCTTCAGGTGCTCGACCGGCGTATCGAAAAAGTGATCGGAGGCCGCGCAAATGTAGCCGCCTTCATAACCGACCTTTTCGAACACCTCGTGCACTTTGGCGCGGATGTATTCCTTCGGCCCGGCCGTGAGTGTGTTGAACTGGTCTATGCCGCCGATGATGGCGATGCGATGGCCCACTTTTCGCTTTAGCTCCCACGGTTCTTGGTTGCCGCCCACGCTGGGCGGCGCACCCGTTTCGGACGCATCGCAACCGTTGGCGACGATGAGGTCTTCGATGCCGCGCGTGCCGCCGCAGGTATGATACGTAACCTTAAAGCCCAGCGCGTGAAGTGCAGCGTGCATCTTGCGGTCATACGGCAGGCAGAACTCTTTGTGAATCTTGTACGAGATCAACGTAGATGAGGCCGAGCCGCCGCCGGTTTCGACCAGATCAAACTTGGCGCCTTTCATCGTCTCGATAAAGCCTAGTTTCTTTTCGAGCAGAATATCCAGCAGATGGTGTACCCATGCGGGCTTGTCAATCGCGGCAAAGATCAATTGTGTGATGTCCATCAAACACGCGGCGTGCTGCCAGCAACCCGCCTGATCGCCCCAAACAAAACCGCGCAGGATTCCGGCGTCGCCCACCTCGCCGTATCGTTTGGCAATGGGCGCAAGGTCGAGGTCGGGAACGGGCATATACTTGCGAATGAGTTCAATATCCTCGTCGCGCTTGATGAGATACTCGGTGATCCACGTCGTCTTGCGATCGCCGGCCGTCTTGTAGGTGAGCGTGCCTTCTGGCGTGTAGATCGTATGATGATTGATCCGCTTGTCCGGGTCATGGCTGACGACGGTGACCTGGTCACGCCATTCCGGCGTGTTGAGCTTGGCAAAATCGGCGTCCACCAGCCAGAACTGGGCCATCTCTTCAAAGTACTGAATCTGCGCATCCAGCCCGGTGACCTTGAAAGCCTCCAGATCGGTGATGCCGCCCATAAAAGTATCAAGATGATAGCCCTGCCATTGATGAATCGTCGCCGGAAGCCGATCAGGCTTTTCCTTGTTCAATGCCAGCATCAGCCGTTCTTTCGAGTTCATGGTTTAGACTCCTGCAATCTCTTCGTTTCAGGCGCTCTCTGCCAGCACGTGCTCGAAACGGCCACAAGCCTCAGAGGGTGTCTGAAAAGCCCGTAGTTTAGGGCCTTGTGCCCGTTCGCCCACAAGGGGCTAAGCTACTTTTCAGACAGGCTCTCAGCCCACGACGCCCTGTTGCGTGGCTCGCCGGCCTGGTGTGGGAATGCCGCGCGCGATCTTGCGCGCTCACAGACCGCTGACAGACGATAGCGTTTTGTCGCCTACGGTCTGCTGTCAGCGGTCGGCGGCCAAACACAAGCAGAAAGAGCTGGAAGAAAAACGTGTCAAGCTGCGTCCATCAATGCCTTGGCCTTGCGAGCCGCGCTGCTGGCATCGGGCGCGTAGCCGTCCGCGCCAATTTGATGGGCATAGGCTTCCGTCACCGGCGCGCCGCCGATCAACACCTTGATCTGTCCGCGCAGCCCGGCTTCCTGCAATGCTTCCATGATTTTCTTCATCGAGGGCATGGTGGTCGTCAACAGCGCCGACAGGCCGATGAGCTGCGGCTGGTGTGTCTTGACTGCATCCACGAATTTTTGCGGCGTCACGTCCGTGCCCAGGTCAATCACCTCAAAGCCGGTGCCTTCCAGCATCATGCCGACCAGGTTCTTGCCAATGTCGTGCAAGTCGCCCTGCACCGTGCCGACGAGAACCTTGCCGACTGATCGAACGCTGCCCTGCGCCAAAAGAGGCTTGAGCAAGGCCACTGACTTTTGCATCGCGCGCGCCGAGATGAGCATTTCCGGCACATACTTTTCGCCTTCCTCAAAGAGGCGGCCCACTTGACCCATCGCAGGGATGCACGCCTTTTGGAGAATATCTTCGGCGGGCACCTTGGCGGCCAGCGCCTCCTTGACGGCCGCTTCAGCAGCCGGGGCATCGCCATCCAAGACGGCTTGATAGATGGTTTCGAGACTCATGTGATTGCGCTCCTTTCAAGATTTTGAATCTGCTATTGAGCAGGTCACGTAAAAGTGTGTGACCTGCTGCTTTACCGATACTCGTCAATCGCTTCAAACATCGCGACGATATTTTGCGGCGGCACATCCGGCAGAATATTGTGCACCGTGTTGAAGACGAACCCGCCGCCGGGCGCAAACGCCTCGATGTTTTTCCGCACGTGATCCTTGACCTCCTGCGGCGCGCCGTGATTCAGCACGTGCCGCGTATCGCCGCCGCCCCCCCAGAAGGTGATGTCTTGGCCGAACTCGCGCTTCAATCGCTCCGGCTCCATGTTGCGCGCTGTGATCTGCACCGGGTTGATGATCTCGTAACCGGCTTTTATCAAATCGGGCAGCAGTTTGTAGATCGAGCCGCACGAGTGCAGGAAGGTGTGCATCTGGCTGTGCTCGTGAACGTACTGGTTCAAAATCGTGTGGCGCGGCTGAAAGAGCTGGCGATAAATCTTGGGCGCCATGAACGGCCCTTGATCGGTGCCGAGGTCATCGCCAAAGCGGAGAATGTCCGCCACATCGCCGACCGCCTGACACACCTTTTCAAGCGTCGCCAGATGTTGCTCCATCAGCGCATCCAGCATCCGCTCGACTTCTTTCGGGCTGGTGACCAGGTCCATCAAAAAGTTGTCCATGCGCCGCAGGAAAGTGCCCCACTCGAACAGGTTGCAGCCCGCCACAATCACCAACGCGCGGTCTGACTTGAGGCGCAACTCGATGGCGCGCTGCCTCAACTGCTCCCAAAAGTCCGGCTCGCCCGCGTGATCCCACGGGCTGTGAGCCAGGCCGGCCCAGTGAACCAGCGGCATTTTTTGCGGCAGGTCGTGATAATCCGGCGGAAAGGCTTCCAGGTATGGAAACACGACCTCGTCAAAAAATGTCGCGCCGGGCGGCATGGTGGCGACGCGGATGCCATCTGCCGTAAACACATCCCACACGCCGTTGGGCTGTTGAACCGGATGAAACCAGACCGGGAACTGCACCGGCGTCCCGTCCGGCAGATGGATGTCGTACCAGTCCTCATCGTGTGGATTAAACGCGCGGCCTATGTCAATCGCGTCAATGCGATACAGGTCAAGAATTTCGTCTTCGGGTTGAGCCAGCTGCTGGACGACATCATAGACGCGCGTGTGTCCCTGCTGCATGCCCAGGTGTTGCTTGAGATTGTGGTAGGCAATCGCTGAAATGCCAGAACTGGGCGTCGCACCCATGTCCACCGGCAGACCGTCCGGCTCTTGATGCGCGATGCTGGCCAGCACGCGTTCTCTGGGTGTCATGGATTGACCTCCTACTCAGCCAAAACAGGATTCACACGCAAAGCGTAGGCAGGATACTTGTCTTTATCCTGCCTAGCGTGTCTATCCTGTCAGACGCTATCCTTTCGTCGCGCCGGACGCCAGACCTTCAACCAACTGGCGCTGGACGAGCGCGACAAAGATGACGGACGGAATCAACATCATCACCGACATGGCGCACATCCCGCGCCAGTCGGTCACGAACGAGCCGGTGAACTCGAACAGGCCAGGTGGAAAAGTGCGCGAAGCCGGTGTGCGTGTGATGACGGTCGCCAGGGCGAACTCGTTCCACGAGGTGAGGAACGCGAAAATACCGCTCGCCGCAACGCCCGGCAAAGCGAGGGGCAAGTCCACGCGGAGCAAGGCTGTCCAGCGCGAGCAGCCATCAATCAGGGCCGCGTCATCCAGTTCCTGCGGCAGTGCTCGAAAAAAACCATCCATCAACCACGCCGTGAAGGGAATGTTTAACGCGGCGTAAGCGATGATCATGCCCAGAATCTTGTCCGAAAGACCCAGTCGAGCGAACAGGATAAACAGCGGCAGGCTCAATGCCACGCCCGGCACCGCGCGCGCCAGCATCATCGAAAGAAAGATCGTGTTCTTGCCTCTAAAGCTGAACCGCGCGAACGTAAAGCCGGCCAGCGTGCCAAACACCAGCGCAATCAACGTGCTGGTCAGCGCGATGACGGTCGAATTGCGCGCGTACGCGCTGATGGGAATTTTGCCGCCCATCGCGAACGCGCCTTCCGGGGTGGGCTGACCCAGCAAAATCAGGTACGAATTAAGTTCGATCTGTCGCGGAATCCAGACCGGCGGACGCGTGTTGATCTCGACGTTGGGCCGGATCGAGGTCAGGATGATCCACAGGGCCGGCAGAAAGAATACCAGGATGATGACATAGACCAGGACATCGCGCGCGACATCCTGCGCCCGCCGCTTGCGGCCAGAGCGAACGTAACCCACTTTTGTCTTGGCTGTCATTCTTTCCCCTCCCAGCGGCTCTTGATGACGTTGCGGAAGAGATACCACGTAAAGATAAAGCTGATGATGACGGTGACATACGACATGGCGCTGCCCATGGCGAAATTGTGGCCGGAGAACGCCAGCCGGTACACGTATGTCCAGATCAGCTCGGTGCGGCTGCCCGGCCCGCCGCCCGTCATGATGCTGATCACGTCGTACACGCGGCCCACATCCAGCGAGCGAATCGCCATCGCGGTGTAGATAAAGGGCATCAGCATCGGGATCGTCAGGTGCTGGAACTTTTGCCAGCCGGATGCGCCGTCCACCTCGGCGGCCTCGAATGGCTCGGTGGGCAGCGACAGGATGCCCGCTTCCAGGATGATGACCATGAACGGCGTGCTCATCCAGATTTCGGCGACGAGGATCGAGATGAATCCAAGCGGCACATTCACCAGCCACGGAATGATTTGAGCCTGGCCCGTCAGCGCATACAGGATGTTATTGACCAGCCCGACCTGATCGTTGAAAAACCACTTGAACTGAAAGCCGATCAGGATGGGCGCAAACATCATCGGCACCATGATGACCGTGCGGAGCAATCCCTGCCCCAGGATGACGCGCGACATCAATTGAGCGATACCCAGGCCGATGATGAACTCGAGGTTGACGGAGAGGGTGATAAAGAGCAACGTGCGCCCAAACGCCTGCCAGAAAGCCGGGTCCTGGAACAACGAAACATAGTTAGCCAGGCCGACCCAGTGGAAATTCCGCGCGGTGGTGAGGGTATAGTTGGTAAAGCTGAGATACAGCGAATACAACATCGGGAACCCAATCACCGCAAAGAGGGTGACGATAGCAGGAAACAAGAATACAACCGGCAACGATCTGCCTTCACTGAAAAAGGCCTCGCGATGTTTTTTGGCGCCAGCGGCTTGCGCGATAGATTGAACGGCCATGCCTTTATCCCCTGGGAGTGGTTGGGTGGCTTGGCGCCCAACCACTCCTGGTGACTGGATCCATCCTTGCGAAGGTTGCGAAACCTTTGCAAGGATATCAGGGTTTACTTGTAGTAACCGGCGTCGGTCATCAACTTTTTGACCTGGGCCACTGCGTCGTCCAGGCCGGCCTGCGCCTTGACATCGCCCAGGATGATCTTTTGCAAGATCGGGTAGGCGACGTTGGACATGGGCAGCCATTCGGCGATGAGCGGCGGCGTCTTGTAGTCTTCCTTGGCCTGCAGCAGCGCCAGCTCGAGTCGCTTCTTGTCGAGCGGGTTGGTGGACTTGGCCGCGGCGTCAATGGCCTCTTGGCCGATACTGGCGCGCGACACGGTAAAGCCGAGCTTGGTTTCAATCCGCTGCGCGTCCGGGCTGGTGAGGTGCTTGATGAGCGAGGCGGCGGCTTCCTTGTTCTTGCTGGCCTTGGTGATCGAAAAGCCGTGATTGCCGGCCCAGCCGCTGTGAACCTTGCCATCACCCATCGGCGCGCGGGCCAGCTCGAACTTGCCGGCGACCTGGCTGCTCTTGGGGTCTTGGAAAAAGCCATACCAGCCGTACCACTCGGTGTAGATGGCGATGGTGCCATTGGCAAAGTTCTTGGCCACATCGTCCCACACAAAGTTGGTCATGCCGGGCGGCATCGCGCCCGCTTTGTACAGGTCGGCGAACATGGTAATGGCCTTGACGCCCGCCGGGCTGTTAAAGGTCGGCACCCATTTGTCGTCGAACAAAGCGCCGCCTTCCGCAACCAGCACTTCGTAAAAGCGGCCCGTGAGCGCCTCTTCCTTGCCGGCGATCTGGGTGCCATAGATGCCCTTGCCCTTGTCGGTCAGGTCGAGCGCGAGCTGCTTGAACTCATCCCAGGTCTCGGGCACTTTTTTGCTGCCGAGCAGATCGGTGCGATAGTGGAGGCAGGAGATGTCATAGTGGCGCGGAATGACCCATAGCTTTCCATCGCGGCGGGTGGCGTCCACCAGGCGCGGGATGAAATCGGCCAGGTCGTCTTTGGTGAAATAGGCATCGAGTGGTTCGAGGCCGCCGGCTTTGACGTACTGGGAGAAAAAGCTCGAGTGATCCCAGCACACATCATAGTCAACCGTGCCGGCCGCAAAGTCTTGCACCAGGCGCTTGTCGGTCTCAAAGCCATTGCCCTTGAACACGAACTCGACCTTGGCGCCGGTCTTGGTCTCCCAGTCGGGAATGACCTTGTACAGCTCGTCATAGTTGCCGCCGGTAATGGCGTGCATCTTGACCGTGACACCCTCAAATTGTTTCTTGGCGACTGCCGGGGCCTGAGTCGGGGCAGCCTGAGGAGGTGTGGTCGGCTGCGGAGCGG
>CAYGWJ010000420.1:0-26296 GCA_964353405.1 uncultured Anaerolineae bacterium
AAACGCGACTGGGCAGAGCATACCAGAGTCTTCCCCGGTTGTCAGGTCGGGGGAGCGGGCCGATCATGCCCGCATCCGAGGTTTATTTTATACGAGGGGGTTGTGTATGAAATTGCGAACGTGGACCCAGCTTTCAACCGATGAACTGAAACGGCGGCGCGGCATGCTCAGAGTGATCCTGACCATCCAAGCAGCCGGGCTGATAGCTGGCGGCGTGACATCTACCGCAGCATGGTTCGCGTCTCCCACGGCCATCGGGTTGCTATCGGTCTTTTCCCCGTTGGTTCTGGTGGGCGTGTGTTGGCTGGTGTATCGCTGGTCTGAGCGGCACTGGTATTTGGCCGTTTATCTGTATCTATTCTCTACTTTGGTCTTGAATTGTGTTGGAATGTACACATCCGGCGGAGCGCAAGGACCGATGGTGGGATTTTTCGCCTTCATTGTCTTTGCTGCGGCCATGTTGGTGGATTTGCGCGCCGGAGTCGAATGGACCCTTCTCAGTCTTGTCGTCTATGGTATTTATGCTTTCGGTGTGCCGTTGGGCTGGATCAAACTGCCGATGGACACGTTCGAGAGTACCAAGCTATATACCTTCCCGACCTTTTTCACGTTGAGTCTTGTTGTGCTATCTTTACTGATTCTATTGTTCGGCAACAGCTTGAACCGGTCGCTGGAACAGTCCCGCCGATTAGCCAGCGATCTGGAAAAGGCAACTCTGGAGCTGACCGACAAGAACCGCCAGGCCGAGGAAGTTAACCGTCAATTACAAGCGTTGGCGGCCATACAACAGCGACACGCTACGCAGCTTCAGGCGGCGGCGGATGTTTCCACCGCGATCACACAGGTGACGGAGGTGGAGGAACTGCTTCCCCGTATTGTCCAGGTGATCCGGCAGCAGTTTGACCTTTATTACGTGGGCCTGTTTCTGTTGGACGAAGCTAGCCGCTCCGCCGTGTTGCGCGCGGGCACAGGCGAAGCAGGTCGTGTCATGAAAGAACGCAACCATCGCCTGGAAGTGGGCGGCCAGTCTATGGTGGGCTGGGCCTGCGCCAACAAGCGAGCACGCATCGCCCTTGACGTGGGAGCTGAGGCTGTGCGCTTTGCCCCTGGGACTGCCCAGGGGTTTGCCAACCCCCTGCTCCCCGAAACTCGCTCGGAAATGGCACTCCCAATCATGACCGGTGAGCGCGTGCTGGGCGTCTTGGACGTACAAAGCACACAAGCGGCCGCATTTGACGAAAGTGATGTGGCTGTGCTGCAAAGCATGGCCGACCAGATCGCTGTGGCGATGGGAAACGCGCGCCTGCTCCAGCAGACGCAGGCCGCGCTACAACAACTCGAAGTGACCAACCGGCTACTGGTGCGCCAGGGCTGGCAAGGCTACCTTGAGCGCCCGTCTGCCGTCCGCCACAGTGAGCTTGCCATAGCGCAAGCACCCGGCGACGCCGCCGACGGAAACGCCGCCGAATCGCTGGCGATTCCGCTGGAATTGCGGGGACAGCGCCTCGGACAACTCGAGCTGCGGCGCGAGGGCAACCGGCCCTGGACCGAGGAGGAAAAGGAAATGATCCAGGCGGTTGCCCTTCAGACGATCCTGGCTGCCGACAATGCCCGCCTGGTAGAACAAACCCAATTCGCTCTGCAAGAAACCGAGGGACTGTTTGCCGCCGCGCGCGACATTGCCCAGGCCGCTCAGGTCCAAGATATTTGCCAGAGCCTCGCCAGCTACGTCAATGTCTTGGAACAGGCCGACCGCACCATCGTGACCTTGGCGGATACCAACCGCCGGCAGATTCTGGCGCGCGTGGGTGCGGGCAATCTTGAAGACGAACTCGACATGACGTTCGACGAGTTCGACGCCGGCCTTGGCGGCAAAGTGATTCGATCCGGCGAGTCTATCCTTTCACCCAGCGCCGACGACAGCCACGAATCTAAAGAGACACGCGAGCGGCGTAAACGACACGATATCGGCGCGCTCATCATCGTGCCAATGAGCATCAAGGGTCAGATCATCGGCACGGTGTCCATTGTGAACCGGACACACCAGCGCAAGTTCCATCAGCACAATGTTGACCTGGCAACGGCGCTGGCCGGGCCTGCCGCGACCGCTCTTGAAAACGTGCGACTGCTGGAAGCGACCCAACGCCGCGCTGAACGTGAGCGGCTGATCCGCCAGATCACCACGCGCGTCCGCGCGGCCGGTGACATCCAGGGCATCCTGGAAACCACCGCCGCCGAGTTGGCGCAAGCGATAGGCGCCTCACGCGCTATTGTCCGCTTGACTGCGAGTGACGGAAGGTGACAAATATGCTTAACTGGAACGGCTTGTTCAAAACGGCGACCCAACGCTGCACTGCGGCGGGAGTCGCCTTTGGCTTTCTGTTTCCGGTCGGCGCCACCGGGCTCAGTCTCCTGTTGAACCATCTGCCTCTTAATTTGGCGGATGTGGTAGAGGTTCAACGGACACAGCCTCTCCTGTGGATCATTGACTCGGCTCCCTTGTTTCTCGGCGCTTTTGCCAGCCTGGGTGGCCGTCGTGAAGATGCACTTCAGACAGTCAATGACGATCTGCACAAGCTGAGTCAAGAACTCGAAAGCCGCGTAGCCGAACGCGCGCTTGAGATGGACCATCAGGCCGCCGCGCTGGCTCAACGCACTGTGGAACTGGAACAGCTTAACCTGAAACTGCAAGGGGCCACGCAACAAGCCGAACGACGTGCTGCGCAACTAGAGACCAGCGCGAAAGTGGCTCGTGCCGTGAGCCAGGTGCGGGATTTGGACCAGTTGCTGCCACAGATCACACATTTCATCAGCCATGCCTTTGGCTATTACCACGTCGGCATTTTCATCTTGGATGAGTCGGGCCGCTCAGCCGTTTTGAAGGCGGCCAACAGCGAGGGCGGCCAGCGGATGCTGGCGCGCGGCCACCCATTGGAGGTCGGAACGCAGGGCATCGTGGGCTATGTCACCGGCACAGGCCAGCCCCGCGTCGCGATGGATGTGGGGGCGGACGCCGTCCACTTTGACAATCCTGATCTGCCGCAGACCCACTCAGAACTCGCTTTGCCCTTGGCCGTGGGCGGCAAGACCTTTGGCGCGCTGGATGTGCAGAGCGAGCAGGCAGCCGCGTTCGGCCAAGAGGATATTACCGTGCTCAGCACGCTGGCCGACCAGATCGCCGTGGCCATCGAGAACGCGCGCCTGTTCACACAGACGCGTCAGGCCCTGCAAGAAGCCGAAGAAGCCCAGCGACGTTATATCCGCGCGCAATGGGAGCAATTGACCCCGCTCCTGCAAGTCACCAGCCACGAGTATCACACACTTGGCGTGCCGCCTGTGGGTGACGCGCCTCTGCCGGAAATTGAGCAGGCTCTCCTCACAGGCGAGGTCGTCACTGTTTCGGCGACCACTTTGGCGGCGAAAGGGCCCGCGCTCTATGCCGAGGCTATGGCCATCCCTATCAAGCTGGCCGAAGAGACCTTGGGCGTGATTGACCTGCAAGTGACCGACGCAGGTCACGGCTGTCTACGCCCTCCGGGTTGGACGGAGGACGACATGGCGCTGGCGATGGCCGTGGCCGACCAGGTGGCGCTGGCACTGGAAAATGCTCGCCTGCTCGACCAGACCCAGCGGCGCGCGCGGCGGGAGCGCTTGATTTCCGAAATCGCCGGCAAGATGCGGGCCGCGCCCGATGTGGAAGGTATCCTGCGGACGACAGTGCAAGAAATCCGCCGCGCGCTGGGCGCCACTCACGGCGTCATCCGCCTGAGACCGCAGGAGCCTGTGCCAGTGTCAGGCCAGGAGACAGGAACCCGATGAACGACAAGACCCAAGCGCCACCCGGAGGGCGTGGACAGCTGATTCAAGAGCTGCAAGAACTGCGCCAGCGTGTGGCCGAATTGCAGGCGTCCGCAAGCTCGCTCAGGCAGGCCCAAGAGGCTGCCCAGCGCCAGAATGAGGCACTGGCAAGAGAGTTGGAACTGCTGCATACGCTCATAGACAATCTGCCAGAAAACGTCTTTGTCAAGGATGCTCAGAGTCGGATCATCCTCGACAACGTTGCGCACCGGCGCTTGCTGGGAGCAACCGCCCAGGCCGAGGTGGCGGGCAAAACCGACTTTGACTTTTTCCCGCAAGAGCTGGCAGCGCAATACTATGCCGACGAGCAAGCCATTCTGCGCTCAGGCCAGCCACTTGTTCGAGAAGAGCCTACGCTAGACCAGCAGCAGAACACACGCTGGCTCCTGACCACCAAGGTGCCTATACGAGATAGACAAGGCAACGTTGCCGGGATTGTCGGCCTCAACCAGGACATCACCGAGCGCAAACAGGCTGAAGCCAGGCTGGCCGAAGAACACAACTTGTTGCGTACCCTGATTGACACCTTGCCCGACTGCATCTACGCCAAAGATGTCGAGGGCCACTTCATCCTGGGCAACGCGGCTGTGGCGCGCCTGATGGGCGCGGCTACACCTAATCATCTCATTGGCAAGAGCGATTTTGACTTTTATCCCCGGGAATTGGCGGAGCAATACGCTGCTTCCGAGCAACCCATCCTCCTCGATGGCAAATCGCTGCTCGACCATGAAGAGCCGAACGTGGATGCAGCCGGACACACCCATTGGGATATAACTACCAAAGTGCCGCTGCGGGATAGCCAGGGCAAGATCATCGGACTGGTCGGCGTGACCCGTGACATCAGCGGACGCAAGCGGATGGAAGAGGCACTGCGGAAGAGCGAGGAGAAATATCGAACGATTCTTGAGAGCATCGAAGACAGTTATTACGAGGTTGATCTTGCCGGGAGCTTGACCTTCTTCAATGATTCATTGTGCAGGCTGTATGGCTACTCCAAAGATGAATTGATGGGCATGAATTACCGACAGTATATGGACAGCGAGACCGCCCAGGTGGTGTATCAAACCTATAATACGGTCTACCGAATCGGGAAATCGGCGACAGCATTCGATTGGGCGTTGATCAGAAAAGACGGGACCCGGCGGTTCGTTCAGGTGTCTGTCTCTCTGATGCATGGGCCTACGGGTGAGCCCGTCGGGTTCCGGGGTACCATCCGCGACATCACCGAGCGCAAGCGGGCGGAGGTAACGCTGGAGCGGCGGGCCATGCAACTCCAGACCGCGGCACAAGTCTCGCGCGCTGCATCGTCCATCCTGAGCCTGGACGAGCTGCTCCCCCAGGCTGTGGAACTCATCCGCAGCCACTTTGATCTCTATTACACGGGCATCTTTTTGGCGGACGAGAGCGGGCAGTGGGCCGTCCTCCGCGCCGCCACACCCCTGAAGGGTGTCCTAGGGACGGGCGAGGCAGGCCAAAAGATGCTTCAAACCGGGTACCGGCTGGACATTACAGAGGGCAGCTCATCTATGATTGGAATGTGCGTCCGCACGGGTCAGGCGCGCACACCTGCACTGCGCGCAGGCGCAAGTGTCGCGCTGGACGTGGGAGAGGAAGCCGTTCGCTTCGATAACCCGTTGCTGCCTCTAACCCGCTCCGAGATGGCCTTGCCGCTCATCAGCCGGGGCCAGGTCATCGGCGCCATAACCATCCAGTCCGTCCGTCCGGCTGACTTTTCTCAGGAGGACATCGCCGTTCTTCAGACGATGGCCGACCAGTTGGCAATCGCCATCGAGAATGCCCGGCTGATCGAATCCACCCGGCGCCGGGCCGAGGAGTTGACCGCGCTCAACGAACTGAGCCGGGCGCTCACGACCCGTCTCGATGTACAGGGAGTGGTGGAGGAGGCCCACCGGCAGATTTCACGCGTGATGGATACCACCGATTTCTACATCTCTCTTTACGATCCGACGAAAAATGAGGTCACGTTCCCCATCGAGGTCATGAACGGAAAACTGGCCAAGACCTCCTCCGCGACACTTGCGCCTGCGCGCAGTGCAGGTGTGCGAGCTAACCAGGGCTTTACGGGTTACCTCATTCGCACACAAAAGCCCTTGCTCATCCAGAACTCGGGCCCCGATCAAGAAGCGAAACTGGGCATCGACAACGCGGTTGAGTACAACCGCGTTACCTTCCGGCCAGGGCAATGGGCCGTCTGCTGGTTGGGAACGCCACTGCTCGTTGGCGGCCGGATGTTGGGAACAATAGCCGTCATGAGTTACAGCGACCCGCAGGCCTTTGACGAACACGACCGCGATTTGCTGACCGCCATCGCCGGCCAAGTGGCCGTCGCCATCCAGAACGCGCGCCTGTTCGACGAGACCCGCGAGCGCAACACGGAACTGGCCACGCTGAACGAAATCATCAACTTGGCCAGCCAGACGCTTGATCTGCGCGCCCTGCTGGACATGGTGCTGAGACAGACGTTGCAAGTCTTTGGCTTTGACGGCGGCCTCATTACCATATACAACGAAACCCGCCACAAGCTCGAACGAGTCGTCCGCACCGGCCTACCCGGCGGAATCCCCGACGATCCCGCCGAGGGGCTGGAAAACTCGCTGTGCACCTATGTCTTTAACTCCAGGGAACCGCTGGTCATTGAAGATTTCCGCCAGGGCGCGCCGATTGACGTTGCCGGCGAAATCGAAGCCGGTTACTATTCATTCATCGGCGTCCCGCTCGAAGCCAGAGGCCGCATACTGGGCACCTGGTGCGGGTTCCGCAAGTCTGCCGGGCCGTTCGGCAAAAACACGCCGGCCCTGTTGCAGGCCGTTGGCCGCCAGGCCGCGTTCGCCATCGAAAACGCGCGCCTGTTCGAGCAGACCCAGGCCCGCGCTCAGGAACTGGTCATCCTCAATGAAATGAGCCGCACCTTGAGCGCGATGCTAGACCGGGAGGCCGCGATCAAGACTGTCTATCAGAATACCTCACGCCTGATGGACACGAGCAATTTCTATGTCGCCCTTTACGATTCACAGAAGGATGAAGTGAGCTTTCCATTTTATGCGGAGGGAGAACGCATTCGAGCGCTGCAAGGACGACGCCGGACTGGAAAAGGGCTGACAGAGTATGTGATCCGCACCCGCGAGCCGCTGCTCATCGAAGAGAATGTTTCTGCGCGACTCGAAGAGCTTGGGATCGAATCCATTGGGCAAGAATCCCAGTCATGGCTAGGCGCGCCGATGTCCATCGGCGATCATGTGGTGGGCGTGATTGCCGTACAGAGTTATACCACCCCACGGCTTTACAACAAACGCCACCGCGACCTATTGTACGCGATTGCCAGCCAGACCGCTGTTGTCCTGGAAAACACCCGCCTGTTCGAGGAGGCCCGTACCCGCGCCGAGGAACTGGCTACCTTGAACCGCATCGCGACCGTCATCAGTCGCTCGCTGGACAAGACGGATTTGCTCCAGGAAGCGCTCGACGAGACGCTGAAAGCGACAGGCTATGAAGCTGGCCTGATCAGCCTTCTTGACCGGGCCTCCGGCAGATTGTGTCTGGACAGCCACAAGAACTTGCCAGAGCCGCTCGTCCGTAAACTAGAGTCCGGCCTTGAAGGCACACTTTGCCACGTTGTCTTTCAGTCTGGGGAGACGCTGATGTTTGACGACCTGACGCAGGGAGTGCCCGTAGATGTGAGTGGGCTCATCAGGTTAGGGCTGCACTCTTATGCTGGCGCGCCCCTGATATATCAAGGCCAGACACTCGGCACGATCTGTCTCTTCAACTCATCCGTGCACCACCTGGGCCCGCACGAGCAATCGCTGCTACAGGCCATTGGACAGCAGATCGCGGTGGGTGTTGACAACACTCGCCTGCTTGAAGAAGCCCGTACCCGCGCCGAGGAAATGGTCGCGTTGAACGAACTTGCCCAGGCGCTGGCCTCGCGCCTGAGCGTGGATCAGGTGCTGGAAGAAGTCCATCGCGGCGTCTCGCGCCTGCTGGATACAACCAACTTTTACATTAGCCTGTACGACCCGGACAAGAACTTGCCCATCAATGTCGCCGAGTCGGTCGCAGACAAGCAGATCACAGTCATGCCGGCCGACCAGGGCCTCACGGGTTACATCATCCGAACTCGCCAGCCGCTGCTCATCCAAGAAGACCTGGCGGGGTATCTGAACAAGCTTGGCATACCGCAAGTGGGCAAGCCGGCCCAGTCCTGGCTGGGCGTGCCACTGATGGCCGGCGACCAGGTGTTGGGCGTCATGGCTATTCAGAGTTTCAGCGCCGCCCGGGCCTACACCAAACATGATCAGGAGATGCTGACGGCCATCGGCAGCCAGGCGTCCATCGCGATCCAAAACGCCCGCCAGTTTGAGCAGACGCAGGCTGCCCTGGCGAAAGTGGAAGCCACTCACCGCCGCTACCTGCGCGAGCAATGGGACACGTACCTGTCCGGCGGGGTAGACCGCACGACCGGCTACGTGGATGGCCCGCAGGGCTTGGCGTTGGCCGACAACCTGCTGTCTACGCCCTCCGGGTCGCCAACGTCTTCCGCGCTGACCGTGCCCATCAAGCTGCGCGGCGAGCCGATCGGCGTGCTCGAGTTTTACAATAAAGACAGCTCGCGCCGATGGGGCCAAGACGATCAAGACCTGGTGACGGCGCTGGCCGACCAGGCCGCACTCGCGCTGGAAAACGCGCGCCTGTTCGAAGACACGCAATCTCGCGCCGCGCGCGAGCGGATGATCAACGAAATCACCGCGCGCATCCGCGCCTCGATGGATATGGAAACGATCCTGCACACCACGGCAGAAGAGCTCGCCAGGACTTGCAACCTGTCGCGTGCGCGCGTCCACCTGGGCACGGGCGACCCGGAGGGCGTAGACAGCGGGGATCATCTTGCCGACCAGACCGACCCTGTGCCGTTCCAGAATGTGAGGAGATAGCATGACCACTCCCAACAACGAATTCGCTGTTCGTTCAGCGCCTCAACCAGAACCGCGCGGCACACCAGCAAACCCCTGGGAATCGCCAGGGGCAAACGAAGCAGCCGCCCGGTCGCGAGCACGGAACGCGTTCAGGATCGCGGTGATCGGATCCGTCGCGATGATCGTGTCGAATCTGTTCTATGTCTACATGGCTTTCCAGTATGGAGGCTGGCAGTTATTCGCATTCGCTGCCGCTGCGACCGTGCTGACAAGTACGCTCCTGGTGAGTGATGTGCTCATCCGGCGCGGACAGGTAGAGTGGGGCATGTGGCGGCTCCTCTGCGCCATGCAGCTGACCTTTGTGATTGGCTCGACCCTGATCGCCGGCCTTGGCGTGGCGCTGGCAAGTGCCGCGCTTCTGACCGTCGTCATCGCCCCCCAAACGCTGCCTACCAAGCAGGCCAACTGGGCGATTGGTACTGGCGTAATCGCCGGCGTCGCCACGTTGTTGGTGGACGTGTTCGAACTGCCTTACCGGCTGCCTGCACCGGCGCCGATGCTGGCCTATGTCCCGATCATTTGCGGCGCCGTCATCCTGATCTATGGCTACTTTCTGTACCAGCAATTTGGATCCTACACACTGCGCGCCAAGCTCATCACCGCTTTCCTGCTTGTGACACTCATCCCGCTGGGTCTGTTGGCCTATCTGAACGACCGCAACAGCCGCGCCACCCTCACGGCTAACATCGGCTCCGGCATGAAAGCCCTGGCCAACACCCAGGCGCTGGTCATCGGCAATGAATTGGACCGGCAAGTCACCGAGTTGCGATCCTTGAGCCAAAACCCAGACTTGCGGGATGCTGCCGCGGCCTCGAATGCTGCCACCACAGGGACTCCCGAGTCCATCCAGGCCGAGATTAACAGACTCGATCAACAGTGGCGGGCCGCCGATGCTGCCGACAATGATCACGATCCGCTGGTTTACTCGCGCTTGAACAACTCCCTGGCCGACAGGCTGCGGGATTTTCGCACCCTCCTGCCCGATAACGTCGAAGTCTTTATCACCGACAAATACGGTGCGCTGGTCGCCGCCACCAACCGGACCTCGGACTACTACCAGGCCGACGAAGACTGGTGGCGGGCAACCTATCACAATGGCCAGGGAGCCACCTACATTGGCCCGCTCGAGTATGATGAAAGCAGCAAAACATACGCCAGCAACATGGCGGTACCCTTGGTCGCCGCCGATGGCAAGACAAACAGCGAATTCGTTGTGGGCGTCCTCCGCACGACCCTCCGCCTGAAAACGCTGCTGGATGCGTTGAACGTAGTGCGGCTGGGGCAGACGGGCCGTATGGAGCTTTTCATACCCGGTCTCCAAAAACTCGCCGGGGCTGGTGAGAAACCTGCGCCGGTAGACGCGGTGACAGTTGCACAGATCGAGGCCGCTGCAAAATCGAACTATACAGAGATGACGTATGATGGCGTCCCCAGCCTGGTCAGCCAGGCGCCCATCATCACCAGCAACCCAGAACGAGCGGCGGCCGTTGCCCAACTGGGCTGGGTGATCGTGGTCCATCAAGTCCGGTCCGAAGGCCTGGCGCCACTCCTGGCACAATCACGCGCCACGGTAGTGCTGGCTCTGGTCATGGCCGGCGTCGTGACCAGCGTGGCGATAGGCGGCGCGCAACTGCTGGCTGGTCCCATCACGCGGCTCACTGCTGTCGCCCAAAAAGTGACCGGGGGCGACCTGGCGGTGCAAGCGTCGGCGGAAACCGCCGACGAAATCGGCACTCTGGCCAAAACGTTTAACACCATGACAGCCCAGTTGCACGACTTGATCGGCTCGCTCGAAACGCGCGTCCAGGCACGCACAGCGCAATTGAGCGCCAGCGCCGAGGTGGCCCGCGCGGCCTCTTCCATCCTCGATCCGCAACAGCTGCTGCAAAAGACGGTGGACCTGATTCGAGACCGATTTGGCTTTTACTACGCGGGCATCTTTTTGCTCGACGAGGAAAAGCATTTTGCCTGGCTGCGCGCGGGCACCGGCCAAGCCGGCCAGATCATGTTGAGCCGCGCCCACAAGCTGGAGGCCACAGCGGGCAGTCAATCCATGGTCGGCTGGGTGTGCGTCAACCAGCAGGCGCACATCGCGCTGGACGTGGGCCAGGAGGCCGTGCGCTTTGCCAACCCGTTGCTGCCGGACACTCGCTCGGAAATCGCGCTGCCGCTGCAAGCCGGCGGGCACATCCTGGGCGCGCTGGATGTGCAGAGCGAAAGACAAACCGCCTTTGACGAAAATGACATTGCGGTGCTGCAAGGCATGGCTGACCAGATTGCGGTGGCGCTGGAAAACGCTCGCCTGTTTACTCAGACCCAGGCCGCCCTCTCGGAAAACGAACGGTTGCTCTCCCAGGTCGAGAGCGCTTTGCGCGAGGCGACTGCGCTGTACGAAGCAGGCCAGGCCATCTCAACCGCCTCCGACAACACGGCTGTGTTCCAGGCCATCGTGGACCACGTATTGAAACCGGAGATTGACCTGTGTCTGCTCATGTCGTTTGAGCCCTATGAAACCGGCTTGCCACAGGCGCTGGAAATCAGCCAGGTGTGGACGCGCGCCGGTCAACCGGGACGCACGGGAGCCGAGACGTTAGTCGGGACACACTTTGAAATGGCCCGGTTCCCGCTGCGCGAATTCCTGCACGCCGACCAGTCTGAGGTTATCCGCAGCCAAACCCAATTACCGATCAGCGTGGCCACTCAAAAGCTGTGGGAACGCCTGGGCGTTCAGGCGCTGGTGCTCGTGCCGCTCAACGCGGGCGGGCGATGGGTCGGAGTGTTGTGCCTGGGCGCGGCCGGCGAGACCGCCTTTGCCCCTGGCGATTCCCTACGGGACGATTCCCTACGGGACGATTCCCTACGGGAATCGTCCCAGGGGTTTGCCCCCGAGGCACTCAGGTCCTATCAGGTCGCCGCCAACCAGGTAGCCGTCGCCATTGAGAACCGCCGGCTGTATAAAAGCGCCCAAACCAATCTGCGGGAAATGAGCGCGCTGTATCGGACCTTTACGCGCGAGGCCTGGGAGCGCACACTTCAGGCCAGGCCCGTGCTGTCCGAGTACGATTACGTCGCGGTACCCGGCGCGGTCGCCGTACCCGGCGCGCGCGTCGCAGCACAAGACGGCAATGGCTTGGAACTGCGCGTTCCACTCAAGCTGCGCGACCAGGAAATCGGCTATCTGGAACTCGCGGGAGACGGTCAGGCCTGGACGGAACAGACCCGCGCGCTGGTGGAAGCCGTGAGCGACCAGGTGGCGCTGGCGCTGGAAAGCGCCCGTCTCTTTGACCAGACACAACGCTTGGCCGGTCGCGAGCGATTGGTGAACGAGATCACCTCGCGGATCCGCGCCACAAGCACCGTGCCGGGCATTTTGCAGACGGCCGCGCGTGAACTGGCGGCTGCACTCAATGTGCCGCACGCCGTGGCCCGGATCGAACTCAAACACGAGTCCCCCCTGAGGGCGGAAGAGACGGCCTGAGAGCTTGACCGAAAACCCTGGGAAGTGGGAAGTGGGAAGTGGATAGTGGACAGCGGTTTTCAGATGGGTCTAAGCGCGGCTCAAGCGGGAGACAGGTATGAACATTTTTAGTGGCACTTTGGCTCGCAGACTAATCTTGAGTTTACTGGCTCTGGCTGCGGCCGCCCTGGTGATCGCCGCAGGCGCATTCTTTGCCGTGCGATCTGTGGAGCAGTCGGAGAGCCAGGTTCTGCCACGTGCATTGATCGCCCAGTTGAGCGCGCGCATCCGCGCCGAAAGCTTGAACCTGACTCTATTGGCGCGGCGTTACACCGAGACCGGATCGGCCGAGCGCGCCCCGGTTCGAAATCAAATGGATGCGCAGCGGGAATTGTTGGATAAACTACTCGACGATGCCAAGGACTTGACCGATCCGAAGGACACCCAAGAGCAGAGTAAGCTCGAACAGGTTCGACAGCAATTGGCAGCCTTCAAGGCTCAAGCCGACCGACTGATTACTGCGTTCGAGTCTGAAAGATCATACGGCCCTGCGACGATGCGCGAACTCACCGTGTTGACTAACGAGTATCAGCCACCGCTCGTCAATGGCACGCGCGACTTTGAAGAATTCGAGCTGGGTCGTGTCGGAGCCGCCCGCGATCTGGCCAACCAGAGGGTCCAGACGACGCTCGTCTCGTTGGTGGGGACCGCCCTGCTGGTACTGGCCGTCGTGCTTTTCATGGTGCAGCAGGCTACCTGGCGTATCATCACGCCGCTCGTTCAACTGCGTGCTGGCGTCGAATCTTTTCAACGCGGCCAACTGGATCAACCTGTGCCGGTGAAAGGTCGAGACGAAGCCGGGCAATTAGGCGAAGCCTTCAATGCAATGGCAGCACAACTGCAAGAACGGATGCGCGCCGAATCCGAAGCGCGCCAGGCGCTTGAAAAAGCTCATAAAGAACTGGAAGAGCGTGTAGCCTTGCGCACCCGGGCTCTCAAAGACTCTCAGCGCGATCTCCAGTCGTTCAGCAATAACCTGGCTCAAGCCAATACACAGCTTCAAGCGACCATCGCCCAAAGTGAGCGGCGAGCCAGGCTGCTGGAAGCCTCAGCGCGAGTGTCTCATGCCGCCGCGATGGTGCGCGATCCTGACACTCTGCTGCCGCAGGCCATGCAGCTCATCAGCGAACGCTTCGGGTTCTATCACGTCGGCCTGTTCCTGGTGGACGACCATAACGAATGGGCCGTTCTCCGTGCCGCCCACGGCGAAGGTGGACAAACAATGCTGGCGCGCGGCCACAGGCTGCGCATCGGAGATCCCGGCCAGGGTACAGACCCTCAGGGCATTGTAGGCTGGACCGCGCAGACCGGACGACCCCGCATCGCGTTGGACGTGGGCAAAGATGCCGTGCACTTTGACAACCCGCTCTTGCCCAACACACGCTCTGAAATCGCGCTGCCGCTTAAAGCAGGTGAACGCACGTTGGGCGTTCTCGACGTGCAAAGTACCCAGGCAGCCGCCTTTGGCGAGGAAGACATCACGGCATTAGGTACGCTGGCCGACCAGCTTGCCATCACCCTTGAAAACGCCCAACTGTTTCAGCAAACGCAGGCAGCCCTCAAGGAAGCTCAAGAAGCTTACCGGCGCTATGTGACGCAGGAATGGGCCCGTCACCTGGGAGAGGGCAAGATGCAGACCCAGGAATACGCGACGGACGCAACGCTCCTGGTAGACGGCCGTGCATTGCCTGAAGTGGACCTGGCCTACGAGCAAGGGCGGATATTAGCCTTGAATGATCTGTCTGACTGTGTGCCGGGGCCGGCCGGCGGCAGTGGACACGAGGCCCACGCGGCGCTGGTCGCCCCCATCAAGCTGCGCGATCAGGTCATCGGCGTCTTGGACCTGCGGGAGACCGACCGGGACCGGCGATGGACGGAAGACGAAATCGCTCTGACCGAGGCCGTGGCGACCCAGGTGGCTCTGGCCGTGGAGAACGCGCGCTTGTTCGAGCAGACGCAGGCGCGCGTGGAGCAACTGGCCGTACTGAACGAAATCAGCCGCGCCGCTTCCAGCGTGATGGAGACCGAGCGGCTCTTTGAAACCATCTACGAGCAGGTTCAACACGTCATGGATGTAGGCGCGTTTTACGTGGGCCTGTATGACCCCGTCTCGAACATCATCACTTACCCCATCTTGTACGACGAGGCACAGCGGTATCACCAAGCGGATGAGTTTCTGCAGCCCGGCACACGGACGCACCGGGTCATCATCTCGGGTGAGCCGTTACTCATAGCACTGACGGGCGCAGAGCACGTGCAGGAAGCTATGCAGGTTAGCCACGGGATGGGCAACGTCCGCAAGGCGTCGGCCACACTCGCCTATGCACCGCTCAAGATCGGTGACCGAGTCACCGGCCTATTGTCGGTGCAGAGCTACAAGTTTGATGCTTATACTCAAGAGCACATGAATCTGCTGTCCGGTATCGCCAACCAGGTGGCCATCGCCGTGCAAAACTCGCGCTTGTTTGAAGACGCGCGCCTGCGCGCGCTTCACCTGGCGACGGCGGCGGAGGCGGGCCGCGCGGCAACCTCGATCCTCGACCTGGACGAGCTGCTCCAAAGGACGGTGGACCTGGTGCGTGTGAGGTTTGGCTATTCCCAGACCTCGGTGTTCTTGCTCGACGAAGCCGGGCACGCTCCGCGTGCCGTCTTGCGCGAATCCACCAGCGAGGCGGGCCTGCGGCTCATCCAGAAGAATTACCAGCTCAGCGTCGGCGGGCAGTCGCTCATCGGCTGGGTGACGAGCGTGGGCCGCTCGCGCGTGATGCGAGCGGCTGACTCAGAGTCCGGCTTTATCAAAGATAATCTCTGGCCGACCGCTCAATCCGAGCTGGCCCTCGCACTCAAACGCGGCGAACAGATCATTGGCGCGTTGAATATCCAGAGCAATGATGTGCATGCGTTTTCAGCAGACGAAGTGGCGGTGATCGAGCTGTTGGCCGACCAAATCTCTATCGCGATTCAGAACGCGCGGCTCTACGGTCAGATGCGCGAGCAGTCTGTGGTGCTGGAAAAGCGCGCGGCCGACCTGGCCGTGGTCAACGAGGTTTCGCGGCTGGTCACCCAGACCCTGGACGAAAGCGAGATACTGAATACTGCGGCGCGGGTGCTGGCGGGCCACTTTCACGTGGGCCACGCGGCCGTGGCCTTGTTCAACCCCACCCGGACGGCGCTGCGGGTTGTGGCCGAGTATCCCAGCCCGGGGGGCGTAAACAGCCGGGGCGCGCTGGGGACGGAAATCCCTCTCGGCCCGGCGCAGGCCACGAACAACAACAACGAATTCGACAACGAATTCCACATCGAATTCGATGTGGAATTCGATGTGGAATTCGCTGTGCGTGACAAGGCGCATCTCACCGGCCCGGAGGGCGTAAACAGCAAGGCAGCCTTTGCGGTTGAAAACGTGATGACGGACCCGCGCACGGAACTCTTGCGCGAAGGGATGCGCCGCTTTTACGTTCGGTCGGCGATGTTCTTGCCGCTGATCATCCAGGACGAGTCGGCAGGCTTTATCCAGGTTGACGCCATCAGGGTGATGCGCCACTTTTCTGAGGAAGAGTTATCGCTCGGCCAGACGCTCGCCAGCCAGGTGGCCGTGGCGCTGCAAAACGCCCGGCTGTTCGAGGAGCAAAGGGAAACGGCTGAAAAACTGCGCGAGGTGGACCGCCTCAAGACGCAGTTCCTGGCCAGCATGAGCCACGAGCTGCGGACGCCGCTCAACTCTATCATCGGCTTTTCGCGCGTGATCCTCAAGGGTATTGACGGCCCGCTGTCCGATCCGCAAAGGCAAGACCTGGAAGCGATTCACGGCAGCGGCCAGCACTTGCTCGGCCTGATCAACAACATTCTCGAGATCTCTAAGATCGAGGCGGGCAAGATGGAGCTGACCTTTGAAGAGGTGGACATGAGACAGATCATCAAGACCGTGATGTCCACTGCCATCGGCCTGAACAGGGGCAAGCCCGTCGAACTGTGCGCTCTAGTACCCGACGATCTGCCGACCGTGTGGGCGGACACGACCCGGTCGCGCCAGGTGCTGCTGAACCTGGTGGCCAACGCGAGCAAGTTCACGGAGCAAGGCTCGATCACGTGCTTGGCGACTTTCGATGACCAGTTCGTGACGATCGGCGTGCGCGATACTGGCATCGGCGTGCCGCCGGATATGCTGGGCATGATCTTTGAAGAGTTCACACAGGTGGATTCTTCGACGACGCGCAAGCATGGCGGCACCGGCCTGGGCCTGGCCATCAGCCGGCGCTTTGTGGAGATGCACGGCGGCAAGATCTGGGTGGAAAGCGAGCTGGGCAAGGGTTCGACGTTCTACTTTAGTCTGCCGCGCGCCCCGGTCGTGGCGCCGCCACCCGGAGGGCGTGGACAGCCCGGAGGGCGTAGACAGCCGACCGAGGAACGCGCCGAAGAAGGGCAACCCCTGGGACTTTCCAGGGGCGAACGAGTGCTCCTGGCGGTGGACGACGATCTCGGTGTCATCACACTCTACAAGCGCTACCTGGAAAGACAAGGCTACCAGGTGATTGGCGTGACGGATAGCCGGCAGGCAGTGGAGCAGGCTGTCCGGCTCAGGCCGGATGTGATTACGGTAGACCTCCTCATGCCGAGCAAGGATGGCTGGACCGTCATCCAAGATCTGCGCCAGGACGAGCGAACGCGCAGCATTCCGGTGGTGGTGTGCTCCCTCATCCCGGAGGGCGTAGATAGCCGGGGTAAAGGCTTTAGCCTGGGTGCGGCGGATTACTTGATCAAGCCCATCACGGAAGACGACCTGGTGAACGCGCTCAAGCGGCTCGACGGCGGCCACCCGGAGGGCGTGGACAGCCCGGAGGGCGTAGACAGCCAGGCGACCCACGTGCTCATCATTGACGACACACCCGAAGACGTGCGGCTCATCCGGCGCATCCTCGAACAACGAATTCGCTGTCCGCCGCGCACCCCGGGCGAAAGCCACCCAACGTATGTCATCCGCGAAGCTTTTAACGGCGCCGAAGGTATCGAGTCGGTTCTCCAGAGCCGGCCCGATTTGATTGTGCTGGACTTGATGATGATGCCCCACAACGAATTCGCTGTTGTGGATGGCTTTGCCGTGCTGGAGACGCTCAAGGCCAATCCCGCCACACGCGCGATTCCGATCATTGTCATCACGGCCAAGACATTGACCGAGGCAGATCACCAGCATCTGAACGGCCACGTTGAAGCCCTGCTGTCCAAGGGCTTGTTCGATGAGGAGGGGCTGATGGAGCAGGTGGCGATGGCGATGGACAGGGTGGTGAAAGCTAAAGCAGATGGCGGATAGTCACCGCCTAGAAGACAGGCACTTGTGAGCAGAATAGACCTGGAATGTTCGTCGTGCAGTTATCGCGCGCCTTACTTGCAGCCACTGGTGGTCTGCCCCCGCTGCGGGAAGCAATGGTTCGAGGCGCGCTATCCTTATAACGAGTTACACAACACGCTGCCGGCTCTCTTGCGCGCGCGCGCGTTCAACATGTGGCGTTATCGCGAGCTGCTTCCGCTGAGGGATGAATCGAATACGATCTCTATGGGCGAGGGTGGCACGCCGCTGGTGCGGCTGGACAATCTGGGGCTGATGATGGGGCGGCCGAATCTCTTTGCGAAAGACGAGCGCCAGGGGCCGACCGGCTCTTTCAAGGATCGGCAGGCCAGCCTGGCCGTCTCGGTGATGAAGGAAAACGGGATCAACGAAGTCGTGGTGGCTTCGACGGGGAATGTTGCTATCTCGTATTCGGCCTATTGCGCGCGAGCGGGCATCAAGCTATGGGCGTTCCTGTCCAGCCTGGTGGCTGCGGAAAAGATGCGCGAGGTGGCCCTCTACGGCACGGAGGTCGTCAAGATCACGGGCACTTATGATCAGGCGAAAGAAGTGGCGGCGACGTTCGCCGAGCGCAAAGGGCTGTACCTGGATCGAGGCATTCGGTCTTTTGCTGCGCGCGAGAGCATGAAGACTCTGGCGTTCGAGATGTGCGAACAGCTGGGGGCCATGTTCGGGCCTGAAGTGCCGGACTGCCTGGCGCCCATGCGCGCACCTGATTGGTATTTTCAGGCGATCAGCGGGGGGCTTGGCCCGGTGGGTGTGTGGAAGGGGTTCCAGGAGTTGCGCGAGATGGGCTTTATCCGCCGGTTGCCGCGGCTGGCGTGTATCCAGGCCGAAGGCTGCGCGCCCATCGTCAACTCGTTCCGCGCTGGACTGGAGGCGCCACAGGACGTGCTGGAGCCGAAGACGCACATCATCACACTGGCAACGGCCCGGCCCGGCGAGGCCTATGCGCCTCTGCGCCGCGCGGTCCTCGAATCGGACGGGGTGATGGAGACGGTGAGCGACGAGGAAAGCTATCGCGCTATGCACACACTGGCCAAGATGGACGGCATCTCGATGGAGCCGGCGACTGGCGCGACGTTTGCGGGGCTGTTCAAGCTCATCTCTGCGCAGATCGTCAAGCGGGAGGATGTTGTGGTGGTCAATTGCTCCGGTCACACTCTGCCGGTGCAAGAGGAGTTGTTGGGTCAGGCATGGTCACGCAGTGTGGACGTGAGCACACCCTTGAGGGGTGTTGCCGCGCCGGTCCCCAGGACACGTATTCCGCAGGAAGAAGGCCTGCTGGCGGCGTTGGAACGCCTTGACGAGCGTGTCAAGTCGGTAGCGATCATTGACGACGATCCAAACGCCGTGCGTCTGCTCAAGCGCATCTTGCAGGCGCGCGGACAATATATCCTCCACGAGGCGACCAACGGGCGCGAGGGGCTGGAGGTGATTCGCCGCGAGCGACCGGACCTTGTGCTGCTGGACTTGACGATGCCCGATCTGGATGGCTTTGGCTTGTTGCAGGTCATGAAAGAAGACGAGGCGATTCGCGACATCCCGGTGATTGTGGTTTCGGCCAAGGAACTGACGCTTAACGAGCGCAAGCGGCTGGCCGGACAGGTCCAGGCGCTCTTGCAGAAAGGCAACTTTACCGACCAGGACTTGCTCGGAGACATTCACGCCGCGATCGATTGAGGCGCATTTAAACCATCGCAAGGGTGGGGGTTGGCTGGCTCACTCTTCGGCTTTCTCTCTCTTTACCAGCAGGACGCTCGCGATGATGATGGCCCCACCCAGCCACTGCGCCTGGGACAGCCGCTCGCCGAGGACGATAAACGCGACGAGCAGAGTGGTGATCAGCTCTGTGATGCCCAAGAGCGCCGTCTGAGCGCCGCCGAGCCTCTGCAAGCCGGCAAACATCATCAGCCGCGAGAGCGCCGTGACGATCGCCAGTCCGAGTATGGCCTCCCAGCCCACGCTGCCGATCGGCTCTATCATCCGGTCGCCGCCCAGCCCGGAGGGCGTAGACAGCCCGGTGGGCGTAAACAGCCGCACGCCGCCAACGACGACCGCCATCGTCGTCAACACGTACAGCGTCACGGTGCGACTGTGAACATCGGCCAGGACCCATTGGCCCAGCACGAGATGCCAGCCATACGCCGCCGCCGAAGCCAGCATCAGCATGACGCCCAGACTGTCGGGCCGCAGCGGGCCGGCAAGGGTGATGAAATTCAGACCCACCAGCGCCAGCGCCAGCCGCGCGACGGCCAACCGCGAAATAGCGTGCCCGGACGCAGACAGAAAAATAAACACCCAGATCGGATAGAGCGAGTTGAGCAGTGACACGAGCGAAGCGTCCAGCCTTTGCAGGGCGGTGTAATAAAACAGCGACCCTATGCCGTTGACCGCACCTATGCCGATGCAGCCGAGCAAGTTGCGCCAGTCAATGCGGATGTACGAACGCCAGCGCACGAGGTAAAACACCCACAGCATGGTCGCTGCCAGAATCGTCCTGAGCGCGGCGAGCGTGTACGGGTCCACGCCCACGCGATAAGCCATCTTGCCAAAGATGGGCGCCCAGCCCACAATCATCGCCGAAGCCAGCGAGACGATGATGCCGGTCGTCTGACGGCGGGCGGGCGAATCTTTCGCAGCCCGGAGGGCGTAGACAGCGGACATCAGCGCACCCTGCCTTCGGCCACGAGCACGTGAAAACGATTATCCTCATACGCGGTCGTCACCCGCGAGAACAACTCGCTCATGATGCGCTCGTAACGAATAAAGCGGTTGGCGACCAGGTAAAGCTTTCCATCTGGGTTGAGCACATGAGCCGCATCGCGCACAAATTGCTGCGCCACGTCGTGCTCGACGCCCAGCCCCTGATGAAACGGCGGATTGGTGGCGACTAGATCAAAGTGTCTGTCGCGCACCGCCGAGGCGCCGTCGCTGGCGAGCACTTGGACACACTCCATCACGTCGTTCAATTTGCAAGTGGCGCGTGTGGCCTGCAAGGCTATCGCGCTGCTGTCCACACATACGACCTTCCCACCCATCTGTGCCGCCACAGCGCCGACGATGCCGCAGCCGCATCCCAGGTCGAGCACTGCTTCGCCCAACAACGACAACGAATTCGATGTGGAATTCGCTGTTGAATTCGCTGTTCGAATCACCATCGTCTCAATCAGCGCACGCGAGCCCGCGTCCAACCCGCCGCGCGAGAACACGCCCGGCCCGGTGGCAAAACGAACAACGAATTCGCTGTTCGTTCGTCCTCGGATAACGGCTTCAGAGATTTGACTGCCAGCGGTTGACCACGGCTCACTGACCGCTGCCCTCTGACACCTGCACTTGTCCCCTTTGGGGACGGTGCAAGTGTCACTTGCTACAGCCACCGCCAAGCGGTTGCCAGCTTTGACGCGTGTGACCTCGCACGGGCCGACCAGATCACCCGCATCATCAATGAACCCTTTGATGCCGCCGCGATTCGGACCGGCGAGGAGGAACCTGCCGCCCGGGCGCAATACCTGCGCGACAAGGGTAAGCAGATGTCTCACCCACTCGCGCCCGCGCGGGGCATCGAGCAGAACCAGATCAAACAACGAATTCGCTGTTGAGCCCGTCACGTCATGGCCGTGAATCAGTTGACCGTTCACACCGTTGAGAGCCAGTGTGCGCCGTGCCGCTTCAACGGCGACGAGGCTATCGTCGCACAGCGTGACGTCCGCGCCGCGCCTGGCGGCCAGCACGCCGCACACGCCCGCGCCGCAGCGCAAATCCAGCACACGCTGCCCCGGCTCGACGGATGACATCTCTTCAGCCAGCAAGCGCGTGGACGGGCGAAGCGTATCCCACGCTGGAAGTCCGGGCTTGCCCGCCCACCGGATGGATTGGCCGCCCAGCGTAGCCTCAAGCGTTTGCCAGGTGTAATATGGCTCGACACCTGCACTTGTCCCCTTTGGGGACGGTGCAAGTGTCATTCGTCCTTCGTCACGCCAAGCAGTCATTCAAACAACCCGGAGGGCGTAGACAGCCGCGCAATCTCGTCGCGCTGAAAGTGGGGCAATTCGCGTGTGCCGGACGCTGCGCTTCCAGCGAGCAAAAGCACTGTCGCCAGGAACCAACATGGAGTTGCGCCTGTCGTGGCAATGTCGTTTGCATTCACCTGCACGGCGTACCAGCCAATCGAGTCCGTCCCCAGGACACCCTTAAGGGGTGTGACCGCCGCGTCCAACCCAATGCCCGGGCCGACGAGCACGCGCGGGTCAACGGGCCGAACCTTTGCAAGCAACCGCGCCAGCACGTCCGCCGGGAGTTTGCCGAGGGGAAAGGATGTGCTCATGACAGCATTATGATAGCACAAAACAAGGACGCGGGGAATCGCCGAGATTGACTTGGGAGAAGTTTGCTATATACTACGTGCAGAGCAGTTGTTCGATGTTGAGTACGGGTATTACCCGAATAGGAACAAGATGCAAGCACAACTAACACTGTTTGAGGAACCTCCAGTATTGGCACCAGATTTGAAAGTTGCCAGATCTGGAACTTTCATTGACAACATGGCTCTGCCCGTTCACCGATGGTTTCGCTACCCGGCCGGCTTTTCCGCACAATGGGTGGGAGAGGTGCTAGAGCAATGGAGCATCAAACGGGGCCAAATCGTCCTCGATCCTTTTGCCGGTTCGGGCACCGTCCCAATTGTCTGCGATACACTGGGGATAAGTACGATTGGAGTCGAAGCCCACCCAGTTGTGGCCCGCATCTGCAAAGCAAAACTGTTGTGGACGACCCCGGTTGAACATGTCACCGAATTCGCAGGGCAAGTCCTGAGATGCGCACGAAGCCAGAATACAAAGATTACAGATCACGCTCTCCTGCTTCAGCGGAGCTATGACGAAGATGCGCTTGCCGTCTTGGATGGTCTGAAGACCTCGTGGATGTCCCTGCAAGATCGCTCGCCGGAATCCGAGCTGGTCTGGCTTGCACTTACAGCAATTCTCCGCCCGACATCCAAGGCCGGAACGGCTCAATGGCAATACATCCTTCCCAACAAGACGAAGAAGAAAGTCATCCCTCCGCTATTGGCATTCCAGCAACAGATCGAAATGATAAAGTCTGATATGAGGTGGATGCAACTTCGTGCGGAGCAGTCACAGGCAGAAATCATCGCGGGCGACGCCCGGACTTTGGCGTCTTCTATAACAAGGCAAGTGGACGCCGTCATAACATCTCCCCCTTACGCGAACAACTACGACTATGCCGACGCGTTGCGATTTGAAATGACCTTTTGGGGCGAGGTGAACGGATGGGGTGATATCCATGACAAGGCGAGAAAATATCTGATGGTCTCGTCCTCTCAGCATGCTTCACGCGAACGGCTAAAGCTGGAAGACCTCCTTGAAGGTGAGGTCGTGAAGCCGATCCGAAAGGAACTAGAACAGGTCGTTCACAAATTGGCCGCGGTCAGAGAAAGCCACGGTGGAAAGAAGCACTATCACACAATGATCGCGGCATACTGCCGGGACATCGGGCTTGTGCTTCAACAACTACGCCGCGTTTGTAAACCGGGTGCTCGCATGTGCTGGGTCATCGGGGATTCTGCTCCCTACGGGATTTATTGTCCGATTGAGGAATGGATTGCGGAATTAGCCATGGCAGCGGGATTTGCGAGTTATCACTTCGACAAGTTGCGGGATAGAAATATCAAATGGAAGAATCGAAAACATAGGGTCCCCCTGAAAGAGGGGCTCCTTTGGATTGAGGGGTAGACATGGCTGAATCGCCAGCACACAAATTCGGACAGATTATCGGCGGCCTTTTGGAGGGTGTAGTCAGGCCGCAACTTGAGGATTTCTGTCGAAAGCAGGGACTTTACCTTGACCATCAGAAGAGAGACCGCCCGGCACGGCGCGGACGGAAAGTGTCTTGGGAAGATCAATTCGGGAATACTCATGACCTCGATTTCGTGATCGAACGAAATGGAACCGACGAAACTATCGGCAGCCCTGTCGCATTCATCGAAGTTGCATGGAGACGCTACACGAAGCACTCGCGCAACAAAGCACAAGAGATTCAGGGCGCAATGCTGCCGTTGGCAGAAAAGTACAAGTGGAACAACCCATTTCTTGGAACCGTTCTGGCGGGAGTTTTCACCGAAGGTTCTTTGGACCAACTGCGGTCTATGGGTTTCCAGGTATTGTATTTCCCATACGACACGCTGGTTGTTGCCTTTCAAACCGAGTCCATTGACATCGGGTTTGACGAGAGCACACCAGACGAGACGTTCCGCAAGACGGCGGAGGCAATCGAGAATACGCCTCCACAGACCATGACACAAATCAAGGAACACCTTGTCGACGCCAACCGGCAGCAAATCACAGCGTTCTTTGATGCTCTCAACCGTCGGCTTGGCCGAAATGTGTCGCGGGTTCTTGTCATCCCGTTATATGGGCGAATTAATGAGTTTGCGACCATCAAGGATGCCATCCAGTTTCTTGACCAGCACCGGATCTATGAGGGCTCGGGCGAGTTCAGGAAATACGAAGTGCAGGTCGAGTTTTCCAACGGCGACAAGGTGCAGGCATTCCTTGACTCCAAGCAGAGAGTCCGAGAGTTCCTAGAATTTGTTTCAAAGCAGTAGGGATCCGACCAACCAGCGCATGGAGCACGATGGACCTGTAAAAGAACAACTTTCGCTCTCGCCGGCTTGCCAAATCTAGCGGTGGCGGCTGGACGCTTCGCGGGCAAGCTTGTCGGAGCAAAATCGAAGTCATTTCTTTGCGCCCTGCGCCACACCCGCTTGACCTTCACCGGGCACAGATTAGCCATGAAAGAGTTTTCGCTCAAACCGCTGCCAACAGATGACGAGTTGGCACATCTGATCCAATCGGGCAACCGCTATCGCCGCGTTGCGGGTGCGGCGATCGGCGCGGGACTGGGGCTGGTCTATGGAGTGGTCTCTCAAGGCATCAACCCGATCGCGTTTCCCGGCCTGCCTTTTTACCAGCCGCCGTACGGACCTGTGGTCAATGCCATGCTGTGTTTTATCGGCGGCGCTCTGTTGGGGCTGGTGAGCGCCTGGCCGCAAGAGTCCGTGTTCGGCATCTTGGTCGCCAGCGTCGCCAGCGCCGTGGTTATCGGCGGCACGACGTTGGCAACCGCCCGTACAGATTGGAATTCAGGGCCTGGCGTCCTTTTGACTGTTCTCATTCTCTTGTTGCCCATCACGGCGATGATGGTACCGATTGTGGCGAGTCTGCGCTGGGCCACAAACAAACAAGAAGAGTCGTACCGGGCGGGTTACTTGACCTGGTCACGCGTATGGGCGCCTCTCCTTCTTCTGATTGTAACTGGTGGCTTGGCCGCAACCACGCTTTATCCACCGGAAGCGCGCCCGGCGCTGGAGCGCGCGAACGCACTGGTGCAAGCTGGGCAGGCGGCTTCCGACACCCATGCTTTGCCCAACCCGTTCAAATCTGAAGCCATGGCGGGATTCCTTGACCATGCCAAGGGCGCTTACACGCTGGAATGGAATCGCAAGTTCGACCGCTACGGCGCCGTTATACTGCCTGGAATAGATCTGCGCGAGCAATCCGTGGTCGTGGTACACATGCAAAACGACTGGACCTTTGCCTGCCTGTTCGCCTCGTTCGATGCCGAGCCGGTATGCAAGAACGTGCCGCGTTAGCCAGTCAACGGTGCGCCCCGAGAACCACCTGCGATGAGCGGCTCCTGCTGCGCCGCAGCTTTTTCGCGCGCAGCCTGTCGCCCACTGAGCGCACGGGACGCGTTGGGGAACCGTATGGCCGTTTTGTCGTATAATAAGAGGGCTGGGGCAGACTGATTCATAGAGACCCCCCAACGTTTTGGAGAATAATATGTCGCGATACGCACTCGTGGTAGACGATATTCAAGTCGCCGCCGCCACCATCGCAGAAGCGCTTGACCTGCTGGGCTACGAGACTAGAGTCGCCTATGGCTCGCGTCCGGCCATCGAAAGCCTGGCCCACCGCCTCCCGGACGTGATCCTGCTCGACATCAACATGCCGGGCTTGGACGGCATTGAGGTTTGCCGCTACCTGCGTCGTGATCCGCGCACAGCCAAGATTCCGATCATCGCCATATCTGTCGAAACCCAGGAAGAGATCGTGGCCCAGGCTCGCAAGGCCGGAGTCAATGCCTTTTTGCCCAAACCCATAGACATGGACGCCCTGGAAAAAACTCTGAAACGCCTCCTGCCCCGGCCGCCATGAGCCAGCTCGCATTGCTGCTCCTGGTTGGTGCGTCTGCAAACAAAAGACCGCCCACAAAGGAGCGGCCTTTTGTTCGCGCCGTAGCACTCTACCGGATAACCGGAGGTGTTGCTACGGCGCTGCGTTTACAGCTATTACTCATATAGCACCACCTCCCCTTCTAAAGGATAGCTGGGCGCAAGCGCCAAAGGATGACCGTATTATCGTGCAAGAACCGTAGGCTGTCAAGTGCCCAAACCCTACTTGAAACGTCCTTCGAGGAACCGGACGACGGCCTCCAGCACTTGCACGATGGTCAAGTCGTCTGTGGGGAGATACACATCACACTCACGTCGCGCGCTTTCAA
>CAYGWJ010000421.1:0-7128 GCA_964353405.1 uncultured Anaerolineae bacterium
TTCAAATTTCAAATCTCTAATACCCAATCCCCAATCTCAAACGCTTTACTTTGCGGGGTGCGCGCCGCACTATGATGCGCTGTTTGCGCCGCTGGGCGTGAAGGGGACGCAAGTGGCGCAAGATAGCGTCCGCATCCTCAATGCGCTGGGCATCGAGCCGCTCGTGCTGGCCGACGAGCGCTGCTGCGGCCATGACTTGCTGTGGGAAGGTGACGTGGACGGATTCCTGGCGCTGGCGCAGTTGAATGCCGAGATGATTCGTGCTTCGGGTGCCAAGCGTATCGTCTCGTCTTGCCCGGAATGTGTCCGTGCGCTCAAGATAGATTATCCGGCGCATGGCATTCGGCTGAATGTCGAAGTCGTGCATCTTTCGGAACTACTGACAAATTTCAAATTTCAAATTTCAAATTTCAAAGGCAAGACGGTGACATTCCACGATCCATGCAGACTGGGGCGACACCTGGGCGTATATGATGCGCCGCGCAAGGTGCTGGAGGGTTTGGGGTACAAGGTGGTCGAGATGCGTCACGCTCGACGCAACGCCACGTGCTGCGGGACGAATGGCTGGACGCATTGCGATGCAGCCAACAAGGCCATCCAGGTTCAGCGGCTGCGCGAGGCCAAGGCGACCGGCGCGGACGTGATGGTGACGGCCTGCCTCAAGTGCCAGATTCATTTCAGGTGCGCGCTGATGGATGAGCAACTCAAGGATGAGATCGGCATCGAGATGGTGGACCTGGCTACATTGGCAGCAGCACAACTTAGGCTGGAGACGACAGACTAAGGTCGAAGGTCAGGTCGGGGCCGTTCAGGCGAGTGTAGAAATGGTTGAGCACATCACGGCCAACAAGCACATAGGGCTCGGAAATAGCGATCACTTCCATTCGGAAGCGTGCATTCGCTATGTTCAATGCGATGGCATAGGACGGGACCGGCACAGGCTGGCTGTCATATCCTTCAACAAGAATGGAGCGAACCGAGAGTAGGCGCAGCTGTTCGACTGCTGCTAGCGGGATGGCAGAGATGTCCGCGCCAGTATTCAGCTTGGCCGAGAATGGCAACAGTTGTCTGGTAGCGGGATGTTCTACCGCCACATCGAGAAACGGAGCCGGCGGTTCAATGTCACGCTGGTAGGGAATCATTGGCGCGCGATCCGAGGGCCGGAAATTTTGTAGACGCGGGGAGTATCTTCAACACGCTGCACGTAAACAGGCACATAGCCCATTCGCTCGTAAAGTCGCATGGCTACATCGGCCACTGACTCATTTTCGCCGCCGATCTCGATGACTTGACCGTCATAAATGGCGACCACGCGACCAGGGTACTGCCGCAGCAGTTCCGGCTTCATACGCTCGAATGCGGCGATTTCGCGCCGGAAGGCTTGATCGGAAGCTGACCTTTGCCGCTGCTGTTCGGCATTGCGCCAGACGCGGAACGCTTCGTATTCGGCCATCGGCACGAACACGCCAATCGGGCGGCCATCACGCTCGACCAAGACAGGCTCTTGAGCCAACTGGCTTTCGTCCAGAACGTTGTATAACGCTTGAGCTTCTTTGAGGGTCAAGGTTTTCATCGCTATCACCTTGGCGGACATTGTAGCACGGCAAAGGGATGGTGACAAGGTGACACGCGCCAGCGGACAGGGTGACAAGGAGAGGAGTGCGCCTATGATACAAGCTCTACTCACCGATTCACAAAAGCGACTGCGCGACGAGGTGCGCGCATTCGTGCGAGAGGATGTGCCGCGCCAGCTCATTCTGGATATGGATGCGGGCAAGGTGACGTATCCGCGCCAGTTTTTGGAATGTGCTGCTGCGCGCAAGCTGCTCGGTCTGCGCTTTCCGATTGAGTACGGGGGGCGCGGCCTAGGTTGGACGGACGAGATCGTGGCGCTTGAAGAGGTCGGCGTGCTGGGCACATCGCTGGCGTGCCTGTATAGCCTGGTCTCGATCGTCGGCGAGGCCATCCACGTGTTTGGCGCGCCGGAGCAGAAGGCGCGTTGGCTGCGACCGGCCGTAGAAGGCAGAATGACGGTGGCCGAGGCGCTCACCGAGCCGCGCGGCGGCTCTGACTTTTTCGGCACGACGACGACGGCGCGGCGCGAGGGTGACGAATATATCCTCGACGGGCAAAAGCGCTTTATCGTCGGCGCGGAGGGCGCGGACTATTTCATCGTCTATGCGCGGACGAGCGCCGATGCCAGGCCACACCAGGCGATCAGCCTCTTTGTCGTCGAGCGCGGGCCGGGCGTGGAGGTGCAGCACGTGTATGGCCTGATGGGCACGCGCGGCGGGGGAACGGGCCGCGTGTATTTCCGCGACGTGCGCGTGCCAGCGTTCAACCTGATCGGACGCGAGAATGGCGCAGCGGACATTTTCTACCAGATGATGATCCCCGAACGGATGACGAGTGCGGCGGGTGCGCTAGGCATGGCGCGCGCCGCGCTGGAAATTGCCGCGCGTTACAGCGACCGGCGCAAAGCATTCGGTCAAAAGATTCGCACGTTTGAGGGCGTCAGCTTCAAGGTGGCCGACAGCATCACGCGGCTGGATGCGGCGAGCAGCCTGGTGCACGCAACGGCATGCGCCATTGATTCGAGGGATGAACCGGCGCGCGTCCGCCGGATGGTGTCCGAGAGTAAAAAATTCGCCACTGATGCGGCCTGGCAGATTGTCAATCACGCGATGCAGATTATGGGCGGCATCGGCTATACCAGCGTGTATCCCATCGAGCGGCTGCTGCGCGACGTGCGCCTCATCACCCTCTGGACCGGCACGAACGAGATTATGGATTCGGTCATCCAGCACGAATACTATCGCGAGTTGGGCGCACAGCCGGTGGGACGCGACGTGGAAGCCGACGCTCCCGATGCCGAGGTGGCCGGCGAGAAAATCTATGAATGAGATGACCGTCTTATGAGCCAGTTTCTGAATTCCTTGTCCCGGACCTATGCAGATCCCGGGTTGGCGGGACTCTGTGTGCGGATACTCGTCGTCCTGGTGCTGGCCTGGATGGCAAGCCAGATGGTTGGGCGGGCGCTGCCCCGATTGATTTTTGCATTGGGCCCGCGCAAATGGCGCGACTCTTTCAGCCCGCAACGGCTCGTCACCCTGCGCGACTTGATTGCCAGCTTTGTACGCGCTTGCGCTTATCTCATTGCGCTGCTGGTGATCTTGCAGATGTTTGTGAACGCGACCGTGATCCTGGCTGTGGTGAGCCTGTTCAGCTTTGCTCTGAGCATGAGCGCGCGACCGCTTGTCTCCGACGTGTTCACGGGCGTCACGCTGCTTTTCGAAGACCAGTTTGCCGTTGGCGAAAAAGTAGAGTTGAGTGGCGTGATGGGGACAGAAGGGGTGATGGGCACCGTCGAGCGGGTCGGCCTGCGCACGACCTACATCCGCGCCGATAGCGGCGAGTTGTTCATCGTGCCGAATGGTGACGTGCGCGTCGTGCGCAATTTTTCGCGCGGCGAGTTTTCGCTGGCATCCATCACCGTCACCGTGCGCGCCGACCGGGTTCGCGAGGCGCTGACCTTGCTGCAGGCGGTCGGCCGCCAGGCTCATAACGAAATCGCCGACATCATTGAGGAGCCCATGGTGATGAGCGAGACCGGCATTCTGGCGGCTGAAACCACCCTCACGCTCAAAGTCAAGACACGCCTGGGGCAGGGCGCTGTTGTGCGGGCCGAGTTGCTGGCCCGCGCGGAAAAGCAACTGGTCGAAGGAGAGATGCTAGTTGTCGCGGGATAGGCCACTTGACAAGGTGACAAGGTGACACGGTGACACGATGACAAGGAGGAATCTATACGGGTTGTTTCAACACACGTTCTTGCAACCAGAGATTTGCCAGGCTTTCGGCGCTCAGGCCACGTGCTGCCGCTACGTCGCGCAGACGAGCCAACAGGTCAGGATCAATGGCGATATAGTGGCGGCGCGAGCGAAGGTCAAACTCGAACTCGACAGGGTGTGTCTGGTCTTCAAAGTTGGTAGCGTCGTGAGTGTCCCAGAATTCGGCCATTTCTTCAATCGAGCGTGACTTGGAAAGGCTACTTGTATTATCTTCGCTTGCCATAGGCTCTTATTTCCTTTTCGGTCATGTCTCTAGCGGTGATGACCAATGCTGCGTTGTGAGGCTTGAGAATGAAATAGACGGCCAGGTAGCGGCCCGCGTCCGTTTGCCCGAAGGCGGCGTACAAGTCTTCTCCTGGCCTGTGACCGCGTTCCATGAAGCGGACATAGGGATGACTCATTAGCGCCTGTTCCGCTTCTTCAGGCCACACCTGGTGCTTGCTGATGATTTTATCTTCGATTTCTTCGAGCCAGATGATATCTTGGATGTACATGGGATTATGCTCTTATTATACGCGACAATGTGAAATGTTGGCAAGAGTCAGTCAGGCAGATCAACTCCAACTGCCAGTTGGGTATGCAGCCGGTGGGACGCGATGTGGAAGCCGACGCGCCGGATGCTGAAGTGAAAGGGAAGAAGGTGTACGAGTGACAAGATGATACGGTGACAAGGAGGAAGCTATGCCGGTTGTTTCAGTACTCGCTCTTGCAACCAGAGATTCGCCAGGCTCTCGGCGCTGAGACCGTGTGCGATTGCGAGATCCCGCAGACGGGCCAGCACATCGGGGTCACTCGCAATATAGTGGCGGCGCGAGCACGGACGAATCACTCGAGAAGATGACTGGAGGAGTACGTGGGAAAAATCATCGGAATTGACTTGGGCACGACAAATTCGGTCGTAGCAATAATGGAGGGGGGCAAGCCCATTGTCATTCCAAATGCCGAGGGAGAGAGAGTGACCCCCTCAGTGATCGCATTGGACCCTACTACAGGCAAGTTAATAGTGGGGACGCCGGCTAAGCGGCAAGCCGTGACGAACCCGCAGAGCACGGTCTTTTCTATTAAGCGATTTATCGGATGCAAGTTTGGCGATCCTGCTATCCAGCAAGATGTACGCCTTGCACCTTTTAAGGTTTGTGAAACCAACGACGGTGGTATCTCGGTCCCGATGGGTGAAACAGAGTACTCACCGACAGGGTTATTGGCTATCCTTTTGCGGAAACTGAAACGGGACATGGAAGCACATGTTGGGGAGTCGGTGACATTGGCCGTCATTACCGTGCCAGCCTACTTTAACGATTCGCAGCGCCAAGCTGTCAAAGACGCCGGTCGCATTGCTGAATTAGATGTGCTGCGCATCATCAATGAACCTACAGCCGCTTCTCTGGCCTATGGGTTGCACAAAAGGGATGACAGAATAATAGCCGTGTATCACCTTGGTGGCGGTACCCTGGACATCTCTATTCTCGACATCGGCCAAGGCGTTTTCGAGGTCAAAGCAACGAACGGCGACACTCATCTAGGTGGTGATGATTTTGACCAGCGGATCATTGACTGGCTCTGTGACGAATTCCGAAAGGAACAGGCCATTGATCTTCGTCAGAACAGAGCGGCGCTGCAGCGTCTGAAATGGGCAGCAGAGAAGGCCAAGTGCGAACTCTCCGTGGCGTCTCAGGCGGAGATCGACTTGCCCTATATCACCGCCAAGGACGGCACCCATAGACATTTGTTGATGACCTTGACCAGGGCGAGACTTGAGGAGCTAGTCGGTGAATTGATTGAGAGGACCCTGGCTCCGTGCAAGCGAGCACTCGAAGATGCACGTCTCACTACCGCTGATGTTGACGAGGTTGTGCTGGTCGGTCAGCAAACACGCATGCCGGCTGTACGGGCAGCGGTGGAAAAGTTCTTTGGTAGGGTTCCCTGTCGGGGAGTAGATCCTGCTGAAGTTGTGGCTTTGGGAGCAGCCGTTCAGGGTGGCGTGCTCGGCGGAGAGATAGGGGACATTATGCTCCTGGATGTGACCCCGCTCACCTTGAGTATTGAGACCCTGGGTGGTGTGGCGACGGCTCTCATCGAACGCAATACCACCATCCCATATCGCAAGAGCCAAATCTTTTCCACGACGTCGGACATGCAGACGAGAGTGGAGATTCACGTCACGCAAGGCGAGCGCCCGATGTCGGCGGACAACAAGACGCTGGGCAGCTTTATTCTCGACGGCATCCCGCCCGCGCTGCGCGGTGTGCCGCAAATCGAAGTGACGTTCGATATTGACGCGAACGGCATCCTCAACGTCCAGGCTAGAGACACGGCCACGGGGCAGGAGAGAAGGGTGACAATCATCCCCCCGGTCGCGGTCATTTCTAGGAGCGAACTGACGGACGTACAGGCCCGCAGCGATGCCGGGGCCATGATTAATAAGGTGGAAGAAAGTTTGTCCGAACAGGGTGACCGTCTAACACCTCACGTAAGAAGTATCGTGGACTGCAAGGTATCGGCCCTCCATCTGGCTTTACAGGGTGGGAATATCGTTCAAGTTAGCCGCAGAACCCAAGAGTTGAGCATTGTTCTCCAGTGCATTGAGGCGTTGGGAGAGTCCAACAGTGCAAGAGCTGTAGAGTCGCTCATCAAGCTTCTTGTGGAAGAAGATGATAAACAAGTTCGCGGGTACATCAGACGGGCCTTGCGCCAGATAGGTGACGCAAGAGTTGATGAAGTATTGAGACCAAGAACATGGCAAGAGAAGCTATTAGGGCGCAGACTGTGGGTGGACCAGTGACGAGGTTACAAAAAAGTCGGTGTGGATTTCATTCTGGCGGTGAGAAAAGGGGGTGAGTGTATGAGTGAAGACTTGCGAATTGGTGTTTTCGTCTGCGAGTGCGGACGCAACATCGCGGGCACGGTGGACTGCGAGGCGGTGCGCGCGCATGGGGCCACGTTGCCCGACGTGGTCATCGCGCAGCGCAATCGCTATACGTGCAGCGACCCCGGCCAGCAGGAAATCAAGCGGGCGATTGCCGAGCACAATCTCAATCGCGTTGTGGTCGCTTCATGCTCGCCGCGCCTGCACGAGCCGACCTTTCGCGCGTGCCTGGCGCAGGCCGGGCTCAACCCGTACCTGCTCGACATGGCGAATATCCGCGAGCAGTGCTCGTGGGTGCATCAAGCTGATCCGGTCGGCGCGACGCGCAAGGCGATGGACGCGGTGACAATGGGCGTGGCCCGCGCGCGGCATCTGTCTCCTCAACGCGAAGGCGAGGTGCCCGTCACCAAAGCC
>CAYGWJ010000422.1:0-9175 GCA_964353405.1 uncultured Anaerolineae bacterium
GATTCCAGTTGCATGTACGGGTCGCTTCGTGCGAGTGAACATAACGGCGTATTTCACAGGCTACATAATCAAGGCCTTTCATCATCGAATCCGCCACCACCACAGTGGTCACCCCGTACACTCGATAGGAAACCGCTCTAAGGTACCGAATCCGCCAGGCAAACATATAAACGCATCTGCATATTGCTCCATCACTGCTTTGCGTGTGCGGAGATCTTGAGTGGTGATGATTTCATCACAGGCTTGTGAACCTAGTCCCTTGTCTGCTAATCCTTGCGGGATGACACCGATGATGCACCCCCGATGCTCTCGCACCGCCTTCGATAACACACCCATCAGGCCTACATCCGCGCCGCCATAGACAAGGGTAAAACCGCTCTTACCAATTGCCTCGCCCAAAGCTTTCGTGGCATCGAGGAACGTCTGGGGTGCTGCTGCACTTGAGGAACAATAAACGCACACATTTTTGATCATTGGATTGACCTTTCTTTATGCATGGTTATGTGCTCACCGCCGAGTGTTGGAAGTCTATTATATCACACATGTTTCGGAAGCCACTCTGGCGATTCGATGACGATAGGAGCTCTTTAGTCTGGGGTGAGTTTGTTTCTGCCATTCCTAACCGCAGAATAGCGAAGAATATCCGTCCGGCGGCGGATATTCTTGATCGTTTCGCTCTTTAGCATGATATTACCAGCGCCTGCCCCAAGTGAAACAAGCCCTATCGGTACCTTTGTAGAGCAAACTGAATACGACTACTCTGGGGCTTAACCAGCATGTTATGGCATCTTCGCTCTGGTACTTGCAGCTTCTTTGATCATCACAATAAACTCGCTCACGGTTTTCACGCCAAGCTGCTCGCCCGACCTCAGCCGAACGTTGACCGCCTCGGCCTGCTGCTCCTTGTCTCCGATGATGAGCATGTACGGTATCTTGAGGTTCTGCGCCTGACGAATCTTGGCCTGCATCCGGCTGGCCGAATCATCCACCTCGACGCGAAAGCCCTCATCAAAGAGCCGCGCCTGCACTTGTCGCGCAAACTCGACGTGCCGGTCGGCGATCGGGATGACGACGGCCTGCACCGGCGCCAGCCAAACAGGGAAAGCGCCCGCATAGTGCTCCAGCAAAAAGCCTACCATTCGCTCGTGCGTGCTCAAGGGAGCGCGATGGATGACCAGTGGCATCTCGTCCTGGCCGCTCTTGTTGGTAAATTTCAAGTCAAACCGCAGCGGCTGGGCAAAGTCCACCTGGTTGGTCGCCAGCGAGAACTCGCGCCCGATGGCGCTCCAGATCTGCACGTCAATCTTGGGGCCGTAGAACGCCGCCTCGCCCGGCGCTTCGACAAAGTTGATACCGCCATTCGTCATCGTCTGGCGTGCCATCTCTTCCGTCTTGCGCCACAGCGGCGCGTTGTCCACGTATTTCTTGCCCAACCCTTCGGCATTGTGCGTGCTAAAGCGCATGACGTACTTGTCAATTCCGAACAGTTTGAAATACTTTAGATACAGATCAACGACGCCCATGAACTCTTGCTCGAACAGGTTCTCGGGCACATAGATGTGCGCGTCATTCATCTGCATTGAGCGGACGCGCATCAGGCCGAATAGCTCGCCGCTCTTTTCGTAACGATAGCACGTGCCGTATTCGGCCAGGCGCAGCGGCAGTTCGCGGTAGCTGCGCAGCTTGCTGGCAAAGATCTTGTGATGGAACGGGCAGTTCATCGGCTTCATATAATAGCGCACGCCTTCCAACTCCATCGGCGGGTACATGCTTTCAGCATAGTAAGGCAGGTGACCGCTGTGGAGAAAGAGGGACTCTTTGGTGATGTGCGGTGTGCGAACGCGCACGTAACCGGCTTTGCGCTCCATGTCTTTGGCCAGCTTTTCCAGTTCTTCGATGAGCACCCCGCCATTCGGCAGCCAAAGCGGCAAGCCTGGGCCCACTTCTTCATCCAGGATAAAGATTTCCAATTCTTTGCCCAGCTTGCGATGGTCGCGCTTCTTGGCTTCCTCGATCTGCCACAGGTGTTGTTCGAGCTGTTCCGCTGTCTCCCACGCCGTGCCGTAGATGCGCTGAAGCTGCGGATTCTTTTCGTTGCCGCGCCAATACGCGCCCGCGATGCTCATCAGCTTGAGCGCGTCGGGATTGATCTGCCCGGTTCGCTCGATGTGCGGGCCACGGCACAAGTCGGTGAACGGGCCGTGAGTGTAGAACGAGATCTTGACGGGCTCGCCCGTCGGGTTGCCGTACTCGTCTACACCGCCTTTTTCCAGGTCATTGATAAGCTCGACCTTGTACGGCTGATCCTTGAACTGGGCGCGCGCTTCGTCGGCGCTCACTTCGCGATACACAAAGGAATAGTCCTCGCGGACAATCTCGCGCATGCGCGCTTCGATCTTTTCCAGGTCTTCCGGCAAGAGCGTGCGCGGCAGATCAAAGTCGTAGTAAAAGCCATCCTCGATGGCTGGGCCGATAGCGATCTTGCCGCCAGGGAACGTCTCCAGCACTGCCTGCGCCATCACGTGCGAGGCCGAGTGACGGATGCGGTGCAGTTCTTCTTCGTGTCCTTCTGACATTCATACCTCCTTGCCAATGGGTGACAATTTGTCAAGCGAGTCTTCTTGCCACCGCGTTTTGGATGAGCGCGATAACCTCGGCGACAGATTGGGCCCCAAGCTGTTCGCCCGATCGCAACCGGACGTTGACCGCATTGGCCTGCTGCTCTCTGTCGCCTATGATGAGCATGTACGGTACCTTTTGATTCTGCGCCTCGCGGATCTTGTTCTGCATCCGGTCGCCCGAATCATCCACCTCGACGCGGAGGCCGGCACCTTTGAGTTGCGCCTGTACCTGGCGTGCCACCTCGAAGTGACGGTCGGCGATGGGGATGACCATCGCCTGCACCGGCGACAGCCAGACCGGGAACGCTCCGGCGTAATGCTCGATCAGCACACCAAAGAACCGCTCCATCGAGCCAAGCAGCGCACGGTGAATCATGTACGGTTGATGCTCCTGGCCGTCTTCGCCGATATAGGCCAAGTTAAACCGCTCTGGCAAATTAAAGTCAAACTGGATCGTGCTGAGCTGCCATTCACGGCCAAGCACATCTTTGAGCTTGAGATCAATCTTGGGGCCATAAAAGGCCGCGCCGCCTTCGTCCACAGCGTACGGGATGTTGGCGCGGACGAGCGCCGCGCGCAGTGCCTCGGTCGGCGCTTCCCACTTGGTCGGATCGCCTGCCGACTTGTCCGGGTCGCGCGTGGCAAGATAAGCCTGAAAGTCGGCAAATCCAAAGCTCCGCAGAAGGTGCAAGCAAAAGTTCAGCGCGCGGTCAATTTCCTCCGGCATCTGGTCGGGCCGGCAGAACAGGTGCGCGTCGTCTTGCGTAAAGCCGCGCACGCGCAGTAGACCGTGCAGCACGCCTCCGCGCTCAAAGCGATAGACCGTGCCCCACTCGGCAAAGCGCATCGGCAAGTCACGGTAACTGCGCCGGCTGCTCTTGTAGATCATGATGTGAAATGGACAGTTCATCGGCTTGAGGTAATAGTCCTGGCCCTCAATGTCCATCGGCGAGTACATGCTATCCTTGTACCATGTCAGGTGGCCGCTGGTCTCCCACAGTTGCGCACGCCCGATGTGGGGCGAGTACACCAAATCATAGCCGCCAGCGATGTGCTCGTTCACGCAAAACTCTTCGACCAGGTGACGGATCATCGCGCCCTTGGGATGCCAGAGCACCAGCCCGCCGCCCAGATCAGGATTAGTGCTAAACAAATCGAGCTGCCTGCCCAGCTTGCGGTGATCGCGCTTGTCTACCTCTTCCCGCCAGGCCAAATAGTTTTCCAGGTCCTTGGCCGTCTCGAACGCCGTGCCGTAAATGCGCTGGAGCATCGGATTCTTTTCGCTTCCGCGCCAATAAGCGCCAGCGGTGTTGAGTAACTTGATCGCGTCGGGATTAATCTGCCCGGTGCGCTCGACGTGCGGGCCGCGGCACAGGTCCGTGAACGGGCCGTGCGTGTAGAACGAAATCTTGACCGGCTCACCCGTCGGATTCCCGTACTCGTCCACGCTGCCCTTTTCCAAATCGTTGATCAACTCGATCTTGTACGGCTGATCGGCGAACTGCTTGCGCGCCTCGTCCGCGCTCACTTCGCGGTAGACGAACAGGTGATCCTCCCGAATGATCTCGCGCATCCGCGCTTCAATCCTGTTCAGGTCTTCAAGCAGGAGCGTGTGCGGCAGGTCAAAGTCGTAGTAAAAGCCGTCCTCGATGGCCGGGCCGATGGCAATCTTGCCTTCAGGGAACATCTCCAGCACTGCCTGCGCCATCATGTGCGCCGTCGAGTGGCGGATGCAGTGCAGTTTGTCGTCGTGTCCTTCCGTCATATCATCGCCTCCGCACAACAATCACCTGAACACAAAGGTGTAGACAACGTAGGCTGCCGCCACCAGCGACAGCAAAACGAGCAGGCTAGCTGCCAGCTTCCGAATACTGGAAGCGACTTTTTGTCCGAGCGGCTTGTCGCCGGGTGGCTTGAATGCGCCCTTCAGCCACCCCCACACCAGCGACAGCGCCCAGGCCAGTACCAGCCCCAAGATCAAGCCTGTGATAAACGAAAACCTGTCAATTGAAATCATCCGTCTGCTCGCACCCTCTAAAACACACGCGCCCTCATCCCTGTAGGGACGAGAGCGCACGCTCCCGTGGTTCCACCCACCTGACGACACGGCTTCACGCGGCGTCGCCACTCTTGCGCTGTAACGGGCGTTCCCGGAGCCGATTACTTGTCATCCGTTGATCGGCTCGCTCACGGGTGGTCTTTACCGGAGGCTGGCAAAGAAGGCTTGCAGTCCTTGGCCCTCTATCCCTGTTGCCGTCCTGCCCGGTTACTCGTCCCGGTCATCGCGTTAGCAATATCATACCACACATCCTGCCTTGCGCGCAAGTGAACGAAAATCGCCTCCACAAATGGCGCGTGAACCTCCACAATTTCCCCATGCCGTCCAAGTTCTTTACCGGATGTTGGTAAACTATTCGCAGATAACCAATTCACCGGTCAGGCGTGCTTGGTCGTGCGATGCAGGTCGGTTCCGGTGGGGAGACCGGCCTGCGTTTTTTACTGCAGGCCGGAATCGAGCGAATCGTCGCCGATGACGGTGAACTGGCGTGGAACTGAAGTTGGGGGCATTGAAGGATAAGACTGGTGCGAGGGCAGGGTATTTGTAGCGGGAGGCGCGACGACGATGATGGGCGGATACATGGCCTGCGGAGGCGACGTGCGCGCCGCGCTTATCTCCTCGCGTTCGCGGCGACGCGACAGACTCAGCACGGCAATGATCACCGCCGGCATCATCGCGCCTGCGCCACACGCCGCGCCGATCAGGACCGACATCGCCTCGTTCGACAAGTGACCGCCGATATAGACTCCCAGCGTCGCCGCAAAAGCGATGACGCCCAGTCCGATCACAATCGTCGCCCGATTCATGCCATACCTCATCGGACTAGCTTGCGCTGGCCACCAACGCAGCCGCCTGCTTCAACAAGCTGGGGCGCCCCTGGATAATGTCCCACAAGCGAGGCGCGCTGCCCATCTGTGTCACAACCTGCTCCATCTCTGCCGGGCCGACATAGGCCGCCTGAAAGCGCAACACCTGGCCCGACGCCACAGCCAGAAAATCCCCATGACCGGCGAGCTTTTCCGCGCCTGTCCCACCGATGCCCGCGGCCACGCGCGCATCCTCTGGCGAGACCACTTTGCCAACCAGCCGCACGGGAAAGTTGGCGCGGACGAGCGCGCCCATCACCTGGCTCGACGGCTTTTGCGTGCAGGCGATCACGTGAATGCCCGCCTCCCGCCCGCGCTGAGCAAGCCGGGTCAACGGTGCGCCCAGCGCGCGCCCGCCTACCTGCATCAAATCCGCCAGCTCATCCAGAACCACGACGATGCGCGGCACACTTGCGCCTTGCCCCATGCCCCTGGGATTTCCCAGGCGTGTGGATTGCCCAGGCGTGACGCGCAGTGGAGCTGTCACGCCATTCGCGTCGTTCATCCCTCGCCTCTCCATGATCCGCACCAATTCATTCAATGCACGGACAGCCTCTGTCGGGTCGCCAACGACGGGCCACATCAGGTGCGGCAATGACGCAAAAGGCGCGAACGCGCGCCGCTTGGGATCCACCAAAACGAATTGCAATTGGCTGCGCCGATGTGTCATAGCCAGACTCAGAATCATCGTCTGGCACAACACCGTCTTGCCGGAGCCAGTCGTGCCGGAAACCAGGACGTGCGCCACATCAGGCGAAGGCAAGCGGATGAGCAGAGGCGCGCCGTCATCGCACATGCCCAGCGTCGCCGTTCCCGGCGGAAGCGGTCTATCCAAGCGAGTCATCAAGGATAACAACTTGATCTGGCTTTGGCCAGACCCGGCCTCCTGGCGTGGCACCTCCAATTGCACATTGCCGCCGCGCCGAGACACTCGCACGTGAGTCACACCCAGGGCGAGCGCCAGCTCGTCAGCCAATGCCTGCATCTTGCTGATCCTGGTCCCGGCGGCCGGGGCCAGATGGAACTGCACCATGCGTGGCGTGACCACACCTCCCGTCACACGAGCGGGAGCTTTATAGTTCGCCAGAACTAGCTCGATCCGATCAGACTGCAACTCTAGGTCCTTTTGCTTCGTGCCCATGACCTCATCCTAAGGAGAACGATCTCGTACGCCGCAAGTGGACACCGGAGGTCCAAGTGTAATAATAGCACAAATGTTCTATTTGTCAAGCAACAAAAAAGGCATCGTCTTGCGAGCGATGCCGGGGGTTAGTGATATCGAGTTTACTTTTGTTGCTGCGACTTGGCAAGCTGCTTCATCAAACGCGCCTTGCGCCGGGCGGCATTGTTCTTGTGGACGACGCCCTTACCCGCCGCGCGATCCAACTCGCTGATCGCCAGCTTGACGGCAGTCGGCGCGTCTTCGGGCTTGCCTTCACTCAGGGCCAAGCGGGCCTTTTTGACGGCGGTGCGAGCGCGCCCGCGCAAAATGCGGTTGTTCTGCTGCTTGCGCGCAGAGCTGCGAATGCGTTTGATGGCGGACTTGATATTAGCCAAAGGAACCTCCTGAATTGCTTTTCACCGATCACTCAGGACGCAGAGTATACCCGATGTCTGGAAATTTGTCCAGCGAATGTTGCATACCGTCCGCGACGTGTTATAATCGCCAGCAGGAGTCCAAGAGTGAAACTCACCTTAGCTGAAGTCGAACACATCGCCGAACTCGCCAGGCTGTCGCTTTCCGATGATGAAAAGACGCTCTACCAGGAGCAGCTTTCGGCAATTTTGGAATATGCCGAGCGGCTGCAAGCGCTGGACACCTCGGCCATTCCACCCACCGCCACCGTGCTGCCGCTGCGCAGCGTGACGCGCGCAGACGAGCCACGCGACTCGATGAGCCGTGAAGACGTGCTCGCCAACGCGCCGCAGGTCGAGGCAGACTCGTTCCGCGTGCAGGCGGTGATGGATTGAACCGGGCCGTGGCCCTCTACGACTTGACCATCCACACATCCATTGACCTGATGCGGCGCGGCAAATTGACCTCCGTCGAGCTGACGCAAGCTGTGCTGAATCGCATTGTGGAAGTGGAAAATCAGGTGCAGGCCTATCTGACGCTTGCACCCGAATGGGCCCTGGACCAAGCGCAGCAGGCCGACGAGCGCCGTGCTCGCGGACAAGACGCTCCGCTGCTGGGTGTGCCACTGGCGATCAAAGATGTGTTGTGCGTCGAAGGACTGCCGTGCACATGCGGCAGCCGTATCCTGGAGGAATTCGTGCCGCCTTACACCGCCACCGCCGTCGAGCGATTGCGCGAGGCCGGGGCGGTGATCCTGGGCAAGACCAACACCGACGAATATGCGATGGGGTCGTCCACCGAAAACTCGGCCTACTTTACCACACACAACCCGTGGGACCTCTCGCGTGTGCCGGGCGGGTCTTCGGGCGGGAGTGCGGCGGCGGTTGCCGCCGGCATGGCGCTCGGCGCGCTCGGCACAGACACGGGCGGAAGCGTCCGCCAGCCCGCGTCGCTGTGCGGTGTGGTCGGGCTCAAGCCCAGCTATGGCCGCGTGAGCCGCTACGGGTTAGTGGCATTTGCATCGTCGCTCGACCAGGTTGGCCCATTCGCGCGCACCGTGCGCGATGCGGCCATGTTGCTGAGCGTAATTGCCGGGCACGACTCGCACGATTCGACCTCGATGCCTCTGCCCGTGCCGGATTACGTCGGCGCGTTAAACACGAATGGATTGAATGGCATCCGTGTGGGTGTGCCGCGCGAGTATTTCATTCCCGGAATGCAGCCAGAGGTGGCAGAAGCAGTCCGCGCTGCGATAGAGGTGATGCGCGGCCTGGGCGCGGACATTAAACAAGTGAGGCTGCCGCACACCGATTATGGCCTGCCCGTGTATTATTTGATTGCGCCTGCCGAAGCTTCGGCCAACCTGGCGCGCTACGACGGTGTGCGCTATGGCCTGCGCGTGGACGCGCCCGAAGGCATGTGGGAGACGTATCGGCAGACGCGCGGCGCGGGCTTTGGCAGCGAAGTCAAGCGGCGCATCATGTTGGGGACGTACGCGCTCAGCGCCGGGTACTATGACGCCTATTACCTAAAGGCGCAGCAAGTTCGCACTCTCATCAAGTCCGACTTTGACGCAGCGTTCCGCGAGGTGGACGTGATCGCCAGCCCTACCGCGCCGACGACGGCGTTCAAGATCGGCGAAAAGGTAGACGACCCGCTGCAAATGTATCTTTCAGATGTATTCACGCTTGCGTGCAACCTGGCTGGGATCTGCGGCATCAGCCTGCCCTGCGGCTTTGATGGCGAAGGCTTGCCAATCGGCCTGCAAATCATGGGACCGGCGTTTGGAGAAGAGAGCATCTTGCGCGTGGCTCACGCCTACGAACAAGCGACCGAGTGGCACACATACAGGCCGCAGATTGCAGCAGACCTGGCTCTCGAAGAGGAACCCGCGTGAACCTGCCGTGGTGGCTGCCCTTTGGCCGCGTCCCAGAGATTTCGGCGCGCGATCTGATCGAGTTGCTCAAGGATGGTGGAGCGCAACTGATTGACGTGCGCACACCGGCCGAGTTCGCCGCCGGTCATGTGGTCGGAGCGCGAAACGTGCCGATCA
>CAYGWJ010000423.1:0-18404 GCA_964353405.1 uncultured Anaerolineae bacterium
CCGGATCGCCGATCAGCGTCGAAGATTCAGTGTGCCCATCTGGTTGGTGAACATGGTGATGAAAATTGGGTAAGCCGGGATGGTGGCGCGCGTTATCCCATCCCAGGACGCGCTTTCCGCCCTGCACCAGCGTGTAGCTATACTTGCCCAATGTCTCGTTAAAATAGAGATCGAGCGTGTACCCACCGGTCAGCTCGATCCTCCATTTGGTGACGAGATCGTGGACAGCCGTGATACATCGGCACGCAGCTATGAAGTGAGCGACGGCACGATCGAACGCAGCAGCCATTCGAACAAGCTCCGCATGACGCGTGTGCGTTGCAGTGTCTCGACAGCATTACGCCATTCGATAGAATCTTCCCAATCAGGATGCTCGGAGCCTTCTCCATGATCCAGGCGAGCCTCCAGCGCTTTTAGAGAAATACCGTAGCGCTGTTCAAAGCGCCGAATGGTGTTCTGAAGAAGCTCTTCACGATTGCGCGTATCTTCCAGCAACTGGGTAAGGGTTTCTTGCGTAATTCCAGGCGGAAACGCGCGCAGTGCCACTTCCATTGTCACCTCCCCTCAACCAATCCGCTCTCTGCAAACGCACTGACTCGGCAGCGTCACATCCGTCATTCAGTGACGACTCTAATTATACGGCAGGCCCGCCGCGCGGTCAAACGAATGCTAAAAACGCCAGGGGCGACCTATGCGTCCTTGGCGTCTCACCGAAAGGGCGGCCTGCCTGGTTGCGGTGCTGACTCAAAAACCGAGGTAAGCCGTCTTGACGTGTTGGTCGCGCAGCAGGTGCCGACCGGACCCTTCCAGGATCACCCGACCGGTCTCTAGAACGTAAGCCCGGCTAGCTAACTCGAGGGCGTGAAAGACGTTCTGCTCCACCAAAAGGATGGTGACGCCCCGTTTATTGATCTCGTGAATCACCCGAAAGACCTCTTCCACCAGGACCGGGGCCAGACCCAGAGACGGCTCGTCGAGCATGAGCAGTTTAGGCTGAGAAAGAACACCTCGAGCGATCGCCAACATCTGCTGCTCGCCACCAGAAAGAGTGCCGGCTAACTGGTTTTTGCGCTCCGCCAGGCGAGGGAAGAGTTGGTAGACCTCCTGTAACCCCTGGTCAAGCCCGCCTCGCGCCCGCTTGATATAGGCCCCCAACTCTAGGTTCTCCATGACACTCATATCCGGCCACAGGCGGCGACCTTCCGGGATCTGGGCGATGCCCAACTCGACGATCCGGTGAGGTGACAGCCGATCAATTCTTTGGCCATTGAAAACAAGCTGGCCAGAAGCTGGCGAAAGAAGGCCGGAGATCGTCTTGAGGGTTGTGGTCTTGCCCGCTCCATTGGATCCCACCAGTGTCACGATCTCGCCCTCTTTGACCTGGAACGAAACATCCCAAAGGGCCTGGGCCTGACCATAGGAAACGTTGATCTTGTTCACCTCCAGCATGTTATCCCCCCGCCCCGCCAGCCGGATGGTCGCCGTCCTCGCCATCGACCGACTCTGCTGCCAGCTTGCTCGCAGCAAATCGCGTGCCCAGATAGGCCGTCTGCACCGCCGGATCGCCGGCGATCTCGGACGCAGTGCCTTCGGCGATCTTTTCGCCATAGTTCAAGACCATGATCCATTCGCAGATACCCATGACGGCTTTCATCACATGTTCCACCATGATAACAGTGATCCCACGGTCTCGAATCTGCTGAATCAAAGCCATGGTGAGGGTCTGTTCCGTTGGATTCAAACCGGCGATCACTTCGTCCAACAAGAGGATCTGCGGATGGGTCGCCAGGGCGCGCGCAATTTCCAGGCGTTTGTGGTCTGGCAAGGTCAGGTTGCGGGCCAACTGGTCTGCCTTGGGCGCCAGGCCCGTGAACTCGAGCACGTCTTGTACCCGGCGGCGCAAATCACGAGCCTGTCCGGCCCGGCCAAAACTCGCGCCGACGCGCACGTTATCGAACACGGTCATCTCGCGGAAAGGTTTGACGACCTGGTGCGTGTTGGTGATACCGAGATGACACGTCTGGTGTGGCTTGAGGCCAGAGATATCCTTGCCTCGGGAAAAGACGCGCCCGGTGCTAGGAGGATAGACTCCGCTGATGACGCGGAAAAGAGTCGTCTTGCCAGCCCCGTTAGGGCCGATCAAACCAAAGATGACGCCTTCCGGGACCTCGAAATCAACCATCGAGACAGCCGCCAGTCCTCCAAAGTAGCGGCTAACCTTCTCGCCGCGCAAGACAACAGGCCGACTGGCAAAAGGAGCGCCACTCATGATACCATCCTCCCGGCCGCCGGGGCGGCTGTGTCCCCGCCAGACCTGGTACGATTCCGAATCACCCGGTTGAAGCGCTCGACGAGACCCCTAACCGCCCGGGCGATCCTTTCAATCAGGCCGACGATCCCTTTCGGCTCAAACAGGATGATCAAGACCAATAGCCCCCCGTACAAAAGAAGATTAAAGCGCACCAGGTCAATCGTCTGCCCGGCAAACATGAGACGCGCCGTCGAGAGGCGATCCTGGATCACCGTATAGACAATCGCGCCCAGGACCGGGCCCCAGATCGTGCCAATTCCGCCGATGGTGGGCATCAACACCAGAGAGATGCTGGTCGAAAAGCCAAAGACGGTCTGGGGATCAATATAAAAGATGTACTGGGCATAGACGCTGCCGCAAATGCCCACCAGAAACGCGCTCAACATCAGGGCGAGGATCTTGTAGCGGGCCGTGTTGACGCCCAACGTCTCGGCCGCATCGGGGTCCATATTGATGGAAAACAGACCGAGACCAAACTTGGAGTTGCGCACCCAGACCGTGACGAACAAGACCACACTCGTCAAGACCAGTATGCCGTAGTAGAAACTGAGTGCATAGGCCCTGATATTCGGCGGCGTCGGCAGAGGGAGGCCACTCGCGCCCCCGGTGAAGACACCTGCCTTGCTCAACAAAAAGCTGAGGGGCGAGCCTTTGAGCAAGTCGTCAATATTCAGCATCAAGATGCGTGTCGCCTCCCCTACGCCGATGGTGGCAATCGCAAAGTACGGGCCGCGCAACCGCAAGGTGGGATAGCCAATCAGAACGCTATAGACCGTAGCGACAACACCCGCAATCGGCACGGTGAGCAGCGGGGGCACACCGCGCAGCCACAAGATGGCCGTCACATAAGCTCCCAGCCCAAAGAAAGCCGAATGCCCAAAAGAAGTCTGCCCCGCAAACCCACCCAGGATGTTCCAGCTCGCGCTCATCGAGATGTAGAGCAAGGTCCAAAAGGAAAGCGTCTGGAGATAGTTGCCCCCGGCCTGAAATCTCGGCAACAAGGCCATCAGCAAAAACAGGATCACCCCCAGGCCTATCTGCCAGTTGAGGATTTTGCGTATCAAGCGCACCCCCTTCTTGCATTGTTGGACATGCCGATTCAACGTCTCTTGAACAGGCTCTTTAGGCTTGGCCGCCATTCGTGGTTGAACAGACTTGCCAGACCGCCGGGCATCACCACCAGTACGACAACCAGGAGAACAAAACTGATGAAATCCTGCAAGGCCGTCTTGACCCCCAACACAACACTAAAGTTTTCGGTCAGGGCCAGGATCAATGCGCCCAGCGCAACGCCGACAAAACTCTGCAGGCCTCCCAAGACACAGATGCAAAAACTCTTGAGCAGGTGGCTGCGGCCAAAGTCCGGGTCAAAGGCGAAAATTAGCGACATGAGCGACCCGGCCAGGGACGCCAGCGCAACCCCCAACCCAAAGGCGATCATCATGATGCGGTCGGTGTTGATGCCGACCAGGCGGGCCGCGTCAGCGTCCTGCGAAGTGGCCCGGATCGCCTTGCCGATGTAGGTCCGCGTGAGAAACTGGTGGAGCAACACCAGGGACACAACGCCAACCGCAAAAACCACCAGGCGATTGACAGAGATGGGGATGGGCCCGGCCTTGATCGTCAACAGCGTGTACGGAGTGAAAATGGTCCGCGTGTCACCGCTCCAGATCAGGTAGGCGACATTTTGCATGATGAGCCAGACGCCAAAGAGAAGCAGGAGAGACGAAATGGGCGGCGCCGTCATCACCCGCCGCACAACGATGCGCTGCAGGAACATGCCCAGCACAAAAAAGAGCGGCACGACAATCAGGGGCGCGAGAAAAGGATTGACCTTCAAGGTCGTGATGAGAACAAAGGCGGTGTAAGCGCCCAGCATCATCGTGCCCGCGTGCGCCAGGTTGATGATTTTCATCACGCCATAGATGAGGGCTAAACCATACGACATGGTTGCATACAGGCCCGCCAACAAGATGGCGCTGATCAGCAGCGTCAAGAATGAGTCGAAGGTCAAATTCAAAAGACACCTCCGCCAAGCGGGTATTGGGTATTGGAGATTTGACCTCCAATACCCAATACTCAATACCCAACTACTTGGGAATCGGCACTACAGCCTCGCCATTTGCAATGTCCTTGGGCCAGATGAGGACTACCTTGCCATCGGGCGTATTCTGGGTCATGACATAGTCGTTGCTGATCTGCCCGTTGGACTCAAAGTAGGCCCGCTGCCCCACGACGATGGAGCCCTTCATATCCATCTTGGCCAGCGCATCGCGGACCTTGGTCTTGTCCAAAGTGCCAGCATCTTCGATGGCCTTGAACAGGACACGGGCGGTTTCGTAGCCCAGCGCCGGGAACCACTCGGCTGGCTCATTGTAGGTCTTTTGATACTTGTCGGCAAAGGCCTTGACCTGCGGATACGGGAGATCTGCCGACCACCAGTTCGCAGCGACGATATAGTTGGAAGCAGCGCCGAGAGCATCCCGCGCGGCTTTCTCCGGGCCACGTGGTCCATAGCTGATCACCTTGTGATAGAGGCCAAGTTCCGTGTATTGCCGCTGCATCAACGTGTAATCAGCCAGGCGGGCATCGGCCAGAAAGACATCGGCGCTGGCGCCCTTGACCTTTTGCAGCAGCGGCGCAAAGTCCTTGGCGTTCAGCTCAAAAGCCTCATCCACCACAACCTGGAAGCGATCCGGGGCTGCCTTGGCGCGGTCGTTGATCCCCTTCCGGAACTCTTGGCCATGAGAAGTGTTCTCGCCCACGAGGGCGATCTTGAGCGGCTTGGGCAGCTTGCCCGCATCCTGTTGGACGACGAGCCAATCCATCAACGTCAGCGCGAGCTTTTCGATGCTGGCCAGCATGCCAAAGATCCACTTGTTACCCTGCGCATAGATGGCGCCTGTGGCCCCGCCGCCATTGATGTAGGGGATCTCGTACTTGCCCGGCACGACGGTGTGCGCCTGGATCAAGGGAGTGCCATACCCACCTAACAGGGCGTTCACCTTGTCCTCGTTGACCAGCTTTTCGTACATATTCACCGAGGTCGTATTCTCGCTCTTGTCGTCATAGATGATGAGCCTGACCGGGATCTTGCGGCCATATTCCTTGACCATGATACCCCCGGCGTCATTGACCTCCTTGACGGCCATCTCGTAGGTCTTTTTAAAGAATCCTCCCTCACGCGCCTGCCCGCCCGTGAGAGGGAGAGCCGCGCCCAAGACAATCTCACTTGGGCCGGCTGGTGTAGCGGGAGCCGTGGTCGCCGCGGGTGCTGGGGGCTGGGTAGGCTGAGCAGGTGGAGCAGCCGGGGCACATGCTGCAAACATGGGAACTAACAGGCTCAATGTGGCGACTAAAGCCAGAGCCTTGACTGGTTTACGAGACTTGAACATCATCCTCCTCCTTAGGACAAAAGATGAGAAACCGCGCGATTGGAAATCTTGTACTAGAAACGATCGGAATACTCACCTCCTTTCATTCGTTGCCGGCCAGGTAAAGATACTGACCCCCTTTTGGCCCCGACTGCCGCAGCCGACTCTACTCATCTGCGTTGCTTTAGGGGTAGGGTTCCCACGACCCAGGCGAAGGTGTGGCTGAAGCAAACGCGGTCACCTTCATAGTGAACGTTCAGGCCAGTGGCATCATCGGCCATGGAGGCAATAAAGCTGTCCCGTACCCGCTCGGCCACATCCGCCGGAGTGTGGCTGATGGCGAACCACTCGTCCAGCTCGCGCGGCGTAGCGTAGGTCGCAGCGCGCAAATCACGCAGGCCGGCCCGCCCGAACAGGGCGATCAATTCACTCAAGGGGAGACAACGGGTATGAGAGGGATCACGCCACTGTTCGAGTTGATTGTGGCGCGCTGCCCGCTCTGGAATCTCGGAGGTGACAATGTCAATCAAAGCCACGCGGCCGCCGGGCCGAACCACGCGAACCATCTCGGCCAACACGCGCGCTGGATCGCTCAGATGATGAAAGGCCGAGCCGCACGTCGCAATATCAAACGAATGATCGGGGAAAGCAAGCGTCTCGGCATCGCCCGGCTCAAAACGGAGGGTATTCATTTGGCGAGCCTGGCGGTTCGCCTCAGCGCGGACCAGCATGGCGGGAGTCAAGTCAATGCCCACGACCTCGGCGGCTTGTTCGGCAAAGAGGAGGGCCAAAAAACCAGGGCCAGTCGCCACGTCGAGCACACGGTCGCTGGCCTGCGGGCCAACAAATGAGACAAAGCGGCGGCGTGCCTCTTCGGCAGCGACGACGGCGCTATTGGCATAGCTGTCGGCCTGGGCGGTGAATGCCTGGAGTACCCTGTCTTTCTGTTGATCCTTCATGTCACTGGATCCAGGAAGCAGAAAGCATCAAATCAAATTGGCTGTAATGTTGGGGCGAACCTTGGCAAAATGTTGGGGCATATTTTACCACTGTCTTGCCATGGCGCATAATCAAAAACACCAAGGGCGGAGCCTTTGCGCCATTGGCGTCTTTGCGGTGAGAATTCTAGCTTTTCTCTTGCATCGCCAGGAACACCTTTTCCGCCGTGAACGGCGGGCCCGGCATCCGGATGCCGACCGCAGCATAGATCGCGTTGGCGATGGCCGGAATCGTCGGCACCATCGAGTGCTCGCCGATGCCGCGTGCGCCCCACGGGCCATCGTCTTGCGGCACTTCGACGATGATGGCTTGAATGTCCAGCGGGGCATCCGCGCTGGTGGCAATGCGATAGTCTACAAAGCTGGGATTCTGCACCACGCCGCCTTTGAGCTGCAGGCTTTCGAACAACGCGGTCGAAAGCCCCTGCACAAAGCCGCCCTCCATCTGCGCCTTGACCATCTCCGGGTTGATCGCCTTGCCCACGTCGAACGCGGCCACGCCCCGGATGATCTCGATCTGGCCGGTCTCGACGTCCACCTCCAGATCCACAGCTTGAGCGCCGGTGGTATAGTGAACGACAGCCCGCTCGCCCTGGCCGGTCTCTGGATCGAGGCCGGTGACGTAGGTGGGCATAAAGTCACCGCGTCCCAACACCGGGCCGCCGCGCCAACCGCAGTCGCCCTCTTTGGGCAAGCCGTACACGACCATGTCGTGGAGTGGCATGGACTCTTCGGACTTGTACGAGATCACCGTGCCGTCTTTAATGTCCAGGTCTTGCACCTTTTCGTTCCAGTGCTCGGCGACGAGTTCAAGGATTTGCTGGCGCGCGTGTTTGGCCGCCGCGACGACGGCGTTGCCCATGCTCCACGTCAGACGCGAGGCGACCGTCTGCCACTCGTAAGGGCTGTACTGGGTGTCCACAGGCGAAGCGATACGGACCCATTCAACCGGGACGCCCAGCGCCGCCGCTGCCATCTGCGCCATCACGGTGAACGTGCCCTGGCCGAGCTCTTGCCCGCCCACGGCCACCGTCAGCGTGGCGTCTTCGTTCAAGCGCACCCATGATGACGACCCTGCGTTAGGCGGCATGGCCGGCGCTTTCCACATCAGAGCGATCCCTTTGCCGCGCCGCTTGTTGGGCGCACTGGGCGGAGCCTGCTTGCCCCATTCGATAGCTTGAGCGACCTTTTCGATGCACTCGGGCAAGCCGGTCGGATGCATCCTGCTGCCCGTCACCAGGATGCTGCCCGTCTTGAGGCAATTGATCTTGCGGAACTCGACCGGGTCCACGCCAATGGCAAGAGCGAGGTCATCAATACACTGTTCCAATCCGGCGTGCATTTCCGGCATCCCAAAGCCGCGCATGGGGCCGGTGACCGGGTGATTGGTATAGACGCAATAGCTATCGGTCTTGACGTTGGGCACTTCATAAGGGCCACTGCTGCTGTAACCGGCGGCGCGCGTCATATTCACACCGTACTCGGTATAAGCGCCGCCATCCCAATAGAACTTGTTTTCCATCGCCAGCAGCTTGCCGTCTTTATCGCAGCCCATCTTGAAATAGCCTGCCAGACCCTGGCGCACAAAGCAGGTAAAGAATTCTTCTTCGCGCGTCAGGCGCAGCTTGACCGGGCGGCCTTGGACCTTCATCGCAATCGCCACGGCCAGCGCCTCCATACTCACGCCCGCCTTGGAGCCAAAGCCGCCGCCCACATAAGGCGCGATGACACGCATATCGCTCTGAGAGATGCCCAGCGTCTTGGCGATGAGATTGCGTTGAGCAAAGGGCGATTGCGAGCTGCCCCACAGCGTCACCTTGCCCGTCTCATCCACCAGCGCCACCGCCACGTGCGGCTCGATGGGGACGTGCTGCACGTGAGGGATGCGGTACTTGCGCTCGACGATGGCGGCGCACTGACTCCACGCGCTGTCTGCGTCGCCCTTGCGAATCTTGAAATGATTGGCGATGTTGGTGCCCGGCTTGGGCAAGATAAATGGCACAACCTCGTATGTGCCCAGGTCCGGGTGAAGCAGGGGTGCATCAGGGCTGACGCCAAATTCCGGATCGAGCACCGGCGGCAACACCTCGTATTCTACCTCGATCAGGTTCACCGCCTGCTCGGCAATCTCTTCGTTGATAGCGGCCACGCCCGCGACCGGGTCGCCCACGTAGCGCACGCGGTCAGTGCAAAAGATGTGCCGATCCTGCAAGTATAGACCGATAAAGCCCGGCGTGTCCGCGCCGGTCGCCACGGCCTTGACACCGGGCAGCGCCAAAGCGCGGCTTGCGTCAATCTTTTTGATCAGCGCGTGCGGATGAGGGCTGCGCTTGATGCGGGCATACAGCAGGCCCGGCCCGAACTGCAAGTCGTCGGCAAACTTGGCCGCGCCCGTCACTTTTTCACGCGCATCAATGCGCTGAATACTCTCACCGATGGGACTGGGAATGCTTGTGGTTGTGCTCATCACGCCCCTCCCGCTGTCGCGTCTGCAGCCTGCTTGACCGCGTCAATAATCCGCAGATAGCCGGTGCAACGGCACAGATTGCCAATGAGCGCATCGCGGATCTCGAATTCACTCGGATGCGCGCCCTGCGTCCGATCCAAAAGCGCCCGCGCCGAGATCAGGATGCCCGGCGTGCAAAAGCCGCACTGCACTCCGCCCTGCTCGATGATGGCCTGCTGCAGCGGATCGAGTCGCCCGTCGTGCGCCAGCCCCTCGACGGTGACAATCTCGGCGCCATCGGCCTCCACCGCAAGCACCATGCAACTATTGACCGGCTCGCCGTACTTGGCCTCCGGCCAAGTAATCATGACGGTGCAAGCGCCGCACTCGCCCGCCGCGCAGCCATTCTTGGCGCCGGTCAGCACTAACCGCTCGCGCAGCATTTGCAGCAGCGTCATGTTCGAGGGAACGTCAACCCTTTCGGGTGAGCCATTGACGGTCAATGTGATTTTGTGTGATGCCATGTTCACCTCCCAAAAAGGATATTAGAGACACCTGCACTTGCGTACGGTGCAAGTGTTGGAGATTGGCTTGGGCGCAATTCGAGCGACAAAAGCAGCAAAGGTTGTGACGGGACGATGAAGCAGCCATGTCAGAACATTCGGATTGCCGCAAAAGCCAAAGCCATCATAGTAACGAAACATCTTTTTCAGCATCTCAACTGCATAGTCACTCATGCCAGAAGCGCGGGCCTTGCGCTCCCATTCGTCGAGTGGGACAGCCTGCGCTTGAACGCGACGACCGAGCTGCTGGCTCAAGATCGCGGCGACCTCGACTTGCGAGAGCGTCTCCGGGCCAGCCAGTTCATAGGTCGCGCCGTTGTGCCCCGGTTCGGTGAGGACAAGCGCGGCGGCCTCGGCCACGTCTTCCAAATCCACCATGCTCAGCCGCGCCTCGATTGCGTAGGGCACGGGATAGACGCCTTGCTCCATGATTTGATGCCAATAGGCCAGCGCATTTTGCATATAGGTCGCCGGTTGAAGAATCGTGTAGGTCAAGCCCGACTCTAACAACTGCTCCTCGACGCGCAGCTTGCGCCAGTGATGCGGCATGGCTTGTGTCTGAGGATGGAGCACGGAATGGTAAACCAGATGCTCGATTCCGGCAGAGCGAGCTGCAGCGATGACGACCTGGCCTATGGCGACCTCGTCAGGATTCATGTTGGAGCAGATATGATAGACCGCTCGCGCTCCGCTTGTAGCGCTCGCCATCGTCGCCTGATCGAGCATGTCGCCGACGACGATCTCGTGCGCGCCCAGGTCTTGCATTGCCTGAACTTGATCCGGCCGATGTGCCAGCGCGCGAACACTCGCGCCTTTGGCAATCAGCGCACGGATGACGGCTCGACCGGTTTTGCCTGTTGCGCCATTAATGAGGATCACGCCAGTTCAAGACCTATTCACCGAGTTTCTCCCAGACCTCGGCTATAGCTCGCTTGGTCAAGTTCTTGACCATCGCCCTGCGATACGCCGCGCTGGAACGCACGTCGTCAATTGGCCTTGCGGTTTCCATCGCAGCCGTGGCGGCCGTCTCGATCACGTCGGACGTGATGGGCGATGCCGCCAGGATTGCCTCGGCTTCCGGCACGCGGATGGGTGTCGGCGCGACGGATGCCAATGCGATGCGGAAGCGATAGCCGGATTTGGCTTTCTTGTCTGGATAACCCAACACCGCCACACCCACAATCGCCAGGTCACCCAGAGCGTTGCGGCCCAGCTTCACGTAGCGGCTCACCGCCCCTTTGGGCGCAGGCGGGATTTCAATGCGCAGCAAGAACTCGCCGGGTTTGAGGGCAGTTTTGCCGGGGCCGAGGAAGAATGTAGTAATGGGTATTGGGTATTCGCCGCGCCGGCCCTGCACGATCATCTTGGCTTCCAACACGAGTGCGGCTGGGGCAGTATCGGCCGCCGGAGAAGCGTTGCACAAATTGCCGCCCATCGTCGCCCGTGTGCGCAGTTGATACGACGCGACGGAATGCAACGCTTCGGCCAGCACGGGATAATGTTCCACCACTGCCGGGTGTCTCGCCAGTGAGTTCATATCCACGGCTGCGCCGATGACCAGGCCATGGCGCTTGGTGAACTTGACCTCGCGCATACCGGGCAAGTGCTTTACGTCAATCAAGACTTTAGGGGCGATAAGACCATCGCGCATACGGACGAACACGTCCGTGCCGCCCATAAACAGGCGAGCCTGTCCATTACTTGCGCGCAAGAGCCGGGCCACTTGTTGCGGCGTGGCAGGCCGGACGTAATCAAAAGAAGGAAGAACAGGCGTTGGAGTATGAAAAGCTTGCCCTGTCTGCATTGCATCGGGCATAGAACACCTCCTTTGTTAGAAGGTATCAGGTAATAGAGCTTGGAGATTAGAGATTGGACTCCCGGCGTCGGCCAGACACCGGGAGTCTTGTCAACTTACCGCAGGGTTAGAGCCTAGCGCATCTCAGAAGGCGCGAGGCGCTCCTCGGGTGGCTTGAAGAACACAAAGATCAAGTTGATCAGGATGCCTGCCACAGCACCAGTGGCGATAGCCGGCAAGCCCTGGGGGAAGAGGCCCTGCAGGATGGGGAAGGGCAAGAACCCACCCGGGTAGCCGATGTTCCCGCCGATGCCGACGATCAAGATAGTGGCGCCGATGGCGAGCTGTTTGGGATCGAACAGGTTCACCTTCTCAGCCATCATCAGCGCGATACCTTGCATGCCGATGACGCCGAACAGGTAAATAGACAAGCCGCCACTGACAGCGGTGGGTATGCTGTACACGATATCTCTCAGCGGGCCTATAAAGCCCAGCAGGATCGCGATCGCGCCAGCCGTTAACAACACCGGGCCAGAGTAGTTGCGGGTAATGACCATGAGCGAGTTGTTCTCGCCATAGTTGGTGCCGGCCGTGCTGCCAAAGAGGCCGTTGACCAGGTCGTCGAGACCATCCAGCATCAGGTTCAGGCCGATATAGTTGCTCAGTCTGAGCTTTTCGCGCCCTTGCTCCTCGGCCAGGTGATCCACGTACAGGCTGATCTGGTACAGGTGCGCCGTTGACTCGGGGATGGTGGCGATGGCCATGATGCCGACGCCAAAGATCACCGTCAGGGTCAAGGGGTCGTTGAAGACGGGGAAGGTAAAGTGCGGCGCAGTGATCAAGGCCGTCGTGCCGATCACCGAGAAATTCACCAGGCCAAACGGGATGGCGACGATGTAACCCACAATCGCGCCCAGCAAGATCGGCAACATGCCGATAAAGCCCTTGCCTTGCAGGTAGACCGAGAAAAGAATGGCAGCCAGCAAAGTGACGATGGCCACGATCCACCAATTGACAGCGCCAGTGGCAATGTTCCCGGCCACACCACTGGCCATGTTCAGCGCCGAGGCGCCCAGGCCGATGCCGATGGTGCAGGCGACCGAGCCTGTGATGACCGGAGGCAATACTTTGTCAAGCGCTTGTTTGCCGCCGGCCAGGCGAATGATCAACCCGACGATGACGTTGATCACGCCCGTGGCGATAAAGCCGGCCTGCACGACGGACAGGATATGGTCGGGGGCAACTTCCCCGAACTTGACTTTGGTAATGGCCGTCACGGCGGCGATGTAGCTAAAGCTGGAGCCATAGTAGAGAGGAATGTACTTGCCCATGCTCAGCTTTGAGCCGACCAAAGCCACAATGGTGCCCAGGCCCGTGATGGTCAACACCGTGCTCACATTAAAGCCCATGAGCAAGGCGCACAACACCGTGGCCGGGAACATGGTGATGACGTGTTGAAAGCCCAAGAGGATCATTCTCCCCCAGGCCGGTCTATCGTTCGGCAGATAGCCCAGCACTTTGGGGGCGGGAGCGGTTACAGCAGCCATTTGAGTCATACCTCCTTCGCATGAGTGAACAAGCTTGCCGAGTGCATAGATCGAGTAGCGTCGGGCACACATGGCCCCCAGTATCGAGTAGCGCAGTCACCTGATCCGAGTTATAGTGCACCTCCTTCCACCACGTCGGTCCTAGCCGGAGTTTCTCGCTGAGAAAACGATACAACCAGGACAAACCAAGCTATCAGCCTCCGCACCTGGACAGAATCATGGAGATGATGGCGAGAGCGATGGCCACAGGCACGACGTACAAAACCATCCGAACTTCGGCGATGGACAAAATATCCTTGACCGCGTCCTTAGCAACTGCCCCGGCGAACTCGGTTTCTGTCGGAGGCTTGTGTTCAACTTCCTGACCTTTGTCTTTTGCTTCCATGCGCGCCTCCAATGCTTTATTGAGTGCCTCCAAGCCTTGCCTGACCATGCTCTTGCTCACAGTGTCTATCATCCGTTGGCCCGTGCCTGCCAACTTGCCGCCGACCTGGAAATCGCCCGTGTACTTCATCAGTGTCTTGCCATCGGGCTGTTCGGTCAACTGCACATGCCCGGTGCCTTTGGCAAAGCCGGCGGCGCCCTTGCCATCCACCGTCAACGTGCAACTCTCCGGCGGGACCTCGTCGGACACGAGCAGCTTGCCGGTAAAGTCCCCGGCCATCGGCCCGATTTTCAGGTGCATGACGCCCTCGAACTCGGTGTCGCTGATTCTGTTCAGGCTTTGCGTGCCGGGCAGGGCCGTAGCAAGCACGTCCGGGTCGCGCACGAGTTTCCACACTTGTTCACGAGGGCCGTTGAAAAGGTATTCGCCGTCTAGCTTCATTGAGTTAGCTCCGTTATTAGGTATTGGTATTGGAGATTCTGTCATTCCGAGCGAAGCTCTGTCATTCCGAGCGAAGCGAGGAATCTCTTTCACGCAAGGCAGAGACCCTTCACTCCGTTCAGGGTGACAAAACCACGTCTACCGAGACTGCAACAACTCGAACAAACGATTAGGGCTTAACGGCGTCTCTAGAATCTCTAGCTCATAGTCAGCCAGCGCGTTTTCGACGGCCTGGGCAAAGCACGCGGGAGTCGGGATCGCGCCAGCTTCGCCAACGCCTTTAGAACCCATCGGGTTGAGCGGCGAGGGCGTGTTGAGATGGCCGATTTCGACGTGCGGCATGTCGGTTGACCTGGGCAACAGGTAATCGGCAAACGAAGCATTGAGCAGTTGGCCGTTCTCGTCATAGATCAGCTTTTCGTAGAACGATTGGCCGATGCCCATAGACACGCCGCCATGAACCTGGCCGTCCACGATCAGCGGGTTGAGCACGGTGCCGCAATCGTGAGCAATGACGAATCGCTTGACCTCCACCAGCATCGTCTCCGTGTCTACCTCGACAATCATGGCGACGGCGCCAGCCGCGGTGGCGCCATACTTGGGGCCAAAGTATTGAGTAGATTCCAGGCCCGGCTCGGTGCCCGGCTCGACCGATCCGCGCATCGGGTTGGCCCTCATCGCCAACTCGCTCAAGCTGATGGATTTTTCGGGAATGTCGGCCACGCGCACCTGGCCATTGACGATTTCCAGTTCTTCTTCCGGCGCGCCCAGGGCCTTGCTGGCGTGTTTCAGAATCTTGGCGCGGACGGCGCCTGCGGCGGCGTTGACGGCGTTGCCTGCAACGGTTGCGCCACGGCTGGCAAAAGTGCCCGTGCCCCAATGGAACTGGGCCGTGTCGCCCGTGACCACGCGCACATCGCGCACGTCCACTCCCAACTGGTCGGCCACGATTTGAGCGAACGAGGTAAAGTGCCCCTGCCCTTGCGTGCCCACACCCGTCACCAGGCTCGCCTTGCCGCTGGACTCGACGGTGACGCGCGCTCCCTCATACGGCCCAACGGCGGTGCCCTCGGTGAAGCACGCGATGCCGATGCCCACGTGCTTGCCTTTAGCGCGCAGACGCGGCTGTTCTTCCGCGAGGAACCTGTCGTAACCGATCATCTGCCGGGCCTTTTCCAGCGTCGCGGGATAGTCGCCGCTGTCATAGATGAGCTGGATAAAGTCCTGGCCAATGATGCCCTGCTCGTGCGGGAAAGCATCGGCCGGGATCATGTTCTTGCGCCGGATCTCGAGCCGGTCCATGCCCAGCTCTTTGGCCGCCAGGTCCATCATTCGCTCCATGACGAACACGCCTTGCGGACGCCCCGCTCCGCGAACCGGCGTGACGATCATCTTGTTGGTGAATGCCATCTTGAATTCGGTGTGAAAGTTCGGAATCTCGTAAGGCCCCATCGTGTGGGTCTGCGTGTTGAGCGGCACAGTCAGCGCGTAAGGATCGTACGCGCCGGTGTCGTGAACAAACACATCCTTCAAACCGAGGAGCTTGCCATCGCGCGCGAGAGCGATCTCGACCTCGTGGATCTGTGAGCGCTCCATGGTCGTGGCGAGAAAGTTCTCCCGGCGATCCTCGATGTACTTGATGGGCCGGTTCAGCTTCATCGTCGCCCAACCGAGCAGCACCTCCTCCGGCTGGCACAACATGATCTTGGGGCCGAAACCTCCGCCAACGAATGGCGCGATCACGCGCATCTGATTTTCAGAAATCCCTAGCGTCGCGGACAGCATATTGCGGAGCGCGATGGGCGCTTGCGTGGTGGCCCACATCGTCAACTCTTGCTCTTTGGCGTTCCACTGGACGACATAGCCGCGATTCTCCAACGCCGCCGCCACGCCCCGGTCAACGACAATACGCCGCCGGAGGACCACATCGGCCTGCGCACGGGCCTGCTCATAATTGCCCTTTTCCTGGAGAACGTATGACGCCAGGTTCGTGCCCAGTTCTTCATGGATGAGTTGGGCGCCCGGCTCGAGCGCGCGCTCCAAATCCACCACCGCTTCGAGCGGCTCCAGGTCAGCCACGATATCGGCCAGGGCGTCTTCGGCGACGTAGCGGCTTTCGGCGATGACGACGGCCATCGGCTCGCCCACGTGCCTCACTTTATCTCCAGCGCGCGCCATCGGAATCTGAGTGCGCTTGTTGAAAATCAGGCCCTTGATCGAATGGGGTGCAGGCACCAGTAACGGCCCGGGTTTCCAAAAGTCACCCATATCCTCTGCCGTGTAAACACCCACCACTCCCGGGTGGTTACGAGCAGCCGAGGCGTCAATGCTCTTGATGCGGGCGTGAGCATAGTCGCTCCGCAGAAACGCCGCGTGCAACATGCCGGGCAGGTCTACATCGTCCACAAACAGGGCTTGCCCGGTCAGCAGGCGCGGGTCTTCGTTGCGCGTCACACGTTGCCCAACGTATTTCGTCGTCATGGCTTCACCTCCATTCCTTGCGAAGCCAGCTTGACTGCGTCAATGATGTGTTGATAGCCGGTGCAGCGGCAGAGATTCCCGGAAAGAGCCTCGCGGATTTCTTGTTCGGACGGTCTGGGATTTTCTTCCAGGAACGGCGCCAACGTCATCAAAAAGCCCGGCGTGCAAAAACCGCACTGCAAAGCATGCGCTTCCCGGAACGCTTCCTGAAGAGGATGCAGCTTGTCTATCGTCCCCAATCCTTCGACGGTACGAATCTCGTGGCCGTTAGCTTGCACAGCAAACATCAGGCACGAGCGAACGGGCTGCTCATCGAACAGAACCGTGCACGTGCCACACACGCCATGCTCGCAGCCGACGTGCGTGCCCGTCAGGCCGAGTTCGTGCCGAATAAAGTCAACCAGCAACAGACGCGGCTCGACAGTTCTCTCATACCGAACGCCATTTACGGTAACGGTTATCGCAAGTAGATGGGTCATCGTCAGTCTCCCAAGAGTTCACGTATTGGGTATTGGGTATTGGGTATCAGGTATTCGCGCGATCAAAGGCTTCCGTCAAAGCGCGGACGGCCAATACCTTGACCAGGTGACGGCGATAGTCTGCCGAAGCGTGAATGTCGCTGCTTGGGTCAACATCATCTTTCGCGGCGACTTCAGCAGCGGCGCGGATGGCTTGGGGCGTCGGCGCTTGACCCAAGAGTGTCTTGGCTGCGTGCTGGGCCAGCATGGGTTTTTCGCCACAGCTCAGGAATACCATACGCGCTTGCTGGCAGCGTTTCTTTTCATCCAATGTGACCACGGCGGCGACGCCCACTAATCCATAGGCGCCCCTTTGACGGGCCACCTCTTGAAAGCTCCAGCCACTGCGCGGCTGCATGGGGGGCAGCGCAATTTCCACCAAGAGTTCATCGGGTTGCAGCAGCGTGGTGAACAGGCTGACGAAAAATTCCTCGGCGGCAATCCATCGCTCACCGGCTTTGTTACGGACGCGATAACGCGCGCCCAGCGCGACGGTGACGGCTGGCAATTCCGCCGCCGGGTCGGCGTGGGCAATCGAGCCGCCGAACGTGCCGCGCGTCCGAATCTGCGGATGGGCGATAAAGGGCATGGCCGCACGCACAAGCGGCGAACGCCCGGCAATGAGCGGGTCGCGCTCGACGATGCTTTGGCGCGTCATCGCCCCGATGAGCACACCACCGTCGTCGGCCGGGCGGATGTAAAAGAGTTCGGGAATGTTGTTCAGGTCAATCAACGCGGCGGGCTGAGCCAGGCGAAAGTTCATCGTGGGGACGAGGCTCTGCCCTCCGGCCAATATCTTGGCGTCGTAGCCCAGTTGCGCCACGTGATCCAACGCTTCTAGGACGCTGGTAGGTGCATAATAGTCAAACGGTGCTGGTTTCATAAGGTTTGTACCTCCTCAACGTGCCAATGAACCGCCCTCTCCATCCGAGCATTTCAGCAAAGGCGAAATGGCCAAAGTACAGAGAAGAGCACCCAAAGTATTGCATATACCCTGTATGCCAGGCAGTATATCGACCCCCGCGATCAGAACACTTGCAAATCGACAGACTGGGGGCCACTTAGTTTCCAGACAGCACACAGATCAGCTTCTATCTCACAACGTCCGAAAGGCACGATCAGATATTTCAAAAACATGTGCGAGTGGATGAAACGAACAACGTCTGGTTCAGAGGTCTGCGATCCTATCCAGTGGCGTACCCAACGCCGCTTGAAAACGCTGGTTCCGGAAACTCTGCAGTGATTCTCAAGCCGTCTCTTAAGATTATCAGTCTCCCCCACATAGACGGGAGTCCCATTCCGGCGGCTATAGAAGACATAGTTTCCAGCCTCCTTGTCGGGCAATCTTACAAGCTCGCCGTTCTTCAGCTTGAAGAAATATCTATTGTTCTTCTCATCCCAACTAGGATAGATCACGTCCCTGTACCGGAGTTGAGCGCGAACTCGCTTAAGGCACTCACTACGCCACTCACGTAGCTGTTGTTGAGTCTGCGTATCCAAACTCGTACCTCCTCATTGGACAGTGTTGAAAGCAGAAGAATAGAT
>CAYGWJ010000424.1:0-8183 GCA_964353405.1 uncultured Anaerolineae bacterium
GGTTTCCGCGCACCAGCGCAACGCCTCGGCGAACGTTGGCGCGCCGACGGGCAGAATCATAAACTCTTGCAGGTCGGTCGAGTTGTCGGCATGTTTGCCGCCGTTGAGAATGTTCATCATCGGCACGGGCAAGGTGCGCGCTTCCACGCCGCCGAGGTAGCGATACAGCGGCAGCGCCACAGAATCGGCCGCCGCTTTGGCCACGGCCAGCGAAACGCCCAGGATGGCGTTGGCGCCCAGATTGGCTTTGGTCGGCGTGCCGTCCAGCTCGATGAGCATCTCGTCAATGCCCACCTGGTCCGTGGCTTCCCAGCCGAGCAGCTCGTCTGCGATGGCCGTGTTGACATGCTCGACGGCCTTGAGCACGCCCTTGCCGCCATAGCGGTTCTTGTCGTCGTCGCGCAGCTCCAGCGCCTCGTGCGCGCCGGTGGACGCGCCAGACGGAACTGCCGCGCGCCCAAACGCGCCGTCGTCCAGCCCCACTTCCACTTCGACGGTCGGATTGCCCCGCGAGTCAAGAATCTCGCGAGCATTGATGGATTCGATGTATGACATGGGTATCTCCTTGTGTACGCCTCGCTGTTCAAGGCGATTGATTTACCAGTGCGTGATGCGACCTGCGTAATGCGCATTCAATTATACCGCGTCCGCCGAATACTGCAAAAAGCACATTGGCTTGCAGCGACGGTTCGTCCGCTACAAGCCATTCGAGGTCGGCCATCTGCCATGGCTATCGGCCAACGGCTGCGTTCTGCGCTTCGCCGCGCTCTTTGGCCTGCGCGATGCTCGCCGCTTCGACGGCGCCCATCAACGCCTTGCCGGCAGTCAGTTTGTCCGGCATGATGGCATATTCCGCCAATTTGGTCAGCACATCGGGCGTGGCAAGTGCGCCATCGTAAAACTGCCGCTGAATGATTCCTAAATGTGTCTGGTTCAGTCAGTGGAGTCGATACAGGGGAAACTGTATTCCCTGCTCCGGGAAAAGTCAAACGGCAAAACGACACAGTTGCCTGTGTCCGCATCGTGGCAGCGAAACGCGGAGCGCAAGTGTGACCTGTTCTTCATCCTCATGCAGCGCGTCGAACCACGCTATGGCCGGGGGATACTGGCGCAGCAAATCAACCAGCACGTCACTATCGAGCAGGATCATAGTGGATGTCTCCGCGCCGCTGAGCTTGTTCCCGTAGTTGGCGGGCATAGGCAGAGCTGTCTCCAATGTCATCGCGGTCGCGCCACAGGCCAATCAATCCTGACTTGCGGAGGCGTCCTACGGTCAGGCGCTCGCGCGGCGGAAGAGTCGTGGGCTGAGGCAACACAATGATTTGGACGGCCTGTCCTTTCCGGTAAGGTAAGCCTGTGACCAAGACTTCGCCATCCTTGGCGATGACTTGTCGCACTTTTACTGCTTCCATATTTCGACACCTTTAATCTTGGTAAAAGTATATCACCACTTGTCGTCCGCATCATGCCGGCTCTGTCTTGGCTCAATCGGTGGCGCCGGTGCGGGTCGCCGGGCGGCGACAGGGGCAATTGTATTCCTCGCGCGGGGAAAAGTCAAACGCGCGGGCGTGCAAGCCAACGACCCGCTTCACTTGCCGCCTGGTTCTGGCAAGACCCCCTTCAAAGACCAGGGCGATAGCTGGCTCCGAGCTGCACGCGTACCCGCTTTAGAACAGCTCTCTAGTTCCCGGTTCCCAATCCCATCCGCTCATACAGCCGCTTGAAATCAAAGTGCTCGGCCAGCAAGGCCTTGAAGCGCGCCAGCTTTTCTCGATGCGCCAGGCGGCCCTTGCCAAAGAAACGCTCGATGCGCTCGACCGTCTGCAGTGTGTCGTAAGGGACGAGCACCACCGGCACGCCCAGATCCACCGCGCGGTGCAGCACATCCGGGTTCGGCATCAGGTTGCCGGTGAGGATGATGAGCCTGGCCGATGTATCGAGCGCCATCCCGATCATGTCCCCGCGGTCGCCGCCGGTGATGATGGCCTTGTTGGGAATCTTGCTGATGCGCGCGCGCGCTTCTTCCACGCCCATCGCGCCGACGACGAGCTTTTCCACCAGCACATCGCGCTTGTCGGCATGGCAAAGGAATTGCGCGTCGGCGGCATCGGCAATCTCGCCGATGCTCGTAGCCAGCAAGCGGCCTTCTTCGGGCAAGATGCCAAACACGCCGATGCGGCGGCGCTCCAACGCCGGCTTGGCCACCTCGCGGGCAAACTGCAAGTTATCGGCCGGTACGCTGTTGATGACCACGCCAATCAACTGATCGCCCATTTGAGCCTGGGCAGACAGAGCATCGTCAATCACCTGCACATCGCCATCAAATTTGACCACGGCCAGCACCGGAGCGCCGAGCATCCGGGCCACTTTGGGCGTCGCCAGTCCGACGGCGTAGCCTTCGCGCAAGGAGGCGCCGCCTTCCACAACCACCACGTCCTTGTCCTGCCGCACTTTATTGTACGCTTCGACGACGACCGTGGTCAGGTCAGTCGAAGCGCCGGTCAATTGCTCCTGGACGAATTCGGGCATCAGGCAGACGGGCGCAAGGACATCCGGCGGCTCGGTCAGGCCGAGCACCTGCTTGGCAAAGAGCGCATCTTTATCCCAGTACCCCGCCACGCTGGGCTGGCGAGGCTGAGTGCCCAGCGGCTTGAAATAGCCAACCTTGAAGCCATCGGCCTGCATCTGGCGGCTCACCCCCAAACAGATGGCCGTCTTGCCAGAGAAGGTTTGAATCGAGGTCACATACACCGATCTCATGTTGGTCTCCCGGATCACAAAGAGTTGGTTGAAACCATGTTGGACTGCAGGCAATCCGCTTGCAAGTATACGTGACGATGCGATGCACGTCAAACGCCGGAATCCCGCCCGGCTATTCAAGGCCGGGGAGGCTTTCTATGGCTTGGCAATCAATGGCAAGTAAGCCATGTGCCATGGCGTCAGGTCGAGAGACACTGCCGAGACCGGCCCCCAGTTGCCGAGCGCATCCTGGCCGCGCACAAAAATGGTGTGGCGACTCAACTCCAAACCCGAGGTATCCAGAACAGCGCCCACGGTTTCTGTTGCCTGGTTGAACGTCCCGTCGGCAGCCGACAGAGCCAGCGGCTTACCCCCGGCCCATGGCGGCGTATCTACACAAGCCTGCGCAGCCGAGATCACCCCGCTCGGAGCGGTGATCGTCGCGGTGAGGTAAGCTGTGCTGGAAATGACGCCAGTGCCAAAAGCCACGGTGACGGTCGGAGCGACTGCCTCCGGCCCGTCGCTCAGTTGATAGGGTGCGCGAGCGACCCGAGCCGCATGGAGCAAAGCCGCCAGGTTAGGCTGGATGAGCGCAGCATAGCGATCACACGCTGGCAAAAAGTCATCCAAGGCTCCGCCCATCTCAAACGTATACGACGCGATGCCCAGCGTTCCATACGACCAATCGTCCGTGGTGCCGGACGCCAGGTATAGCCCGCTCGCAGGCTGAGGGGTGTAACCATTGTAGCTCGCCAGCTTGACGCCGAGTTGCCTGAGCTGAGCATCGTTCGGAGCGGGATCGCTGGTATATCCCCATGGCCACAAGACCAGGTTGCTGTAGCTATGGAGCGAGACCAGAATACCGGTCGTCGTGAGCGGCGCGGCATCGGTGATGAGCGGCCCACGCTGATCGGGGAACAAGCTCGCCACATAGTTCTGAATCGCCAGCGTCTCCAGATCGGACGCGGGACCGGCGCCGTGATAAACTGGGTCACACGGGTCGCCACTCGAGCCGCCGCCGCCCCACCCAAAACTAGAGTTGCGGTTCAAGTCCGTGCCATAACCATTGCCCAGATAGTCCGGCGTGCAGATTGCCTGATTCTCTGGATTGGCATTCTTGCGCCAGTACACAAAGTTCGTCTCATTGTGCGCGTGACCGTCAGGATTTGCCGTGACAAGCACATAGACTTGATGCCAATCGAGCAGCCACGTTGCTTCGGCGTCGCGGCCATAACCTTCGAGCAACAACCGGGCGAACTGCATCGCCGCTTCGGGCGTGATGAACTCGCGGCCATGAAGGTTCGCCATCAGGAAAAAGCGAGGCTTGTCCGATACGGCGTGATTCTTGTTGGCGAGCTTGAGCACGCGCAGCGGGCGACCTTCGTAACTCGTTCCGAGGGTGATGACTTCTGTGAGCGTGGGATACGTCGAGGCAAATACATCCTCATCGGCATAGAGCTGGCTGACCGTGCGATAGCAAGAGTCAACCGATGACGGGCTGGCCTGACTGCGCGACACGTCCACCACAACGCTGTACCCTTCGCTCAACAACCCGTTATACTCCTCTGGATTAACACGAGCGACGAGCGCATTCGTATCGGGATCAACCTCCCACACATCCAACTTCGAGGCCAGCCGGTCGAGGTCGGCGCGGTCACGGTAGGCGATGCGGACAATCTGCCAACCGAACTGGGTCTGCGCATCGAGTGACGCGAGTTCGTTCGCCGGAAACCACCGCGCCGCCCAAGCCAGACTGCACAACACCACTGCCGAAAACATCACGCGCCAAGACACTGCCTTCATGCCTGACTCTCCGCTCTTTTCACGCCACTCTCTTTACTCCCGGCTGTCTGCCGGTTCACCAACCACACGCCCAACAAAATGACCGCCCCGCCCACCAGTGTGGCCCACGTCGCTCGCTCGCCGATGAGCGTCGAGGCGACGATCACGGTGACGATCGGCTCAAGGTAGAGGAACGCGGCCACCTGGCTAGCACCGGCCGCCTCCAGCGCATCGTACCAACAGGTGTAGGCCACGCCGGAGCACAAGACCCCCAGGAACAAGATGCCGCCCCAGCCGGCCACCGTCAGGCGCGGAACGTCGAGCCAGCCGCGCGCGCCCAGGAACAGCAGCAGGATCGCCAGCCAGCCGAACGCCATCACGTACGTGAGCATCAGCGCGGGCGACACGACCCGCTGGGTCGGATTGACGATGCGCTTGGACAGGACGGTGAACAGCGCCCAGTTGGGAGCACTGAGGAGCACTAAAAAATCACCGGGTGTGGCAGGAATGTTGAGCAGTCCCCGGCTCAACTCTCCCCGGCTGATGACGAGAATCGCGCCAGATGTCGCCAGAGCCAGGCCCAAAACCCTTAACCATCCGAACAATTCGTGCAAGATGAGCCAGGCCAGCAGTGCAGAAAAGATGGGTGTGAGCGCAACCATCCAGCCCGAGTTTGTGGCGCTGGTCGTCACCAGGCCGTTGGCCTGCAGCAATTGGTGAACCGTGATGCCGTTGAGTCCGAGAAAGATGAGCCAGCCCAGGTCGCTCTTACGCGGTAACGTAAACTGCCGGCGTGCGACGACAATGCCCGCCAGCACGATCACACCCACCCCAAAGCGCAGCAGGATGACGGTGAGCGGTGCGACATCGCGCAATACGATTTTGGTGGCAACAAACGACGCGCCCCAGAACGTGATGGCCAGGAACGCTTTGACCGCAGCCGAAGGTTTCATTCGCTTTCCAGAAAAACGATATGCTTGATTATCCCAGAACGAAGCAGAAATGCCAAGTCACCGACTTGCCATCCATCCAAAACAAGCTAGAATCGCGGCGATGACTGATCGCCTGTCTCTCTTGGATCTTGTCCGGACTCGCCGCTCGATTCGTCGCTACGCCGACCAGCCCGTTGATCGCTGGCGGATTGAGGCAGCGCTCGAGGCGGCAACCCATGCGCCTTCGGCGCACAATCGCCAACCGTGGCGATTTGCCGTCGTTACCTCACCTGAAGCCAAAGAGCAACTCGCCTCGGCGATGGGCGAGCGGCTCCGCGCTGACCGGCTCGCTGACGGTGACCCGCCGGATGTCGTTGATGCAGATGTGGCCCGCTCGCATGCACGCAGCACGTCTGCGCCCGCACTCGTCCTGGCCTGCATGACGATGGCCGACATGAACCAGTCTGCAGATGCGCGGCGCAGCAACGCGGAACGCAGCATGGCAATGCAGAGCGTGGCGGCGGCCATTCAGAATCTTTTGTTGGCCGCGCACGCACAGGGATTGGCCGCGTGCTGGATGTGCGCGCCGCTCTTTGCGCCGGACGCAGCGCGCCTGGCGCTCGACCTGCCTGCAGATTGGGAGCCGCAAGCGCTCATCACGCTAGGCTATCCGGCTGAACTGCCCAAGCCTAAAGTGGTTCAGCCTTTGACGTCAAGAGTGGTGTACCGATGAATCTGGTCGCATTAGCCGGTGGTGTGGGTGGAGCGAGATTGGCCGATGGGCTGGCGCAGTGTTTGCGCGCATCCTCTCCCCCATCCCCAGCCCTTGCCCCGTCGCTGAAAAACGCGACGAGCGAAAAGAGTTCACTGACCGTCATTGTCAACACGGGCGACGATTTTGACCTGTGGGGACTGCGCGTCTGCCCCGACCTGGACACGGTGATGTATACGCTGGCGGGCCTCGCCAATCCGCAGACCGGCTGGGGCATCGAGGGCGACACGTTCGAGACACTAGACATGCTCGAACGGCTTGGCGAGAATGTCTGGTTCCGCGTGGGTGACCGCGACCTGGCGATTGACCTGCGCCGCACTCTGCTCTTGCGCGAAGGCAAGCGCCTCACGCAAGTGACCGAGCGGCTGTGCCGTTCGCTGGGTATTGCCTCCAACATTCACATCCTGCCGATGACGGATGCAACTGTGGCGACGCTGGTCGAAACCGACCAAGGCACACTCGCCTTTCAGGATTACTTTGTGCGCCGCGGGTGGCAGCCGGTGATTCAGCGCGTCCACTTACAGGGCATCGAGCACGCACGGCTACCCGTGCAAGTGCAAGCCGCACTCGACCGCGCCGACCTTGTGGTGCTATGTCCATCCAATCCATTCGTCAGCATTGATCCCATCCTCTCCCTGGCGGATATGCGCGATCAACTGCGTGGGCAGCGCACCGTGGCAGTGTCGCCCATCATCGGCGGGCAAGCCGTCAAGGGGCCCGCCGCCAAGATGTTCCGCGAGTTGGGACAAGAGCCGACCGCGCTCGCCGTCGCACAGCACTATGCCGACTTTCTCGATGGGTTTGTGATTGACCCTATGGATGCCGACCAGCGCACTGACATTGAGAGATTGAACATGCGCGTTCTCGTCACCGACACGCTGATGCGTGACCGAGCCGACCGGGCGCGGCTGGCGCGAGAGACGCTCGAGTTGGCTCGCTTCATCCGGGCATGAGCCGAGGCTTGACACGTGATACCTGATATTTTCACCATCGTTCCAGTCAAACCTTTTCGCCGCGCCAAGAGCCGCCTCAGCCCGGTCATGTCCAAACCGGTTCGGGCGGCCACCGCGCGGGCGCTGCTGTCGCGCACGCTCGACACGCTGGCGTCTTGCGACCTGCATCTTGCGACCTGTGTGATCAGCCGAGACATGACCGCGCTCGACATCGCTCGGCGTCGAGGCTCGATCGCGCTGGCCGAAAGCGAATCCGGTTTGAACGCGGCGCTGAATCAGGCGCGCGAGTGGACCCTGTCACACGGCGCGCAGGCGATTCTCGTTCTTCCCGCCGACTTGCCGCTCCTGACGCCGAATGACATCACGTCTATGGTCAACCTGCTGCGTGAGCCGCGATCAGTCGTCATCGCGCCGGACGCACACGGCGAAGGGACGAACACGCTGCTGTTGCGTCCGCCGGATGCGATTCACTTTGCCTTTGGCCCAGCAAGTTTCTACGAGCACTGCGCGCAAGCCGAGACTTCCTTACTGGCGCTTCACGTCTATTGTTCGCCCACAGTGGCGTTCGACCTGGACACGCCGGCCGACCTGAAGCAACTCACGCTTGACGCCCACCCTCTTTTAGAGTACGATTTATCAGCAGACCAATGACGAAGGACGAATCATATCTCTCCCCATGTCGTCCTCATCAAACTGGAAAGGAGTATTCCCATGACCGAACGAGTCGCCCTGTACCTGCAGGATGCCCATCCCATCCGCGAAGGGATGGAGTATGTACAGTACGCGGAGAGCCGAGGCTTTGAGGCCGTGTGGCAGGCCGAAAGCCGTCTTGTGCGCGACGCCATCGTGCCGATGGCAGCCTTTGCCGCCGTGACGAGCAAGATCAGGATCGGCTCCGGCGTCCTCCACAACTGGACGCCCACCCCGCCCATCACCTCCACGACGCATCTCACGCTCGACGACCTGGCGCCTGACCGCATCATCCTCGGCATCGGCGCGTGGTGG
>CAYGWJ010000425.1:0-10994 GCA_964353405.1 uncultured Anaerolineae bacterium
TGGTAACCATTGTGTTTCGTTTTCCTTCGCATGACGAGCTTGGCTAGTATGTCGCGGGCGATTTTGTACTGAGAGGTCGTTATGCTTGGGAGAGTGACAACCTTATCTACCATTTCAACTGCTTCGTTGATGTGGCGTGACCTGACCAGGGCGTCTACCTCCTCAAACACTGCGTCGAGTTGATCTACAGGTGGCGGTAATAGGATATCGTTTGCCTCGCTGGGCATCAGCTCAAGGACCCCACCTCCGTAGCTTCGGCCCGTGAGTTCGCAGGCGATCAATGTCCACGTGTTGAGGAAACTGACCACGTGCCGTTTTCCAAGCGAAGGCCGCTTCCACCGCACCCGGTGAATGGTGTCTGTAGAGGCGCATTTCTTAGACAGGTGAACCAGCCTGGGCATGTCACCAGCTTGCCGCAAAAGCAACGCATCTGCGGGCCAAACGCTTGGCACCGTGTACCACGGCTCGCGATTTCTGCACTTGAATTGCCGGTGGACACCCTGACGAGTCCCGCTCGACAGATAGTCTCGCAATTGTGGCGGCAGACTCTCAACTGGCTCAGAGACGTGTATCAAGAAGAGAGGACGGCCTTGCTCGACCAAGAGCCTAAAGTCATCAGTGTCCAGCCGGATACCGCGTAGGTCGCGGGCGCTGGTAATGATCGGTGTCAGGTGGTTGCCGTTTCCCAATGTTTCTGCCTTGGCCTGGGACACGATGAAAAAGCCGTTGGAGCCTGTCACAACTCCAACTTCGACACGGCCATATTCCTTCAAAGGCCGCCACGGAAGCTGGCTGAAGGATTCGCTGACGGATTCCCGTTCGCTATGTGATAAAAACAAGTGCGTCCATTTGGAACACCAATCCCAAACTGGCGCGGAATCAACCGAATAGGGCAAGCCTGCTTCAAGTTGCGCAAACGACAGCGTCAACAAGCCGCCAGGGCCGACAGGATCGTTATCGCACATGAGCAAGACAACAGATTGTTGGACAGAGGGGAACAAGTCTCCGTTGGGCAGGCAAACGATGACACGACGAAAATGTGACAGGAGAAAGTGCCTCAGCCCTTCGGCATAGCCTACGTGGAGCAGTTCCTCGGGCACGACAAAAGCTAATCGCCCTGTATCCGACAACAATCTGCAACTGACTGCGACAAACGGCGCCCAGGTGCTCATGAGCCGCGAGGGCGGCAGCCCCATTTGTTTCATCTGCTCAAATGCCAGTTGTCGGCTTTGTTCGGGGAACAAGTGCGAGCGAATGAAAGGAGGATTGCCGACGATAGCATCGAACACTGGCGCTGACTGGAACAGTGAAGATTGGGCCCACTCGAAAAAATCAGCGCAAATTGCACCGGATGCTGAGGCCGCTTGAGGGTCAATATCTACGCCGACACAGGTTGGTTGTCGGTTGCCCAGATCGGCCAGGCGCGTCTGAACGGCGGTCAGAAAGACACCCTCGCCACAAGATGGGTCGAGAACCCGGTCGTCAGACGAACGGACAGCCCACCGAACCAGGGCGGATGCCACCCTGGGCGGAGTGTAGACGGCCCCTAGCACTTTTTCAGCGGAGCCGTTTTGTTTGTAGCGACTCTGTGCGACAACCATTCTATCGGTCAGCCAATCACCGTTCTGAAGCAGGAATCGCGCCGAGCACCGGCAATCCCAGCTTGCGTTCCACATCCGCCGGCGTGCGGACGACGCCGGCTTCCAGCCATTCGAGCACGGCGACGATGAGCGCGCCCAACAGCAGGCCCAAGATGCCGCCAGCCGCTGTGTTGATCGTGGTCTGCGGGCGGAATTTGGAATAAATGGGATTGTCGCCCATCACCACTTCGACTTGATCTTCCTTGCGGACTTTGCCGTTCTCTAGTTCTCGCCAGTCCCGGAATTCTTGCGCCCACGCGTAGGCGATGCGGTTGCCCCTCTCGCCATCACCATTCTTGACATCAATCTGAATCACGTTCTTGTCTTCGAAAGAGGCAATGATGGCATTATCCTTGAGTTGTTCCGGCGTCATATCGAGCGGTGTTCCGGCTTGCTCAAAGCGCTGGAGCACTTCTGCTGCAAACTTTTTGGTGTCAATGATGGTTACATAGGCGCGCAAGAGCTGCTTGGTGGTCTGGGCCAGGCCCATATCGTTGCGAGCGGGCAGCACGGTTACCTGCATCGAGGACTTGAAGACCGGACGTTGCAGCTTGCTAAAGCCGAACGCGCTAACTGCGGCCACGGCCGCCACCACGACGATGATCCAGCCTCGGTGGCGCAAGATGCGAAAATAGTCAGAGAGTTCCATAGCGACCTCGTGAGACGAAAAACGTAAAGCGTGAAACGTTTTTACGCTTCACGTTTCACTTTGTCATTCTACCACAGATTTCAGGCAGAGCGCTCCGGCCAGAGATAATGCGCGAGGAATACGAGAGCGATGCCCGCCGCCAACGCCAGCGCCACGCGCACGGGCAGGTCGAGTTGAGCGCGCAAGCCCGGCGGCACACGGCCCACGTTCACCGGGTCCACCGCGCGCACGATCGCGCCGTTCGCCCCCAGTTGAGGGAACGCTTGCGCATTGCGCGTTTGCAGCACCGTGATGGCCGCCGTCGCAATGGCCTCGAGCTGACGCGCGTCGGGCCAGGTGATGAACATGGTCACTATGCTGCGCTGATGGTCAGAGGCAATGCGCCCGGCCAGCGCGTTAGCCGGTATGCTGACGTTTTGATGCTCCAACTCGCGGCTTACCTCGGCGGCAAAATCGCCTGTCTTGACCCAATCGCCTAACCCGCCTGCGATGTATTCTGAAGCCAGCCAGGCAGGATAGTATCGGTCATACAGGTATGTGCCCGCAGATTCAGGCGTGTAGCCTACCGTGAAGCGCACGCCCACCTGGTAGACCGGCGCGGGCTGGCGAAAGGTGATCAGTCCGATGCCCAACACGATGATGGCCGGAATCAATGCTAGCCACCAACGATTTTTCAGAATTTGAAAGTAGGCGCGCAATTCCATCGCATCCTCCCTATGCAGAGACAAGGTGACACGGTGACAGGGTGACAAGGTGACAAGGTGACACGGTGACAGGGTGAAAAGGAGAGCACCATAACCTTATCTCTTTGTCTTGTCCTCGATGAATGCTGCCATCTGCTGTTTGAACACTTGGGTGTCAAACTGCAACGCAAACTGGCGGATGGTGGCCGGATCGAACTGGCTGTCGTCAAAGCGGCGCACGGCCTCGGCCAGGCTCGCCCCGGTTGGCTCGCGGAAGAGCAGTCCGGTGACGCCGTCCATCACCGTGTCGAGCGCGCCGCCGCCTGCAAACGCGATGGCGGGCCGGCCGGCGGCTTGCGCCTGCACGGGCGCAATGCCAAAGTCCTCCAGGCCGGGAAAGATGAACGCGCGGCAGCGCGCCATCAGTTCTGCCCGGCGCGCGTCGTCCACGCGGCCCAGAAAAGTGATGTTCGACCTGGCGAGGGCTTTTAGCCTGGCCCGGTCGCGCCCTTCGCCCGCAATGACCAGCGGCAGTCCCAGTTCGTTGAACGCGGCTATGGCCAGGTCAATCCGCTTGTAAGGAATCAGCCGCGAGAGAATCAGGAAATAGTCCTCATGTTTTGGCGCAGGCTGAAAGCTTGACGTGTCCACGGGGGGCGGAATGACGACCGACTCGCGCCCGTACAAGTGCCGGATGCGCGCCTGTATCTCGGTCGAGATGGCGATGAAATGATGGACGCGTTGAGCCGCAGCATAATCCCATTGCCGCAGGAGAGCCATCACCGGCGGCAGCAGCGCGTTGGCGAGGGCAGGCAATTGCTCGCGCCGGCCATAGTCGCGCAGATTCCACACGTAGCGCGTGGGCGCCAGGCAATAGCAAATATGCGTCGCGCCCGGCGGCACGCGGACGCCGTGACAGAACCCACTCTTGTTGGAAAGGACCAGGTCATAGCCGCGCAGGTCAAGCCCTTGGAATGCGAATGGATACAGCGGCAGATACGGCTGGTGATGGCGATGGATGCCGGGCAGGCGATTCATCCACGTCACACGAATGTCCCACGTGCGATAGGCGGGCGGCATCCATTCCGGCGCGTACATCGAAGTGTAGACCGGCGCGCCGGGGTACATCTCGACGAGTGACTCGAGCACGTCTTCTGCGCCGCCGATTTGATTCAGCCAGTCGTGCACCAGCGCCATGCGCATCGCTATGCTTCCATAACTGCGGCCAGTCGCGCGTGGTCGGCGATCACACGCACCGGCTCAAACGTCAGCCGGTGAATCGCCGACACGCCGAGTCCCGCCAATGCTTTTTGGTGTACGGCGGTGCCATAGCCCTTGTGCCGCGCAAAGCCATAGCCGGGATACTGTGCGTCCAACTCGGCCATCCATCGGTCACGGGTGACTTTGGCGACGATGGACGCGGCGGCCACGGAGAGGCAGAGCCGGTCGGCATGGAACAGCACGCGCTGCGGGAGCGGCACGGCGGGGAGTCCGAGTGCATCAATCAGCAGCGCATCGGGCGCGAGCGGGAGGGCTTCTATGGCGCGCTGCATCGCCAGCCGTGTAGCCGGGACGATGCCGAATGAGTCAATTTCGGCGTGGCTGGCCCTGCCCACGCCGATGGCTAGGGCGGCCTGGTGAATCATGGGAAGCAGCGCTTGACGCTGGTGAGGCGTGAGCAGCTTGGAATCGCGTACGCCGCGCAGAGCTGAACGACGCAGTGCATCACGCGGCAAAATCACCGCCGCCGCGACGACCGGCCCGGCCCACGCGCCGCGCCCGGCTTCGTCAAGCCCGGCCACGTATGCATGGCCCTGACGCATGAGCGCGCGCTCTTGGCGCGTATCGGGTGTGTTGAGGGACGGCATGTCCTGTTGGATCCCGGGTGCTAGCAGCTTGTCGGAGAGGCGTAGTTTAGCCCCTTGTGGGCGTGAGAACAACGGGCACAAGGCCCTATGCTACGGGGTTCTCCGACAGACTGCTAGGAGCCTGTCGGAGAGGCGTAGTTTAGCCCCTTGTGGGCGTTGTGGTGACGGGCACAAGGCCCTATGCTACGAGGTTCTCCGACAGGGTGCTAGACCTTGTCATAAAAGCCCTTGAGCTGATTCAGCTTGACGCGCGTGACCTGCTTGGCCATGTCAATGGACTCGTTCACGTAGCGAACCATCTCACTCGATTGACTCTTGGTGTCGCTTTGGTCGCGATTGCTCCAGTTGACCACGACTTCTTTGATTCGATAACCGGCCTGCTCGACCAGGAACAGCAGCTCGACGTCGTAAGCGGTGACTTTCCAGCCCGTTGGTTTTTCTTTATTCTTAAAGAACTCGAGGCGCGGAAATACCTGAAGCGCAACCTGGCGGCGGCACAGCTTGAACCCGCACTGGGTATCGGCGATGTCTCGCAGAAGAAAGAGGCCGCGCACGGTGCGAAAGACAAAACTGCCCGCTTTCCGCATGAGAGAAAAACCTTGGCGTGTGCTGCCGCGTGAGCCGATGACCATATCAAAGCCTTGCTCACACCAGGGCAAGAGATGGCCCAATTCAGCCATCGGCGTTGACTGATCCATGTCTGTAAAGAGGACGACATCCCCCGAGGCTTTCTGGATGCCGGCCCAGATGGCGGCCGGTTTGCCGCTGTGCGGAATGTCGAACAGAATAAAGCGCTTTTTGCCCGCGATGAATCGCTCGATGAGACTTGCGCTGTGGTCGGTGGATTCATCGTTGACGATGATGACTTGCCAGGCATAGTCTTGTCGAGCGAGATATTGATAGACTTCGTCCAGCACCCCTTGCTCCAAATTCCTTTCTTCGTTATAGCAAGGGATGATGATAGACACTGCCACTTTACGGTTCGGCATATTTGACTCTCACTTGGAGGGCGAGCGGAAGCATACCCGACTTGGGGGTTTTCGTCAAACCAGGCAAGACGCAAGTCGCAGGATGCAAGGCGCAAGTCGCAGGATGCAGGTCGCAAGTCGCAGGATGCAGGTCGCGGAGGCTACGTGAGAAGGCAAACCAGCTCGTCGTCGGAGATGCGACGCGCGGATTGAATGGTCTGTCGCTTGCGGAGCATTTTGGGCAAGCCGATCAAGCCGGCGAGTTGACCGCGCAACCGCGCTCGAGCCGCCGCGCCACGCCACGCACGCAACGCCTCACCCGTGATCCGCAGCTGCGCGCGCAACACGTCGCGCCAGTGGCGCTTCCACAGCGAGCCCGGATAGTTCTTGGCGACCACCCAGATGGCGTTGCGCCCGTCGTGAAAACTCGCCGTTGGTCCGCCGCCCGTAGCTGCCAGCTTGTGATAGACGATGGCCTTGGGAGCAAAGACGCACTTCCATCCGGCCAACTGCGCACGCCAGGCCAGGTCAATGTCTTCGCACGAGAAAAAGAAATCGTCGTCGAGCAGGCCGATATCATCCAGCATCGAGCGGCGATAGGCGGCGCTTCCGCCGCATGCGGAAAAGACATACTCTTCGCGGTCGAACTGTCCTTCGTCGCGCTGCCACACGCCTCGATTGCCCGGCACGCCGTCGAGCCGGAAAAAATCACCCGCGGTGTGAAGCGTATCGCGCCGGTCCAAGAGCAGCATTTTGCTGGCGACGAGACCCGCCTCGGGGTGACGCTCGAACGCGGCGACGACCTCGGCCAGCCAATGCGCATCGGCTTGTGTATCGCTGTTAAGCAGGGCGACCAACTTGCCGTGGCTCGCTTGAATGCCCGCGTTGCACGCGCCGGTAAAACCTTGATTGCCCGGCAAGGCGAGCGCGCTGACCTCGGAGTAGTCGCGCGCCAGCAGTTCGAGTGAGCCATCCGTCGAGGCATTGTCAGCGACGATGACCTCGCGGTCAACGTAACTTTGCCGCCGCAACGATTCGAGGCACGTCGGCAGCAGGTGCGCGCCGTTCCAATTCGGAATGATGACTGAGATCAGATGTTGGAGGTTGGATATTGGAGGTTCGATGTCAGATGTCGCTGGGCCCGGATCGGATGCGAATTGCCCGTTTGAGATTTGAGATTTGAAATCTGAAATTTGATTAGCAGTCATTCAACGCCAGGTACTCTGCCAGCGCTTCCTGCCACGAGCGCAGCGTGATGCCCTGCGCCTTGCCGCAGAAATTCCGCAGAGGGGTGTAGGGTGGGGGAGTGGACGGGCGGGAAAAGTCGCAGAGCTTGATCGGCTCGACCGGCACGTGGCCGCGCCCGGAGAGACGCAAAATCTCGCGCGCAAAATCGTAACGGCTGGCGAGGCCGTCATTCACCAGATGATACACGCCGAACGCGCCCGTGTAGATAAGCTGGCGCACGGCGCTGGCGACGTCTGCCGCGTAAGTGGGCGAGCCGACTTCGTCGGCGACGACGCGCAGACGACCTTGCTCGTCGGCGAGGCGGATGATCTTGCGGACAAAGTGATGGCCGCCTTGGCCATACAGCCACGCGATGCGGACGATATAGAACTGAGTCAGCAGGTCGCGGACGAACATCTCGCCCGCGAGCTTGCTCCGCGCATAGACGTTGATGGGATTCGGCGCGTCGAATTCGAGATACGGCTCGGTCTTACGCCCGTCAAAGACTTCGTTCGTGCTGACGTAAAGCATGGGGCAGCCAGCGGCCTGGCAGGCCAGCGCCACATTCTGTGTGCCGAGCGCGTTGCTGCGATAGGCCGCGTCCGGATCGCGCGCGCAGCCATCCACGTCTGTCATCGCCGCCGCGTGAATAACCACGTCCGGCTTGAACTCGGCGATGGACTGCATCAGACACACGCGGTCGAGAATGTCGCATTCGGGCAGGTCCGCCGGAAAGACGGCCTCACGCAGCAAGTGCGCCTGCAATGCGCGGCCCAGTTGGCCTTGGGCGCCTGTGATAAAGACTCTCACGTCGAGATCTTTATGCCCTGGTTTTCAATCGCCCGCCGACGAGCGCGGCGATGCCTGACAGGACAATGCACAACACGGCGACGAACATGGCCTGCACCAGATTGGAGAAGTGCAGGAAGATGAGCAACGGTTCGGGCAGTCGCCAGGTGACCACTGCGCCATTGACGGCAAAGCCGACGAGGGCAGGCAACGCGAGCAGATAAAGCGTGATGAAAGATAAGCCATACGTCGCCTGCGCCGAGTGGAGCGCTCCACGCTTGAACGCGCCCGAGAGCAGCATTGCCGCCAGCCAGGCCAGGACGACGGCGATCAGCGTGTACTGGGCAATCTCGACGACAAAGGCCGTCGCGCCGCTCGTGGGCACCGTGCTCATCGAAAAAGTGTTACCGGCGATGATGGCAAAGATCACGTTGTAGACAAGAACGTAGACGAGCGCCGCGGCGATCAACACGGCCACGTCTCGACCGCGCTTCCAGATCAACACGCCCAGCCCGATCAGCGCGGCCACCAGCGCCACGATGACGCGCGGCAGCCTCTCGCCGGATTCGCGCGCGGCCTGTGCTGCGGTGATGCCCGCCTGGGCGGATTCGCGTGATTGTGGCGGCGCGCCTATCGCGGACTCGTAGGCAAGAGCCAGCGCCGCCTGCTGTGCGCTCCAGGCTTGGCGAACAAGAGCCTGGCGCGCGGTGTCCAGGTTGAGCATCTGCAACAGTGGCGCGCCTTCGCCGGAGGCCGGCAGGTTCGTCCCGAGCAGGACGGCGATGGTCTGGGCCACGTCCACCATCTGCACGTCGGGATATTGGCCGGGCTTGACTCCTGCGCCTACCATGACGAACGGCTCGACGAGCGCGATCGGATCCTGGCCACCGTGCCCGCCGCGATCAATCTGCCCGTGATCGGAGAGGACGATCAGCGTGTCTTGCTTGAAATCGAGCACGCCCGCGATTTGCTTGAGCATCGCGTCGGCGCGCGTCGCGGCGGCGTTCCAGCGCGGGTCGCGCGGGCCGCCCTCGTGATGCCCGGCGTAATCAACTTGATCGAGATGAATCAACACGAGTTGATGTCCACCACTGATGAGCCACGGTAGGGCGGCTTTCATCACAGCCTGATCCGCCGCGTCATCTTCGCCGCGAGTAAAAAAGTCGGCGTCACGCCATTCTGGCTTGATGAACCTTTCCCACCAATCGTACCCGGACACGGCGGTTTTGAAACCTGCGCGCTTGGCCGCCGCGAAAATATTGTCCTGTGTCCATGGCCAGATCTTGTCATAGTCCAGGTTGATGGGCGGCGAGTCGCTGATCTCGGGCCATGCGCCCGTGGCAATCGTCGTCCAGCCTGGCTCTGAATAAGAGGGCGGCTGGCTGCGCATGACGGCCCACGCGCCCTGGCCGCGCAGTTGATCGAGGTAGGGCATCACGTCGGACTTGCGTGACGTGTCGTCGCGCAGCGCGTCTACGACGACGAGCACCACGCGTGACGTGAGCGGCTGGCCGAGCGGCGCGCCCGGCGCAGGCGGTGAATCTTTTAAGGGCGAGCGGTAAGCGAACATGGAATCGAGGAGCGTGTTTGTCCACGTGTACGAAACGAAAGCAACCACCAGTAACACGACAATGCTCAAGATGATCCAGCGCGCACGCAACATGACAACTCCATGTGTTGGAATCTAAGTGAACGCGGCACATTATAGCATACTTTGTAGGTCACTCTGGTTTGCCGTCGGGTGCGGGCCGTGTTATAATCTTTGCCTTGACGATGAAAGCATTCACCCAGACTCTATGTGAGGGCCATAAACGCCGGTATGCGCTTTGACGTGTTGACGCTCTTTCCAGCGATATTGAATGGTCCCTTGCAGGAAAGCATCCTCCAGCGCGCGATTGACAGCGGCCGCCTCGTCGTCGCCGCGCACAATATCCGCGACTATGCCACCGACAAGCATCACGTCACCGACGATGTGCCTTACGGCGGAGGCGGCGGGATGGTGATGAAGCCCGAGCCTATCTTTGCCGCGGTAAAAGCTGTTCTGGCCGATGTCCCGTCCGCCCGCCCTCCCATCATCCTGATGACGCCGCAAGGCCGCCGGTTCACTCAAGCCGTGGCGCGCGAGCTGGCGCAGCACGAGCGCATGGTGCTCATCTGTGGACGCTACGAGGGCGTGGACGAACGAGTGCGCGAGTTTCTGGCGACGGATGAAATCTCTATCGGCGACTATGTGCTGACCGGCGGCGAGCTTGCGGCGCTGGTGGTGATTGACGCGGTGACGCGGCTCTTGCCCGGCGTGCTGGGCGACCCGGGCGCGACATTGGACGATTCGCACTCGGACGGCCTGCTCGAATATCCGCATTACACTCGCCCGCCCAGTTTCCGGGAACACGCCGTGCCGGAGGTGCTCTTGTCCGGGCATCACGCGCAAGTGGAGCGCTGGCGGCGCGAGCAGAGTTTGCGCCGCACCTGGGAGCGCCGGCCCGATCTGCTGGCGCTGGCGAATCTTTCACTAGCCGATCGCGAGTTCCTGGCGCGTTTGACGCGCGAGGGCGAATTGACAGATTAGCCTGGGCCGTGTTATGATTAGCGCACTTGGCTTCCGGCCCGGCGTTCAGGTGAGGATGATTTTGCCTCTGTCACTGGTCCGCCGTCGCAGGCTGACCTAATCTTCAGGTGGAGAAAACTATGGCCGCTTTGCTCGAGGTGCAAGACCTCAAAACCCAGTTCCATACCCGCGAGGGACTCGTGTACGCGGTCAACGGCATCAGCTATCAAATGGATGAAGGCGAGACACTGGGCATTGTAGGCGAGAGCGGCTGCGGCAAGAGCGTCGGCGTGCTCTCGCTTTTGCGTCTCATCCCCGAACCGCCCGGCAAAATTGCCAGCGGGCAGGCGCTCTTTCAGGGCAAGGACTTGCTCAAGATGTCGCCGGAAGAGATCCGGCACGTGCGCGGCGCGCAGATCGCGATGGTGTTTCAGGACCCCATGACGAGCCTCAACCCCGTGTTGACGATTGGCCGCCAGCTCACCGAGGCGCTGGAATTGCACATGGGCATGAGCAAGCAGCAGGCCCGCGATCGCGCGGCTGAACTGCTGGGCATGGTCGGCATCCCGCAGGCGGCCGACCGGCTCAACGATTACCCGCACCAATTCTCCGGCGGGATGCG
>CAYGWJ010000426.1:0-14885 GCA_964353405.1 uncultured Anaerolineae bacterium
GACCCACCTGGGCCGCCAAGTCGCTGCCATGGCACTCAAGTTGCGGGAGATGTCTGTTATTCCCACCTTGGCCGGCTCGTCGGCTGCCTAGTCTCGGAATCCTTGCTTTTTCTGCAACGATTTGACTGCTTAGATACTATACGTCTGACTGAGATGTTACGCGATGACGCACTATCTCTTATCACTCACGAGTGCGAAAAGAAGGTCGTGGTGTTAAGCGGCGAAGAGGCCGACCTGCTCTATCGCCGCACTGGTGGCGTGCCGCTAGCGATTGTGTGGAGCATTGCCCAGATAGGGTATGGCTATGGTGTAGAGGCCGTATTACGTCGCCTGGGGCAGCCTGCCGAGGATGTTGCCCATTATTGCTTTGACGGGACTGTCGAGCGCATCCGAAACAGCCCAGCTCACAAATTGCTGATCGCACTGACACTGTTTGCGGCCGATGCCAGCCGTGAAGCACTAGGCGTCGTCACGGATTTGTCAGAACAGGATCGCGACGAAGCGCTTGTCGCCTGCGAGCGCTTGTCGTTGGTCAACAAGCAAGCCGACCGGTTCATGATGCTGCCGCTGACCAGGCAGTACATGGAGGCAGAAGCAGCCGGGCAAGAGACATGGCGGCGAAAGGCCCGAGAAAAACAGACCGACTATCTGGAGCAGCAGCTCGACAGCCTGTTGCAGAAAAGTTACCAAGGCCTCAATGATTATGCGCTCGATCGAGACAACTTGTTGCATCATCTGGAATGGTTGTGGGCGCAAGGTCAATACCCGGACTATATTCGTCTGGCCGAAAAGATGGATTTCTTTCTTTGGACAACAGGGGATTGGAGCATCTGGAATCAGATTGCGCTCAGAGCTTACAAGGCCAGCCTGGAGCTGGATGACGCTCATTCGAAAGCCGAGTTTTCGTATATCCTCGCCGTGCGATCCTTGTTTGCAGGCGACCTGGACGAGGCTCTCGACTACGCCAGACAAGCCGAAGATCAGTTCCAGCGCCTGCACGACGAAACGAGTTATGCCGAGGCGCTGACACGAACGGGGTGGATTCTCTCACTTCAGGAAAACCTGGATGGTGCCGAGGCCAAACACCAGGCTGCACTAGAGATCTTTTCCAGGCTGGGCGACAATCGGCATGTGGCGAGAACACAGCGGGGCCTGGCTTACGTGGACATCCGCAGAAAGGAGTTCGGGAAGGCGCGGGAACACCTACAAGTCGCACAGTCGCTGCGGGAGAAAACCACCAGGTTCTCTTCTGGCCTGGCGGTCACCTACCGGATGTTGGGCGAAGTGGCCCTGGGCGAGGGGAATCTTGAAGAGGCACGCAAGAACTTGCTGATAAGCCTCTCGATCGCCCAACACCTCAAAATCGTTCAAGATACGGCAGAAGCCAAGCTGGCGCTAGCAGTTGTGGAAGCGCAGGCAGGTGACCTGGAACAAGCGAAACAACTCGCCCAAGAGGCTGAGGATACCTTTGACCGCCTGGGGATGAAGGGCAATCTTGCGAAAGCTCGAGAACTCGCACAGGGCATCCGGCAAGATGTAGTGGAAGCCGCCCGTATCGCCCGCGGACTGCTTGACATGGCGTTGCAACCCAGGGTCTAGGCCGCAAGGATCACTCCACATGACCACTCCCTCTCTCCTCATCGAACACTGGCTCCCAATCGAAGCGATTGGCGCGGAAAGCAAGGACAAACACACTTGACCGTGAACACCCCTACTCCCTTCGGCGTGTTGCCGCCGCGTTATACTTTTGCGCTGAATCCTCGCCTGTTTGCCCGCGTGAACCAGTGCCCCGATTGCCATGTGCCGACCGAGGAACTGATTGTACCGTTACTTGTCCGCGTCGAACCCGAGGTCTGGATCGTGATTCGCATGAACTGCCGCCATTGCCCGCAGTGCGACTTGCTCGTCGCCGACCGGCGCCGACTGGAAGGCGCGATGGCGGCCATGTTGATGCAGCAAGACCCGTCCGTGGCGGGCCACGACTATCAGGTGATCGGCACCGTCCAGACCCGCGCATGGGAGGCCGGGATGCGGCGCGGGGCGGGGCAGCCGCAAATGGACACCCAAGCGTTGCTCAGACACGTTCACGATTTTGTCGCCGTCCGCACGTTAGAAACCAAATCAAAGCCACCCGTGGCCCAACCTGCCGAGCGCAAAACAAAAAGGAAACCCGGACGCAAATGACTTTACCCTCCCTCCTCATCGAACACTGGCTCCCCATCGAAGCGATTGGCGCGGAAAGCAAGCGCGAGCGCGGCGCGAGCAGCGCCCTGCCGCCGCTCTACTTTCTTCACGTCTGGTGGGCGCGCCGGCCGCTGACCGCCAGCCGCGCCGCGATCCTTGCCAGCGTGCTCCCGCAGTGGTCGCCTGATTGGCCCGCCAACCTGCGCGAGAAATTCCCCAACGAAGACACCTATCGCCAGTGGTTCATCCATTTTATCGGCATCCGAGGCGATCCAGTCAAAGGTCGCAAATTAGTGGACTGGGCCAAAGCCAAAGGCGTCAAGTTGGACTATCACCCGTATGCGGGTGCGCCCCGCGCTTTCACCGTCAACCCATCCGCCGAAGATTTGCAGACGATGGGCGACCTGCTGGAATACACCTGGGGCACGCGCGAGTTGAGTGTGCTCGACCCGTTCGCAGGCGGCGGCTCGATCCCGTTCGAGGCGCTGCGCTATGGCTTTACGACTATCGCCAACGATCTCAACCCGGTGGCCGCCGTCATTCTCAAGGCCACGCTCGACTATCCCGCCCGCTTTGGCCCAACGCTCGCCGAGGACATTCGCAAGTGGGGCGATGAGTGGGCGCGGCGTGTCAAGGCCAAGCTCGACCCGTATTTCCCCAAGCAGCCCGGCGAAAGCATCTTTGCCTATCTCTGGGCGTGCACCATCGCCTGCCCTGTGACGGGCAAGCCCGTGCCGCTCAGTCCCAACTGGTGGTTGCGGAAAGGCGATGACCCGGTGGCCGTCCGGCTGATTGCCGAAGAGGGCATGGATGAACCGACGTTTGAGATTGTCGAAGGACGAAAGACCGCAGCGCGGGACGTAAAACCAGATGTAGGAACGATCAGCCGTGGCATAGGCCGCTCACCGTGGACGGGCGAAACGATTGACGGCGACTATATCAAGGCCGAAGCGCAGGCTGGACGCATGAGGCAGATGCTCTATGCTGTGGCAACCAAAGTCAAGGGCGGGTTCGAAATGCGCGTTGCGAATGAGGAAGACTTGGATGCTGTGAAACGCGCAGACATCATGCTGACGAAGAAGAGGTCAGAGTGGATTGCCAGAAACGTCATTCCTGTTGAGCCAGTTCCAAACGGCAATGATAAGAGGCCCGTGTTATACGGCATGCCCACATGGGCTGATTTCTTTTCTTCTCGTCAGCTGTTGGCAATGGGTACGTTCATCGAAAGTTTGCGAGAGACTCAAGATAAAATCCTCAAAGAAGTTGAAGCTAATCGAGCCGTCGCACTTTCGGCTTGTCTTGGTATTGTCATTTCCAAATGCGTCGACTACAACTCGCGCCAGACGTTTTGGGATCCCATTCGCGGAATTCGTCATGCTTTCAGTCGCCATGATTTTGCATTCAGATGGAATCCCGCAGAATTCGACGCTGCTGCGAATTTGCTGCCGTGGACACTCGGCCAAGTGGAAAGCGCATATACCGAAATTGTCAGTTTGGTTGCGCCTGCTCAAAAGTCTTTCTTCGCAGCAACAGTCACCCATCCTGTTGATCGCCTAGTGGTTCAGCAAGGCTCTGCAACCAGTCTTAGTTCGTATCCAGATAGCAGCATCCACAACATCACTGTTGACCCACCGTACTATGACAATGTTCAATATGCCGAACTGGCTGACTTTTTCTACGTCTGGCTCAAACGCAGCGTGGGCCACCTATTCCCCGAATTCTTTCGTGACGAATTGACCAACAAAGACGATGAAGCTGTCGCCAATCCCGCGCGCTTTGCAGCCCTCTCCCCCGGCCCCTCTCCCACGGGGCGAGGGGGGCGTGCCAAAAAACTGGCCGAGCAGGATTACGAGCGCAAGATGGCGGCGGCCTTCCGCGAAATGTACCGCGTCCTGCGGCCCGATGGCGTCCTCACCGTCATGTTCACTCACAAGCGCGTCGAAGCGTGGGACACGCTCGCCTCGGCCCTCATCGGCGCGGGTTTTGCCATCAATGCCTCGTGGCCGGTTCACACCGAAAGCGAGCACAGCTTGCATCAGGCGGAGAAGAATGCGGCATCGTCTACGATTTTGCTGGTGTGCCGGAAACGACAGACTGACGAAAGACCAACGACCGCTTCGCGGGACGAAGGTGCGGAATCCGTCGTTCGTCCTTCGTCCTCGGTCAATGCCGTCTGGTGGGATGATCTGCAAAGCAAGGTACGGGAGACCGCCCGCCAAAAAGCCGCCGAATTCGCCGCAATGGGCATCAGCGGCGTTGACCTCTACATCAGCACGTTCGGCCCCACGCTCAGCATCATCTCGGAACACTGGCCAGTGCTCACCAGTGAGGTGGACGAGAAAACCGGTCAGCCCAAGCCGCTCCGCCCCGAGACCGCGCTCGACCTGGCGCGCGAAGAGGTCGTGCGCTTGCGCAAGCAGGGCTTGCTGCTCGGGCGCGATGTGCAATTCGATCCGGTGACGGATTGGTACCTCATGGCGTGGGATGCCTTTGGCGCGGAACAGTTCCCCTATGACGAGGCGCGCAAGCTCGCCATCGCGCTGGGCCTCGACCTCGACAAGTCACTCATGCAAGCCAACCGGCTCGTCACCAAGAAGGGCAAGTACGTCGTGATGCAGACGCCCGTTCAGCGCCGCCGCAAAGGCGTGGTGGATGACGAAGTCGAATCGTTCGAGCATTTGATTGACGCCGTCCACACGGCGATGATGGTGTACGCAGAGGACGGCGCGGGCGCGTGTGACGTGTTTCTGCGCAAGTCGGGACTCAAGACGGATGGCGCGTTCAAGGCGTGCTTGCAGGCGCTGCTCAATGCGATTCCGCGCGCCCGGGTCAAGGGCAAGTTCGTGCGGCCTGAAGCCGAGGTGCTGGAGAATCTGCGCCTGGCGTTCTTTGATGACTTGCAAGCACCGGTGGAAGAAGAGCCGGAGATGCCGCAGCCGGCGCAGTTGGGGCTGGGCGGGGAGTTTGGAGAAGAGACACGTTTGGGCGATAATAGTGATGGTGAAGACGAGGAATAGGAGGTTGTGACACTGCGATGATTACGCAACAGGAATTGCTCGAACGACTAGAGGCGGGCGAAAACGTTTCTACAGAGTTCAAAGCGGGCCGTTTGACACGTCAGGTAGCGGCGCGTATGGCAGTGGCTTTTGCTAACGGGGAGGGTGAGGGGTGGCTGGTCAATGGTGTCAAAGATACACCTCAAGGATTTGAGCTTGTCGGCGTGTCCGACTCCGACAAGCTTACGAGTCTCTTGCAAGATGCGTGTCGCCAGTTGTGCCAGCCGCCGATTGAGCCAGTTTTAGAGACGGTCATGCTCAACGACAAGGCCATCGTCGTCATGCGCGTGCGTGGACGCGCTGCTCAACGTCCTTATAAAACAGCAGACAATGGATATGTGATTCGGGAAGCGGATACGACTCGTGTCGTGACACTGGAGAGAGCGCTACAACATGTTGTGGCCGAACGCTCGCTCCTACAACTGTTGTACGTCGAGAACTTTCGCAGCCTGTATGGAATGGACCTGGGTCTCAAGTCTATTACGGTGGTCATCGGGCCGAATGCCAGCGGCAAGTCGAACCTATTCAAAGCACTGCGCTTTTTGCAGGACGGGATGGTCGGCGACATCAGCCAATGGGAAGCCAATAGCAAGCGCGGGGATGAACTGCTCTGGTTTGGATTGGATGAACAGGGGAGACGCCCTGACCGGATCGTTTTGGATTTCTCGGCCAAATTTCAAGGGCAACCTCTAGCAAATTCGTTGAACTATCGCCTCGAAGTCCGGTGGAAACAAGAGCGGTTATGGGTCATGCGCGAGTCGCTAGCATTTGGCTTCCCACTCGAAAAACGCAAGTTGTACTTTGAGCGTGATGAAGACAAAGTCCGCCTGGAGCGAGGGCAGCCTGGCGCGAGACAGCCCAAAGAACTGTTCTTCCGCGATCCCCATCGCCTCTACTTCAGAGAATACCTATCTAGCTTTGAGCATGGCACTGCCGAAGCGTTGGTGCGCTTTGTCCAGGGGTGGCGCTTTGTGAACATAGATGTGGACAAAGCGCGGCAGAGCAGCATTGATGTTACTGTGGAACCCAAGTCTGTTCCCCCGTTGCGCGGCGATGGGAGTAACCTAGCAGAAGTATTGTATGCGCTGCGCAAAATCGAGCCGGAGCGTTTTGAGGAAATTGTTGACCGCCTGGGACGGTCTATTGGTTTCCCGCGCGATGTTCAAGTTCAATACTTGTCTAGCTTGGGAGGCTTGGGGGAAGCGCGATTTGCCTTTGCTGAAACCGCATTCCCTGGCCGGGAGATCTCGCCAGGCAGCATGTCCGATGGCACCATCCGCTTGCTGGCGTTGCTCACGGCCCTGATCGGTGATCCGCAGGCTACAGTGATCTGTATCGAGGAACCCGATCACGGTCTTCATCCCCACCTGATGTTGCGTCTGGCGGATGCTATCCGCTCGGTTGTGGACGTTGAGCCTGGCGAGGCAATCGCCCAGTTTAATCGCCCCCAAATCATCCTGACAACGCACAGCCCAGATTTTATGGACTGCTTTGACGTGACGACTGAGGCAGACTATTTGCGGGTCTATATCACCGAGCGCAATTTCGATGATGGCAAAACAGAATTCCTACCTGCTGATGCCAGCGAGTTTCTCCCTTGGCTGGAGCGGTATCGACTCGGCGATGCTGTTCGTCGAAGCATCTTCTCGTGAATAGGTGGGCGTAATGTCCGTTCTCATCTTTGTAGAAGACAAACTATGCCAGTCCTATGATGTTCTTGCACGTGAGCAGTTGGGAATACCGCGACTTGACCGAAGCAAAGTCAAAGCGCAAAAGATTGAACTGGAAGAGGTCACAACCCTGGTGGGATGGCAAGCTCTGGTTGAGACTGCGCACAAGACGGGTTTTGATTGCGTGGTAGTCGTGATAGACCAGGAAGTGAACTGGCAATCACCGGATCGCCCGGATAAGCTACGGCAAGTTCAAGAGGCTTATGGGCAGTGGTGCAGGTGGCTTGATATCCTGCCTCCAAATCACCAGATCAAACAAACCAAAGTCTCGCTCGTAGTTTCCCAAACTTGCCTAGAGTGTTGGTTGCTGGCAGATACGCAGGCAGTTGTGCGGTTTGCAGTTGGCAAAGGCAAATCTGTCCCTGACTATAGGCCACAACAATCTGGACGTACTGAGAATACTCATCCGAGGGAAGCTCAACAACAGATAACACGCATTCTGGCTGAGGTGAGTCGTCGCACCGGTCACAAAAGCCGCCGAGAACATGAAAAATCAATGAACCAAGATATTTGTAAATATCTTGATCCCGCACGCGCTCAACGAAACAATGCCAGCTTGGCATACTTTTTGGACCAAGTGAGGTGCGAGCGCAGCGGCTGCAATAATCGGCAGAATCTGGACCAGTAGCAATGCTATCTCTCCGTGCTCATACTTTCCGCATCTACTACGGCCCGGCGTATGACCCGCTGCACAACTTTTACATTCCCGCGCTTTCGGCCAGCGTTCAGTATGACCGCAGCGCGGGCTTTTTCAGTTCTTCGGCGCTGGCGGTAGCCGCGGCCGGCGTTGCCCGGCTCATCCAGAACGGCGGGCGCATGCGGCTGCTCGTCGGCGCGGCGCTGGACGAAAAGGATGTCGAGGCTGTCCAGGCTGGCTATGACCTCAAAGCGCGCGTGACCGAGCGACTGCTCGAACGCTTCCCCGATCCACAAGACGCGCTCTTGCAACAACGACTGCAAGTGTTGGCGTGGATGGTGGCCGAGGACACGCTCGAAATCAAAGTGGTGTTGCCGCGCGACGAGCATGGTTTGCCTATCCCAGCCCAGTCCGTGATGGACTATTTCCATGCCAAGTCTGGCGTCTTGACCGATGCGAATGGCGACCAGGTTGCCTTTACGGGAAGTATCAATGAATCCGAAACCGCCTGGCAAAAGAATTACGAATCCTTTCTGGTTCTCTTTTCTTGGGATGCAACTCGAGCTCATCTGGCTCAGATTGTCATCAATTTTGAACGTCTGTGGGCCGACCAGGAGCCGAACTGGATTGCGCTCGACATCCCTCAAGCGGTAAAGGAGCGCCTGCTCAAATACCGCCCGCCACATGCACCCACGCGCGATCCGCTTGAATACACGGCAGGTATGGAAACCTGCCCTACCGCGAAGCCTGGCAAAGATGGCAAGCAAGCTTTCGTCACGCAGGTTCCACAATCCGAGCGGCTGCTGTTCCAGTTCCTGCGCGACGCGCCCTATTTGCCCAACGCGACGGGGCTGGGTGCGGCGACCTCGGCCATTGTGCCGTGGCCGCATCAAGCGCGTGTCGCCAATGCCATCATTCAACGCTTTCCCGATCGCGCCATGTTGTGTGACGAGGTTGGCCTGGGCAAGACCATTGAGGCCAGCCTGGTCATCCGCCAGTTGATTTTATCCGGTCGGGTCAAACGCTGCCTGATCCTCGCGCCCAAGTCGGTGCTCAAGCAGTGGCAGGAAGAGCTGTACGAAAAGTTTGCGCTTGAGGTGCCTCGCTATGACGCGGGCAACCACGAGGGTTGCCTCTACGCCACAACCAAATTTGGTCGCACCCAAATAAAAAGGGTGTGACCAAAATCAGTTGGTCGTCTGCGTAGGGGCAGGTCTTGTGCCTGCCCAGATGCGGGCAACCACGAGGGTTGCCCCTACGCCACAACCAGATTTGGTCACACCCAAAAGAAACGGGGGGTACACATCGAGGCTTTGTCTGGAAAGGCTCATTGACCACCGTTCACCCAACGACCCGATCATTGACGTCGTTTCTCCTACACCTCAGAGTTGACCAGGTTCGGCGGACGCTCGCCGCATAGAACCATCAAGACCTGTTCCGCTCGAACCGTCATTTGCCTTCAACTTTTCCGCTGCCTGTTTCGCCAGCTTGACTTCAGCCACGGCGCCGGCCCGCATGAACTTGACGTCGCTGCCCATCGGGATAAAGATAAAGCCCTGCTCGACACGCTTGACGACACTTTCCGACGCGCCTGTGTCAATGCCCGGGATCTTGCCCGTGTTGCGGCACGCCAGAATGACGCGCTCCAACATGCGCGCGTGATCTTGTCGCTTGGCGGCTTCGCGCGGATGAAAACCCATCGAGCACGCCAGGTCAGCCGGGCCGATCATGCAGCCGTCAATGCCCGGCACAGCCATGATGGCCTCGGCGTTTTCCACGGCTTGCACCGTCTCGATCTGCACGGCGACAAAGAGCTGATCGTTGATCCAGTCCATGTAATCATCGCCATAAGCAGCCGCGCGCGCCGAGCCCCACGAGCGCTCGCCGACCGGCGGCAGACGGCACGCCCTGGCAAAGGCGCGCGCATCGTCGGCCGTGTTCACCATCGGCGAGACAATGCCCATGATGCCCGCGTCGAGCAATTGGCCGATCAGCGGGAAAAAGTTGTAAATGACGCGCGCGAACGGCATCGCGGGAGTGGTACATACCGCCGTCACGCCCTGAATCATCGAGTCCTGTCCCCACGAGCCATGCTGACCGTCGAGCAGGACAAAATCAACACCCGAATGCCCCAGGAACTCGGCGGCGACATGCGAGCCGAGCTTGGCCGAATAGCCAAAGGCGGGTTCGCCCTCGAGCATCTTTAATTTGGCGGTATTGATTTTCATGTTTCTCCTTGTTGTTCAATTCTGCCATCGCGCCGGCACGGTCACGCGTAGGGAAAGCAGCCAGCCGAGCAAAATCAGAAATGCGGACAGCAGAAAGACGCCGCGCAAGCCGATCCACGGCACGGTCATCAACGCAGTGCCCATCAGAGGCGCGGTCATCCCTCGCAGGCCCACCAGGCCCGCATGGACCGCCGTATAGTCGCTGACCTGATCTCGGCGGGCGAACTGCATGATAGCATTCATCCAGCCCAGGTCAACGCCGGCCACGGTGATGCCGGTAAAGATATAGCCCAGCGCCGCCAGCCGTATATCTCGCGCCCCAAAGAACGCCAGCGGGATAGCCATCGTCAGGATAAAGTTGACCCGGATCGTCCAAAAGCCTCCACGGCGGTCCACGGTCCGGCCCCAGACGATGTAAAAGAGCATCCAGAATATAGAGTTAACCATTCCCATCCAGCCAACCTGGCTATAGTTCAAATGCAGCTCGTCCACCAGCAAGATGGGAATCAGCGGCGCGGTCAGAAGCGAACCAAAGCCATAAATAAAAAGGGCAATGCTATAGTCGCGATAGCGCGCATCTTGCCACAGAACGCGCCACGGCTCCAGCACACCCTGCCGCGTCCGACGGATGACCTCTGTATATTTGACGCCGCCGAACATCAAACCCGCGAGAATGCCAAAGACGGCCACCAGCGGGAACAGATAGCGATAGCTCCATACATCCAACAGACGTCCAAACAACGGCGTCATGAGCGTGATGCAAGCCGTAAAGCCTACCCGCACGTAAGCCATCGCGCGGCCACGATAGGCGTCCGGGTAGATCCGCTGCATGATCTCGACATAGCCCGGCAGCGGCAAGGAAACAATCAGCCAGTGCGCCACGACGATGAGAGCAAAGGGCAAGGGCAGGACGACGAACGGCATCAGGAGAAACAGCCCGCGCCCAAAGGTCCAGGCCGCAACCATGTAGGGCATCTTGTGGCGCCCCTGCAAATAGGGCGCCGATAGCACGGCCAGGATGTTGCCAGCGGCCGGCGCGGCGGTGATGAGCGAGAGCAGAAACGGGCTGGCGCCCAAGCGGCGGGCGACGACCGGCGAGAACGTGTTAATCGCCGCCACATAGACGCCCACCAGCATAGCCGCCGTGAGGTCGAGGGTAAAGTTGTGCCGCAGGTCAGCCGGAGCACTGTTCCAGTAGCGCCGAAGAGCCGCGATGAATACGTTCGTCATGATGGGTTTTCTTCCACCCGATTCTCGATCAGCGCCGAACCTACTTGTATCTGCACCACATCGCCATATTGCAGCGAAAAATCCTCGGGTGGCACAATGCCGGTGCCCGTCATCAGCAAAACGCCGTCAGGAAAGTCCAGTTCTTGCGTCAGGTAACGGACCAGCTCGGCCAGATCACGCTTCATTCTGGCCGTGGTGGTCTCACCTTCAAACAGCACCGACTCTTGCCGCCGCACGCGCAACCGAACCGAAAGACTGGCAAGTTCGCCCGGCTCGCACAGGCAAATCCCCGCTCCCAGCGCGCACGCGCCCGTGTAGATTTTGGCCTGTGGCAAGTAGAGAGGATTCTCACCTTCGATGTCTCGCGACGAGACATCATTACCGGCGCAATAGCCCACGATCTCGCCGTGGCGGTTGATCACCAGCACCAGTTCCGGCTCTGGCACGTTCCAGTGACTATCGCGGCGGATACGAATCGGCCCCCGATCTCCCACGACGCGCCAGCCCAGCGCCTTGAAAAAAAGAGTTCGGGACGGGCGGCGTCGTACACCCTGTCGTACACGTTCGGCACAGCCGACTCGGCGCGGCGCGCGTCGCGGCTGCGCAGATACGTGACGCCTGCCGCCCAGACCTCATGCCAGGCATCCAGCGGCGCAAGCATTTCACCACTCGCCGGCTCAGCCTTCGGCAGGCGTTTAAAAAGCTCCGCCATCGCATCGCGGCGCAAATCGAGCAGCGCGCTCAGGCCAAAACCAGCCGGCAAGAAAAATCCGTCGCTTGCCCAACGCGGCCCGGGTGTCGTTTGATGACGCGTCAACATCATTTTGACACTCTTTCGACAATCATGTCTACATCATACACGCAGCCGCCCCAGGCGCCGCCGCTGATGTTTTGTAGCGCGGCCCACAGGCGAGTGTCATCCGGCAGGTCGGGGTCCGGCTCGAGGTCTGGATGAGGAGGGCGCGCAGCCAACACGCGCGCGCCTTCGTCGGCGGGAAAACGCCGGTCCGAATCGCCCACCACGTCAATCCGCCCGCTCAGATGGACGCGATCCACAATGATTTGAATGACATCGCCTTCGCGCACACGGCCCAGCGGACCGCCCGCCAGGGCTTCGGGTCCAACATGCCCGATGCAGGCGCCGGTGCTCACGCCGCTAAAGCGCGCATCCGTGATCAGCGCCACCTCTTTGCCCCAGGGCAGATGGCGCAGCGCGGCGGTCAACTGGTACGTCTCTTCCATGCCCGCGCCCATCGGGCCGCGCCCCATCAGCACCATCACGTCCCCTGGCATGACCGGGCGATCGCCCAGTCCCTTGACGGCCGCAATCGCCGCGCGCTCGGTCGTAAAGACACGCGCCGGGCCGACCTTGCGATACACGCCGTCACCGTCCACCACGCCGGGATCAATCGCGGTGCTTTTGATCACAGCGCCTTTTGGCGCAAGATTCCCTGTCAGAAAAGTGACCGTGCTCGTCAGACCCCGCTGCTGCGCCCGCTCTGGATTCATAATGACGTCGTCAGGATCAATGCCATCCACCGCACGCAATCGCTCGCGCAGGCGTTGGCGGCGTTCACTCACTTGCCATTCGTCCAAAGCCTGGCCCAACCTGCAACCGTTGACGGTCATAGCGTCGAGCCGAAGCAAGCCCATCTGGCGGAGATGCAACATCACTTCCGGCACGCCACCGGCCAGAAACACCTGAACCGTCGCGTGGCCTACCGGGCCATTCGGCAAAACGTCCACCAGCCGAGGCGTCTGCCGATTGATGCGTGTCCAATCCGCCACTGTCGGACGCGGGAGGCGCGCAGCGTGCGCGATGGCGGGGATGTGCAAGAGCAAGTTGGTGCTGCCTCCGAACGCGGCATACGTCACCATCGCGTTGTGCAAAGCATCCTCGTTCAAGATGTCGGCTACGGCGACACCTCGGCGGTGCAACTCGATCAGCGCTTGCGCTGAACGCCGCGCCATGTCGAGCCAGATCGGATGACCGGAGGGCGACAGCGCCGAGTGCATCACCGCCAGCCCAAGCGCTTCGGCAACGACCTGGCTGGTGGCCGCCGTGCCAAGGAATTGACAGCCCCCACCGGGCGAGGCGCACGCCCGGCAGCCCAGCTCGGATGCCTCGTCCAGGCTGACAAGGCCGTGGGCAAAGCGCGCGCCCAGCGATTGAATCTTGCCGGCGTCGTCGCCCTGCTTGGGCAAAAGTGTCACGCCGCCGGGCACCAGGATGCAGGGGAGCGCTTTTTGCGCGGCGAGCGCCATCAGCATTGCGGGCAGGCCCTTGTCGCAAGTAGCCACGCCCATTACACCGCGCCGGGTGGGCAGCGAACGAATGAGCCGCCGCAGCACCATGGCCGCGTCATTCCGATAGGCCAGGCTGTCCATGATGCCGGGCGTCCCTTGCGTCCGGCCATCGCACGGGTCCGTGACATATCCGGCAAACGGAAGCGCTCCAAGCCGTGCAAATTCCTCGGCGGCCGCCTGCGCCAACAGCCCGACTTCCCAGTGCCCGACGTGATAGCCTAACGCAATCGGCGTGCCGTCGGGCGCGCGGAGGCCGCCCTGCGTGCTGAGAATCAAAAATTCCTCGCGCCCCAATTGCGCCGGATTCCAACCCATCCCGGCATCTTGCGTCCAACCGAACACGTCGCCACTGGGCGCATGGCGCAGCCAATCAGCCTCCAGCGGCAAGCGCCCGGACGGGCCGCTCGCATGTGTTTCGACGTCGTACAGGCTGGCGTGTGTGGCATCAAGGTTCATAAGGTTCGCTCCAGTCAGATGAGGACGGCACTCACCCGTATACCGAATCTGGCAGATTTTTCCCGCGGCCGTTCGTGCCGGCCGGTGGTGGACATGGGGATACATACGCTCGGCGCGCGCTTTAACGCGCGCGAGTTCCATAGTGTGGTGTTGGGCAGCGGAGCAGCGCCGCTGGACGTGCTGGAGAACCCGGTCAGGCAGTGGGTCCCACTCACAACGTCAAGCCGTAACACGCCGCGCCCAACAGCGCAGCCTCAGGATGAAGGATCACGTGGACCGGGATGCGAGATAGCAAGTCGGAAAAGCGCCCCTTGTGTGTAAACGCTTGTATAAAAGTCGGCCCCTTGAGCTTGGGCAGGATACGCGGCGGGATGCCACCGCCCAGATAGACCCCGCCCGTGGCAAGAACTTTGATCGCCAGATTGCCCGCCTCGCTGCCCAGAATCGAAACAAACATGTCCAATGTCTCGGCGCAGATCGGGGCCCGGCCTTCTAGCGCGGCCTGCACAATGATAGGCGTAGCATCGCGCGCCGAAGCGAGCTGGGCGCGCAGCCAATCCGGCTCGGCAAAGCGCCCGCTGTCTTTCAGGTAGGCATAGATATTCGGCAGCCCTATCCCCGCACAGACCCGCTCGTAGCTCACGTGGCCAAAGCGAGGCAGCAGGTAACTCAACAACTCGAGCTGCGCCTGGTTCGTCGGCCCAAAATCAGTGTGACCGCCTTCGGACGCGAGAGGTTGATAGCGCGTGCCATCCCACACCAGAATCGCCTCGCCCAATCCGGTGCCGGGAGCGACGATGGCCAGCGGCTTGCGCGGCTCCGGCTGGCCCGCGTTGAGCACTGCGAGGTCGGCCGGCTCCAGGTACGGAATCGCCAGCGCGATGGATTCCAGATCATTGAGCAAATGAACCGGCGCACCCAGGACCTGGCTGAGGCTGTGTGCGTCCACCACCCATGGGAGATTCGTCACCTGCACGCGGCCTTCAATGACGGGCCCGGCCACATCAATGCTGGCCCATGCGATCTTGTCAGCCTGGCTCGCCATGAAGGCTTGCAC
>CAYGWJ010000427.1:0-4142 GCA_964353405.1 uncultured Anaerolineae bacterium
AGTTCGCATGAGAAAATCGTCGGCGCGGTGCGGGCCAAGTCTTTGGGGGTTCGCATGGTCTCTTCCAGTCGAGTCGGGTGATTGAAAGCCCCTATGATACCTCCATGATTCGGATCATAAAAGTGAGTTTTGCGGTATTGCTAAAAGTCAACAATGTCTCCACCCCAAGTGCTGCCACTATCAGTGGACGTAAAAGGATAACCCAAAGGGTTGGGATAACAGGTACTACTGTCTGAGTAGCTCCATTCATAGCGATCAATCCCTCCGCTATTTGATAACACCAACGCATAAAGCTGTCCAGCCGTCAAGGAGACACCATTTCCAAAATCAAAGCTATTACCACACGAAATGGTGGCGCTAACTATATCTGTTCCACTGGGGCTGCCGTTCGTAGTATTCCGTATATGCAGAATGGAAGTGCCGCCGGTGTTTAATCCAGGTATCTCGACTCGCACTAATCTTCCCGACACACTTGGTACGAACGTTTGAGCCTTCCAGGTAGATCCTGCCACTGGAACGGCGCCCAGTGGCGAAGTAGTACAGGTATCCTGATCCTTGATTGGATAGGGGGTTGGCGTTGGCGTAGTGGTAGTGCTTCGTGCAGGCGCTATAAGTGCAGCTGTCAGAGAAAACAAAGCCAATGTGATGATGCCTGCAATTACAGCGACAATCCGTAGCATGGTCTCGTCTCCTCACCAACCGGGGCGGCACCTCTTGGCAGAGAAGGGCAGTTGCCTACCCTTCCTCAACACGAATCGCTGAGTGTCACGTCACATCCGAGAGTGGCGGGCTGCAGACCGCGCCACGACCGGAACTTGCGGTTTGCCACAAATGAATAAGACCTTTTAGGAGGAAACAGATTCTGGTGGGAAATGCGGCTAGCTGTGATGCGCGTGCTGCACTTACGCTCAATCGTCAGAGGGGTTCGCGGGAAATCCATTTAGCTTGCCTCCTAGGACGCTGATGCACGGAAACGGCGAAACCGGACGACAAACAATAGTATAGCCTCGTTCCGTTCGCAAGTCAAAAGCGAAACGAACGATGAACGAAACCCAAAGCCCACAAACGCGAATCACTCGCCAGTGGGCTTTTTCGTTTCAAGCCACAAGAGATTTCGAGGGATTAGGAGCGACTTGGACGGCGCTTTTGACCACCAGAAGGAGAGGACGGACACCCAAAAAGTGAAAGACGGGTGTCCAAAATCCAACCTCTCCCACAAGGAGTCAAACCATGTCCCGCAAGTCGTGCTCGCTGTTCGTTGTCGTGATCGTTGTCACCGTGCTCGCGCTGTCGCAACTCGCTTGCTCCGGCTCAGGTGGTGGCGGTGATACCAGTGTGCCGTCTGATTGTAAGCCGGGCATGACACAGACGGTTGATGGCAAGTCGTGTGTCGCGCCCACAACTGCGCCCGCGCCTACCGTTGCGCCCAAGGTTCAACCGACGGCAGATGCTGCCAGCAATGCGGCCAAGACCGCCGTGCAGAACGCCCAAACAAAGGAATGATGGCAGGCACGGACAGAGCGTTCAGATCGGGCCTGGCTGCACCCGTTGTGGCGGCCAAACCCACGACAACGGGTAGACCTCCGTGCTACGACAGTGGTGTGGTTGATACCTGGCACAAAGCTTGGGCGCGAGTTCTTCCAATTCGGGCAATTCTGTTTCCCAAGCACTGACCCAATGCTGTAACTGGGCTAGGAATTCTGATGGATTTGCACAGACTCGTTCCACATGGTTTTGCCCAGTTGGATACAATCGGCAATCAAGGCGGGAAGATTGGGCGAGGTAAAGCTGAAGCCAGGCGCGGGACGACGGTTATGCTTGATGTCCGGTGATTCGTGATAGTGATGCGGAAAGGTCTCGGCCAGAGTTGGAAATGCCATGCTCGAACCTATGCCACCGTAGGTCTCAGCGTAGGTTCTCGCGGGTCAATTGTGATAATGTCTGTGGCGCTGCCGCTCAACTGGCGGACGCGCTCGCGCGAGAGCTGCTTGAGCGCCGCTTCTCGATCGCGCTTGACTTCGTAAAAGCCGGCCCACATCGCAAAGTCTTCGGTGTGCTCGCCGTCGTCCAGCCGACCTTGCATGTACAGATCGTAAAAGTCAGCCGAATCGAGCCAGTAACGCCTCTCGAATCGGCGCGTGATCTCGTCAGCAGCGCGCAGATCGTCAAGAATCTGGGTAATCGTTACCTCGGTCATGGTTTGTTTCCTTTTTGCCGATATTCGTTTGAGACTTTTCCTACTGAAGTTTAGAGCCCATTCGCCAACTGGGCTTGACAAGATTTGAAATCTGCCGATGATTCGGCAGTATGACAACAATCGCACCTTTACAACTTCTACAGACATTTCGTGGCAAATTGCTGGGCATCTTTCCCCGCCGCGCCGATGCGTTGTTCGAGTTGATCGACGCGCTGATGTTGACGGTTGACCCTCGCTCACCGGTAGAGTTGAGCCTCAGCCCAGCGTTCCGCCGCCGATTCAGCATGGTCTACGATGCCCTGCGGAAGGGGCAGATCGATCCCGAACTGGCGCGGCAACTGCTAGCCGAGGCCGGACCGTCCGAGGCGCTGACGATTGCAGGCTGCGCTGTGTACGGGGTGGACACCACGGTGGATCTGCGTCCGGACGCCGAGACCTTGGAGGATCGGAGCAAGGTCTACTCGACCAGCCAGAAGAAGGCGGTGCCCGGTCACCAGTCCAGTTGGCTGGGACGGATCGTCTCCCAGGCTCCCGCATGGTTTGCCCCGCGTGACGTGGAGCGCGTGACCACTCGTGACACGCCCGCGGTCGTGGCGGCTCGGCAAGTGCTGCGCTTGGCGGCGACCCTCGTCGTGGCGGGAATGCTCAGCGTGGTCGTCGCCGACAGCGGCTACGCCAAAGCGCCGTTTTTGGCCGCGTTTGTGGGCTTGACCAGCCTGTGTGTCCTGGTGCGCTTGCCCTGCAATCGCGTGCTGTACGGCGCGCCGCCCGCGCCCGTTATCAATCCCAAGACAGGCAAGCGCGCCAAGCGGGGGCAACCGCCTAAACATGGTGCCAAGTTCCGCCTCAAAGCTCCACCTGCCGCAGAGCGCTGGGTCGAGTTTCTTTTGCCATTGGGCAAAGGCTCGGTGCGCGTGAGCGCTTGGGGCCAGTTGCACTTCAAGGAGGTGCCCCGTCTGGTGGGCACGGTCGTGCGGGTTGAGTTTTTCACCCCCGCAGGCCAACCCAAGTATCTGCGCCCGCTGTGGCTGTTCTGGAGTGGCCCCAGTTCGGTGCCGCTGGAAGCTCTCTGCCAGATGTACTTGGCGCGCTTCGGCATCGAGCACTTTTTCCGCTTTGCCAAACAACGCTTGGGTTTGCTGTGCGCCAAGTCGCCCACGCTCCAGGCCTGTGAGAACTGGCTGTGGGTCGTGGCTCTGGCGTACACGCAACTGTTGCTGGCGCGGACGTTGGTCAAGGCCATGCCCCGCCCGTGGGACAAGTCCTCGCATGACCCGCAACAGCCGCTCACCGCAGGACAGGTGCAGCGTGCGTGGCCGATCTTTTCCCTCAACTTGGGCACACCGGCCGCGGCACCCAGACCCAGTGGAAAAGCACCGGGCCGCGCGGACGGTTTCCACCCACAACCGCGGCCCAAGCAGCCAGTCGTGTCCAAAAAGCGGCAAAACCAAGCGGCAACTGCTGCCGTGTAGAGCGCACGCGCGAAGAAATTGTAACGGTTCAACGAACTCAACTCGGGTTGAGTTCATTTGGCACTCTAAACTTCAGTTCCTACGTCGGTCATTATATCACAGCGCGCAAGTATCGTCATTCTTCATGTGGCAATAACTTGGCCGCTGTTCATGTTGCCCCCCGAGTTCTCCACCCACCTCACACTCAATCTACACCTGATCTACACCTTGGCCTGCTAAAGTTTGGGCAGGAGGCAACATGTCGGAAGAGCGCTTTCGCGTGACCGTTCCTGATCTCACGTTCTATCAACGCGCCGTCGAGTGCCAGTTCGCCTGCCCGGTGCGAACCGACTCGCGCGGCTATGTGACCGCCATCGCGCAGGGCGACTAGGAGCGCGCCTACCTGATCGCGCGCGAGACGAATCCTTTCGCCTCGACCTGCGGCTGGGTGTGCGGCGCGCCGTGCGAAGCGGCCTGCCGGCGCGGCAAGATTG
>CAYGWJ010000428.1:0-3105 GCA_964353405.1 uncultured Anaerolineae bacterium
TTTTGCACGCGCTGTGTGAGGATAGCTACACGCTGGGGTTGGTGTCCAATCGCGCTGAAGAGTTGACGCCCGTTGCGACGGAACTGGGTTTACACGACTATTTCCGTTTTACACTGTCCGGTGGGCAGGCCGGCTCATGGAAGCCGGACGCGCGCATCTTTAACCGTGCCTGCGAGATGGCGAACGCCGCGCCCGACGAGTGTCTCTACGTGGGCGACAACTTTTACGCCGATGTGGTCGGCTCGCGAGCAGCCGGGCTGGTGCCGGTGTTGCTGGATCCGAATGATGTGTTTCCTGATGCAGGGTGTGTGCGGGTCAAGTCTCTCGGTGATCTGTTATCAGTAATCGGCCCATCCGTTACTCGATGATCAGATTGACCGAGTAACTGCTCCGGGCTTCTACCCTTTTCGTCCTATTTGTGGTACAGTATCCGCAGCAAGAGGCCAACAGCATGCCAGAGATCAGCAGATTCCTCGGAATCGTCATCGCCATCTATTACAAAGAGCATCAGCCGCCGCACTTTCATGCCAAGTATGGAGCACTGACTGGATCATTTGCCATCGCAGACTTGAGACTCACTGAGGGGCACCTGCCCAAACGAGTTATCTCACTTGTACTGGAATGGGCATTTGAGCACCGAGAAGAACTGATGGAAGACTGGGAACTGGCACGAGCTGGCAAGCCTCTGCACGATATACCACCGTTGGTTTAGGAGGTGTCACATGCACTTTGTTAGGGACGTGACCTACGTATCCAGCTATAAACTGTTGTTGTCCTTCGAGGATGGCAGCGCCAGGCTGGTTGACTTGGAACATGAGCTCGATGGAGAGATATTTGAACCTCTCAAGGACATCAACTATTTCAAAACAGCACACGTGAATCCAGACCTGGATACCATTGTCTGGGACAATGGAGCTGACATGTCGCCGGACTTTTTGTATGAAGCAGGAGTGCCGGTGACTCTGGCTGCGCAAGCAGCATAGCATATTACGCCAACCACTGCGAGAGTAGTGGTGAAAAGTCAAGGCCGGACAATTCTCCGGCCTTTGCGTTTCGCCCATACAAGGAGATCAGCCTGTTCACCCACACCTGGGCCGACGAGGCCAATTCCATTTATTGGCAAAAGAATTATAATAGCGGCGGCGATGTCTCGGCCGAAAGCGCACGAGATGCGCGCACGGCGCACGTCACACTCTATCATGACGCGGAGCATCCCAGTCATTTGGAATTACCGATTGCCACATAGGCCCATTTTGCCAAGGAGGATCCGATGTCATCACCGGTTCAAATTAAAGAATGCAAGACCGCCGCCGAGAGATTACGCTTCATCCAGTTTTGGTGGGAGCCTTACAAGGGCAACTCTTACTGGGTGCCGCCGCTTGTCAACGAGCGGCAAGAGTTCCTCGATCCGGCCAGGAATCCGTTCTTTCAGCATGGGCGCGCGGCCTACTTTATTGCCACACGCGGCGGCGAGCCGGTCGGCACGATCTCGGCGCACGTCAACGACAAGCACAACGAGTTCCACGGCGAGAATATCGGCTTCTTTGGCTTTTTTGAGTGCATCAACGATTACGCGGTGGCCGAAGCACTGTTCAAAACCGCGAGTGACTGGTGCAAGTCTCAGGGCGTGAGTGCCATTCGCGGCCCGGCCAGCTTTTCCTCGAACGACGACGGCTACGGTTTCCTGATTGACGGCTTTAACGACGCGCCTCGCGTCTACATGCCCTATACCCCGCCCTATTACAACGAGTTCGCCGAGCGGTTCGGTTTCGCCAAAGCGATGGACTTGTACGCCTACGCGCTGGACATTGATGTTTGGAGGCGGAACGGCCTGCCGCAAAAGTTGGTGCGTGTGTCGGAAAAGGTGCGCAACCGCAAAGGCATCAAGATTCGCCCGGTGAACATGAGCCGCTTTGAGGAAGAAGTGGCGCGCGTCAAAACAGTCTACAATTCCGCGTGGGAAAAGAACTGGGGCTTTGTACCCATGACGGATGCCGAGTTCGATCACCTGGCAGTGGGCCTCAAACAGATGATTGACCCGCGCGTCGTGCTCGTCGCGGAAAGAGACGACGAATGGATCGGCTTTTCACTCAGCCTGCCGGATGTGAACCAGCCCTTGCTGGCTGCTCATCCTTCACCCAACCCTAATCCTATCGTCTATAACCTCATGCTCGCCAGAATGATGTGGAACTGGAAGGTCGCGCGCCAGGTCACCTGGCTGCGCGTCTTTGCGATGGGCGTTGTGGAAGAATGGCGCGCGCAAGGCGTGGCGGCGATGTTTTACTACGAGACCGCCAAGGTCGGCCTGCCCATCGGCTACAAGTTTGGCGAAATGTCCTGGATCCTGGAAAACAACATGATGATGAACCGCGACATCAAGGCGATGGGTGGCCAGGTCTACAAGACTTATCGCCTTGTCGAAAAGCCGTTGTAATAGCGCGATGCCCGGAACGGCGCAGCCACTGATCAGGTGAATGATGTCTTAGGGAATATCCACGATCTCGACCCAGTATGGACTGATCCAACTCCCTGCCACCCTCGGCTCTCCTACTTGGTCTTTCGGTTCAGCCTACCTGGTTATTGCTCCAGGAGTGGTCAGGGTCTCCCAAGTCCCGGATGCTTCTCTCCACGCATACCGCGCTCTAAAGTGGACTCCGGCAGACCCTCAAGAATCTCGCCCGTTGCTCGGATTCTCTTGTGTGGGCTTCCCGTCCGTTAACACGGTCGCCATCTGCTCTTGAGGCTCCCGAAGGGGCCCCCTAGCTCTATATCGAAGCTGTCTCAAGCTTCAGGGAGTGCGGTCTCCCCTACGGTCTACGTGGTTCGCTGCCCTTGGCGGCCTGTATAGGCCGTGTACGCTTCAACTATTTCGTTTGGCTTACGCCTCCTAATAGCTGCAACACTCGCTAGGGGTGGTTGGCTAGACCTTACCCCACAGGGACTTGCACCCTGTAAGAAGCACCAAGTTAGCTTAGCGCACTAACGGCCGGCATAAGCTGCGACCGGCTGTAGCGATGGATGCTTGCCCGTAAAGACACCTCACAGACGAATGACGTAACGAAAAAAGGCGCGTAAGGTCGTCAGCTTGATGCCAATGTTAGACGC
>CAYGWJ010000429.1:0-11397 GCA_964353405.1 uncultured Anaerolineae bacterium
TGCCGGAGCCAGTGCGCACAGCACACACGGCCACGACGGGCTGGGTGGACTTGACCATCGTCGCGTTGCCGCCCATCAGGCGAAAGTCCGCGCCGGCCGCCAGCGCGATGGACGCCTTGTGCATCACAGCCTCGTGCGAAATGTCACTATAGGCAAACACCACCTGGTCAACCTTCAATTCATGGATCAGCTTGACCAGATCGGACTCGGGGTGAATCTGGATGCCCTTGGGGTAGAGCTTGCCCGCCAGCTCGGCAGGATAGACACGCCCCTCGATGTTGGGGATTTGCGTCGCAGTGAAAGCGACCACTTCATAGTCTTGGTTGTCGCGGAAGTAAACATTGAAATTGTGAAAGTCGCGCCCGGCGGCGCCCATGATGAGCACACGAGTCTTCATTTCAAATTCTCCTTGTTCTTGAACCGTTTCGAGTTCTCGAGTTCCTCCGATTCCCTGCTCAGGGGAACTGCAGGAAACTGCAGAAACCCGGTATCACTGTAAGTGGGGAGCAAATGTGAGACGACAAACGAAGAGTAACTCGTGGCAGTCAGGGATCGCAGACATCAGACCAGTAGCAATTGTGGTACTTTATAAACATATGTGTTTCAGGCCCGCTCCGCTGGACCGGCCAGCGCGCCCAGAACGCCATTGACAAAGCGCGGCGCGCTGTCGGAGCCGAACAGCTTGGCCAGCTCGACGGCTTCGTTGATGGCGACTTTGGTCGGCGTCAGCTTGCCGATGAAAAACTCGTAAATCGCAATCCTCAGCACGTTGCGGTCAATCACCGCCATCTGATCCACCGGCCATTCGGGCGCGTAATGCTGGATCAATTCGTCCAGCTCGACCCGATGCTGGATGACGCCGGTGAGCAATTCGCGGGCAAAGACCTGGCCCTCCTCGGTCAGCGGGTCTTCGGTCAATCGTTGATCCAGCACCGTCCCGACCGGATGATGCGCGCTGTCAATTTCGTAAAGGGCCTGGAGCGCAAGGATGCGCGCGCGACGGCGAATTTTCACGGGTTCTTTTGTTCCGACTCTAGCTCGGGATAAGCAACATCCTGAATGTGAACGTTAATGGCTTCGGGGGCCATGCCCACCATGTCGCGGATGGCGCGCGCGACCTCATCCTGAATCTTTTTGCCGACCTCGCGCAGATTGGCGTTGGCATCGGCTACGATGAACAGGTCAAAGTGCACGCGGTCGCCCTCCACTTGCAATAGAACGCCTTCGTCGCCGCCGCGCCGCAAAAAGCCCTGGACGCCGCAGGGGACGAGCCGCACCACGCCCGGCACGCTGGCCGTCGTCAGGCGCGCGATAGCCAACAGCACATTGTGTGCAACCGTCACGCGGCCCGGTGAATCGTACATCGCTGCCTCCTGGATCACTGCATCACCATCCCGCCGTCCACGGAAAGCACCTGGCCGGTGATGAACGCCGCTTCATCCGAAGCGAAAAAGGCCACAGCATAAGCGATCTCTTCCGGCTTGGCCCAGCGGCCCAGCGGCGTCGCCTTGATGGCCGAGTCCTTCAACTCTTGCGGCAAGTTTTCGGTGAGCGCCGTCGGGACAAAGCCCGGCGCGACGACGTTGACGGTGATATTACGGCTGCCGACCTCTTTTGCCAGCGATTTGGAAAAGCCGATCACACCCGCTTTCGACGCCGCGTAATTGGTCTGCCCGGCATTGCCGGCGATGCCCGCCACCGAAGAAATGTTGATGATGCGTCCGTAGCGCTGCTTCATCATCGGGCGGATCACAGCCTTGCAGCAATTGAACACGCCCTTGAGGTTCACGTCCAGCACCAGGTCCCAATCGGCCTCGTCAATCCGCATGATCAAGTTATCGCGTGTCGTCCCGGCATTGTTCACCAGGATATCCACATGGCCGAAATTTTCTAACGCGCACTCGATAAAGCCTTTAGCGCTTGGCGCGTCGGCCACATCCACAAGGCAACCGCTCGTGCGGCGGCCTGTGGCGGCGGCAATCGCTTCCGCTGTAGCGCGGGCCTGCTCTTCGAGCCGGTCGCCGCACACAACCTCCGCTCCACGCTGCGCCAACACTTGCGCAATCACACGCCCGATGCCGCGCGACGCGCCTGTGACAACTGCAACCTTGCCTTCGAGTGACATGGCTCACACCTCGACCGCCGGGATTTTGCTTATCCATTGTACCACGAGATGTGAGCGAGGCCAATTTGAGCGGAAACCTTTAAGAGTCATGATGACTGAGTCATCATGTCAGTTGCCTTTTCACCGGTTCAATGCTATAATTTTGACGGTTGGGCGCGTAGCTCAGTCGGTTAGAGCGCATCACTCACATTGATGAGGTCGGAGGTTCGAGCCCTCTCGCGCCCACTTCTGCAAGCCGCGGCCGTGCTTTCCAGCGCGGCGCGGCTTTTTGCAACCCCTCGTGGGTGGAGCGGCACATGCCACGCCAAACGTCCAGGACCAAATCACCGACTCAGTTGGACTGGCTGGTCGGCAACCTGCGCTGGCTGTTATTGGTCAGCGTCGGCATCGTCACGCTGATTAACCCCACGCGTGCCCCCATGAACGACCTCTACACTCGGCTCACGCTGAGCCTGCTGCTGGCCGGGGCTGCGTACAACGTGGTGGTGCTCATCCTGCTGGTGTTCCAAGTGCCGGCCCGCCCTCTACCCTTGCTGACGGTGATCCTGGACACTCTGCTTTCGGTCGGATTCGTCTTCACGTCGGGCGGCGTGTCCAGCCCTCTGTTCTTCTTTGGCTTGTTCCCCATCATCACGTCCGCGCTGCGCTTTGGGTGGATCGCCGGGTTGGTTTCGGCCACGGGCATTGCGGTGGCCTACGTGGGCGTGGCCATGGCGCCGAGGCTGCCGGAGATCGACCTGGCGAGCGTTTTTCCGGCGATTCTCAACTCGCTCATCCTCATCATCGCCGCCATGCTGACAGGCATCTTGAGTGACCGGATGCGGCAGATTGTGACCCGGCTGAACCAGGCGGAAGAAGAGGCTGAACTCCACAAACTGCGCGCAGCCCGTGATCAGGTGCGGGCTCTTTTTGAGATGGCCGGCACACTGGGCGCTACGTTGAGCTACAGCCGTATTCTAGAAGCTATTCTGGATGTGGCCTCGATGGGCTTTAAGGAACTGGGCCCCGCGGCAAGCCACCTGGTCAGCGTGGTATTGCTGTATGACAAAGGCGGGCTGTCGGTGGCGGTCTCGCGCCGTTTGACCATCCGCGATCAGCAAAAGATTGCCCCTGGCAAGGCCGGCCTGGTGGCGGAGGCGTTGAAATCCGCCGATCCGATCCAAGGCACACAGCCGGTGAATGACCCAGAGTTGGGTCAGTTCGTTGCCTTGCAGCGCTGCCAATCGGTGCTGTGCGTGCCGTTGCGGGCGGGCTTTGAGACTTATGGCGTGGTCGTGGTGGGCAGCCCAGACCAGACCGAGTTCGCCACTGAGCACGTAGAGATGCTGACGGCCGTGTGCAGCCAGGCGACGATTGCGATGCAGAACGCACAGCTTTACCAGCGATTGCAGCTAGAAAAGAACCGCATCGTGGAGATCGAGGAGAACGCGCGCAAAAAGCTGGCGCGCGACCTGCACGACGGACCCACTCAAAGTATCGCCGCAATTGCGATGCGGCTCAACTATACCCGCAAGTTGTTGCAGCATGATCCGGACAAGGTGGACAACGAAATCGCCAAGATCGAGGATCTGGCGCGTCGGACGACGAAGGAAATCCGCCATATGCTCTTTACGCTGCGCCCGCTCGTGCTGGAGACGCAAGGCCTCACCGCCGCCTTGCAACAATCCATTCAAAAAGTGCACGAGACTGATTCGACTGTGACGATTCACCTGGAAGCGGCCAAGGTCGAAGACAAGATTGATATGAACACGCAGGGCGTGGTGTACTATATCATCGAGGAAGCGATTGGCAATGCGCGCAAGCACGCCCAGGCTAACAACATCTGGGTGCGCTTGAAGCTGGAGCCGGATGCCCTCATCGCCGAGATTCAAGACGACGGCGAAGGCTTTGACGTGCAAAGCATCACCTCAGCCTATGAATCGCGCGGCAGCTTGGGCCTGGTCAACATGCGCGAGCGCGCCGAGCTGGTCAATGGCGAACTGGCTTTGGACTCTGCGCCCGGCAAAGGCACGCTCTGGACGCTGGCTGTGCCGCTCCACAAGGACTGACGCAACACATGGATGCTGCTCTCGAATTGGCGCTATGGACGGCGGGCTCCATCGTGCTGTCGGTCATCGGCAACCAACTGGTCTGGATCGCCGTCCACCGACCCCAGAGCCGCCTGGGCCGGTTCCGCACCGGCTGGGCGGGCAACCCGTTTGGCCGCGCTTTTGTTTTCCTCGTCCGGTTCGCTTACTACATTGGCTTTCCCTATGTGGTTTTGCTGCGCCATGCGCTGTCGCTCGTCGTCATCGGCCTGATGGGAGAAAAGACGGCCGACTTGCCGTGGTGGACGTTGGGCTGGCCTCTGACCGATTGGGCCGCCGCCATAGGTTGGATGACGGGATTGGGCGGCATCGCCGCTATGACCTTGGTGGTGGGCTGGTGGAATGCGCGCCGCGCGCTGGGCACGGACTTTCCGCCAGGCGGCACGTGGACTGCGTCCTCATTTCTCATGGTCGCGCGCGAAAGCATCTATACAGAAGTCCACTGGGCGTTTTACCGCGCCGCGCCACTGATGTTCATCGCCGATTCGTACTGGGCGTCGCTGTTGGGCGCGGGACTGGTCAGCGTGGAATGGCTGCTTGACCCGTCGTGGTGGGATGGCATTACCGACGGGCCTCAGCGTGAGGTTCTGTTGATGCAGATGGGCTGGCTGGCGCTCAGCACCGCCGTCTTTGTCATGACCCACAACGTCTGGCCAATGCTGCTGTTGCACATCGTGTTGGCATGGGCCGTGGGACGCTGGGTGGCTTTACTCGCTTCGAGGAAAGTAGGGGTCAGTGGTTGATCATCAGTCGTCAGCATTAGAGTCGAGGCTTCAGAAGCTAGGAGTTCAATTCGGCTCGAGCCTCGACTCTAATATTTGACGCGAGCTGATAACGCTCGAACGTGCCGAGTGTTGGGCATCTACCGGAATATAAAGATGCGCAGCGCGACCAGGACGGCCAGGATGGATCCGGCCAAAATGCCGATACGCTGCAAGTCAGCGCGGATGTGCACGTAATCTTCCGGGTTCTGGCCCAGGCGCGACACGGCTTGAGGGCGCGCGGCCGGGCGCGCGACGACCGGCGCGACGGCTTGACCTTGGGGGGCAGCCGCCCCCGGCGTGGGCATATAACGTTGCGTCGGCGAAAGCCGAGCGCGGCGACTCTTTTTTGCCATTCTTCCTCTTCCTCCACTTTACGAGATGTTAGAGATTGGAATTAAAGTTGGAGAGACAACCCCATCACCTCCAACTTTTAACCTCCAGCCTCAGATTTACGGTTGCAGCTCTGCAATGACGACGATCCGCTTGTTGTCCACCAAGTACGGGTAGCACGTGATGAGCGTCAACGTTGGGTCGCTCGTCGGGTACATCACGCTGACCTCGGTCGGCTCGATGACCCGCTTTTGAGTGGCCACGTAGCGAAACACGCGGCTCCCAGAGTATACCAGAATTTCGTCTTTTAGCTCAGCCTTCTCCAGATTGCGGAAAATCTCGCCGAACACGTCGTTATGCGCCGAAAGCACCATGTTGCCACGCTCGCCGGGATTGGCCGAGCGGAGATGATGCCCCACGCCTTTCTTGAGCTGTTCCCAGTCATCGCCCTGCACGATGGGCGCGTCCACGCCGATGGATTTGATGACAATGCGCGACGGTTGCTCCGGTCCCTGCGTGGGAAGGGGCAGCGGCGTGACGGCCTGCACCAACCTGCGCAGATGCTCCGGGATTTCGTCCAGGTTCGGCTCGACGCCGCCGGGTGCGGTGGGAGGACGGTGACCGCTGGGCAGCACGACCGCATCAATCAGCGGTCGCGGCGTTTCCGTGGGCGTTGGTGTGAGCGCCTCCTTGACCGACTGGTTCAACTCGCGCAGTGACAGGAATGAGCTGGACAGCACCAGGACCAATCCGACCAATGCGGCGATTTCGACAAACAGCAGAAACTTGTTAAACACCCAGCCCCAGGCAATGCCACGGCGCCCCGGCTTTTCCTTCGGCGGTTCTTGTTCACCGCCGACTTCGATGGAGCGATAACGCCCCGTCGGGCGGCCCGCCGTCTCCAGGAACGGGGGTGGCTCGTCTGCTGCCGGCGCTTGAGGGGATGGTTCGGATTGCGCGACGCGACCTTGTACCGCCAACCGGCGCAAGCGCTGAGCGCGCTCCTTGCGCTTGCGAATCGCCAGGATGCGCTCCAGCTCTTCGGTCGGGATTTGATCAATGGGGCGGCGATCCGGCATCTATGCTCCCAGTCCCTTACGCTCACACCACGCGTCTTCGGCGTGCAGGTAACCCAGGATGGCCTGACTGGCCGCCCAACGGATCGGCTCAGGCGGCCACGGGATGACACGGCGTTTCACCGGGAAACATTCCGTCCACTCGGTCTTGCGCTTCAGCAACAGATCGGCCAGGACTTGACCGTTCAAATGTGTCAGAGAGACACCATGTCCCATACAGCCCAGACTGTAGACGGCACGTTGGTCGCCCAGGCAGCCGAGCGCGGGCGTCATGTCTATCGGCACGGACACCGGCCCGCCCCAGCGATGTGTGATCTTGATGCCTTTGAGCGATGGGTAAAAGGCGGCAATGTCACACTCCAACTGTTCAAACGTGCGGGCATTCAAATCCCTGTCCATGTTTCCCGCAAAACCAAGCGTCACGTCACTGCCGCCCATCAGCAAGCGATTGTCGGCGGTGAGCCGATAGTAATGCACCAGGTTGCGATAATCCTCGATGCCTTCTCGGCCTTTCCAACCTATCGGTTCAAGTTGTTCAGGCTTGAGCGGCTCGGTCAAAACGATATGCGTCCACGCGGGCACCTGCTGGCGGCGCACCTGCGGAATCGAAAGCGAGTATGCGTTGGTCGCAATGACGAGCCGTCCCGCTGTGACCGTACCCGTGGCCGTCTTGACGCAGAACGTGTCCGCGTCTCGCCTGATTTCGCTCACGGGTGTGCGCTCGTAAATCTGCGCCCCGAATTGCGTCGCGACGCGCTTCATCTCGCGCGCCAGCCTGGCCGGATTGAGGAGCGCGCAGCGCGGCTCCCACCACGCGCCCAAATAGAGCGGCGAGTTCACCCGCTCGCGTACAGCTTTGGCGTCAATCCACTCGACGCCTTCCAGACCCAGCGAGTGGACGAGTTCCACTTCCTCCCGAATCCGTTTGATGTAGGCGGGCGTCGTCGCAATCCGCAAAAAACCGGTGCGCTCATAGTCGCAGTCCAGGTGATGCTCGGCCACCAGCTCGCCCACCAGGTCAACCGCGCGCTCCATGTAGCGGTGCGACTGGCGAGTTTTCTCCGGCCCAAAAAAGGTTTGGGTGAGCGACATCATCAACCCGAACGTCGTCATAGCAAACCCGGCGTTGCGGCCCGATGCGCCAAAGCCGATCACCTCGGCCTCCAGCACTGCCACACTCATCGAAGGCTCGGCCTTTTTGAGAAAATACGCCGTGGCAATACCCGCATATCCGCCGCCGACGATGACAACGTCACAGTTCAGGTCACCCTTCAGCGGCGCATTTTCCTGGTATGCGCCCGAGTTGCCCAGCCAGAAGCTTTTGGTTGTATAGTCCTCGGCCATGTTGTCCTCCTTGACGATGACCCATGCTGAACCCCATGCTCGATATGCTGGCGGGGCATGGCAGCCGCCTTTCACCTACATTTTTGCGGCGACGGCGAATACTTCTCGCTCAAAGAACCAGCGGAAGGGCGGCCAATGGAACGCAATGTGACGCGCCACTTTAAACAGCAGCGGCTCGCGGCGGTTTTGAGGCGGTGTGTCGAGCCAGACCTTGACACGCCCAAAACCTGCTCGCGTGAGATTACGGCGCAGGCCCACCATGTCTTGCTCGTTCACGTGCACGTCCTGATTGATGGCCACATTGAGCGCGCGCGGGTCTGGCGGATAGAGCTGGCCTTTGCCCTGAAGCGTCCGAATCGCTCTCACGACGGGATAAGCGTATACATCGTACCAGCGATTCGGCGCGGTGTGCACGACAAACACCCCGCCCGGCTTGAGCACGCGCTTGATATCGGCCATCGCCGCATCCAGCTCCCACGGATAAAGATGCTCGATCACGTCGAACATCAGCACGCGGTCGAACCACTCGGAAGGAAACGGCAGTCGCTTGGCGTCAGCCTGGTACACACCCATCTTGCCAGGCAACGGGTTACCCGCTGACTGGATCAACTCTTGTGAAAGGTCAACGGCGACCTCGGCGTAATCAATCCCGTAAGCGTCCACGCCCAATCGCGCGCAGTGGCGCAAAATCTCGCCGCGCCCGCAGCCCACGTCGAGCACGCGCATCCCCGGCTCGACAGACGCGACCTTGAACGCCTCACTCAGCCGGCGCGACAGATGCTCGCCCTGCGTCTTGACAAACTCTTGATGTCCTTCACAGGCAGTCAGGAAATAATCCTTGTCATACAGCGTGGAAGGCAATGCGGGTTTTTGATCCTGTCGCGCCACAGTCCGTCCTTTCAACTCTGTAAAAATTATACCAGAACTCTTGAATCTCACGCCCGTCGCCCGATCGCCAACTGCCGAAGCACATCAAATTCCTGAACGCGCAGGATCACCATCAGTGCGCCGTAGACCAGCACGGCGGCCAACCCGGCTCCTCCGACGATGATGAGGTTGCCAGCAAAGTGGCTGAACCGCGTAGCGGGGGTCAGTAACCACGCGATCAGCGCCGCTATCGCGCCCATCGCGGCCGAGGCGGCGACCGCTTTGAGAATCAACCCCCGCACGCCATAGTTGCTCAACCCGCCGAGCCGCCGCCTGAGCAGCCACAACATAATGAGGGCGTGACTGATCCACTGAATCGAGTTCGCCAGCGCCAGGTCGGAAACGTGCAGCGGTCGGCCCAGGGCCAGCGTCGGCGTGAGTGCGGCGGAAAGATAAATGCCGATGCAGACCAATCCTACGACGGCCGGCGTGAGCGTATCCTTGCGTGCATAGAACGCAAAGATGAGCGGCTGGTCAATCGCCGCAAAAGTGAGGCCGAACAGGTAGAGCCGCAAAAGCTGCGCGGTCGCCACGGTATCCTGCTGCGTGAACTCGCCATGCTGAAAGACCAGAGCCACAATCGGATGTGCCAGCACGAACAGCCCCACCGTCGCCGGAATCATCAGCATCAGCACGAGCTTGAGGCCGTGCGCAAGAGTGGCCAGAAACGGATAGACGGAATCGGACACGCTCTGGCGCGCGAGCGTGGGCAGGATCGCCATCGAGATGGCCGCCGAGACCAGGCCGAGCGGGAATTGGATGAGCGTCGTCGCATAATTCATCCAGGCTAGACTGCCCTCGCCCGCGTGCGAAGCCAGGTTGATGCTCAGGTAAATCGCTACCTGGCTGATGATGAGGCTTGCGGCGACAGGTACATACAGCTTGGCGACGCGCCTCAACGCGGGGTGATGCCAGTCAAGCGCGAGCCTCAAACGCAGCCCGCGCAGTCCAGGCGCTTGCAATGCGATCTGGACGATGCCGCCCGTCAAAATGCCCAGCGCCATGCTCGTCACACCGAATCGTTTGCTGAACAAGACCGCCGACACGACAACGCTCGCATTGAACACTGACGATGTGAACGCGGGCAGTGTAAAACGCTTGAGCGCGTAAAGCAAGCCTGTGAGCAATCCGGACAGGCTGAGAAACATGACGGCGGGGAGCGTGATGCGCAGCAAATCGGCCGCCAGCGCCAGTGTCTTGGCGTCAAAGCCGCTGCCCAACAGCCACGCGATGAGGGGTGTCAGCCCTTCGGCCACGAGCACCAGCAACGCCAGCGTGATGGCGGCCAGCGTGAACAGTGTCCCGGCCAGTCGTTCGAGCTCCTCGCGGCGCTCGGGCGCGGCGTATTCGCTGAACACAGGCACGAGCGCGGACGAGATCATCCCGCCGATGAGCAGATCGTATAGTTGCAGCGGCACGATAGACGAAATCTGAAAAGCGTCCACGTGCCACGTTGCGCCGAACAGGTGCGACTTGACCGTCTCGCGCACCAGGCCCAGCACGCGGCTGGCAATGTTGCCCAACGCGATGACGCTGGCCGCGCGGGCAATACCCCGGGTCGAGCTGTCCGACGGCTGGGTGACCGACGCCGGTTGGGGTTGGATGAGCTCCGGTTCGCTGATAGCGGATTGCATTTGGCAGATGGCTAATGGCTGATGGCAGATGGCTGATGGCTGATGGCGTATGGCAAAAATACAACGAGCGGCACAGGCCGCCCGACGCGCATTGTACCGCAGATGAGGGTCAGTGGCAAACTCGTTGGCCTGGTGTATAATCTCTCACAAAGCTTTTCGAACGGGGGTGATGTATGCCAACTGTTGCCGTAGAGCCAGAATTGTACAAGCGAGTCGAAAAAGCAGCCCAGGAATACAAAATCAATGTGGATGGCATTCTGGCGGAAGCCGTCCGCCGCTATCTCTGGGAGCTGGATCGCCGCAAGATTTCCGAGGAGAGTGCGCGCTATCGCCAGCAACATGCCGAGTTGGTAACGCTATACCTGGGCAAGTACATTGCCATGCGCGATGGGCAAGTCGTGGATCACGATGCCGACTTTCAGGCTTTGCGCCAACGAGTGCGCCAGCGATTTGCCGATGCGCCGGTCATGATCACACGGGTCGAGCCGGTGGCTGAGACTACCCTGACTCGGCACGGCTTTCGCGTGGAGGCATCCGGCCTATGAAACATCCATACGAGACTCGCTACCAGCCCGCTTTTCCCACCGTACCCGTCGTGCTTCACAATAGCGAGACCGGCCGGCGTACCGACGAACAGAGTGCTTTGCTGGACACAGGCTCCGACGGCACCCTTGTTCCCATTAGCTACCTTCAAGCGGTGTTCGCTCCGGCTCTCACGGATACTCGCATCCGCAGTCACTGGGGAGAATGGCGACCAGCCCAGCTTTTTGTAATAGACATTGAACTGGGCAGTTTGAGGTTGCCCGGCATTTTTGTGGTCGGCGACGAACAAGGCAGCGAGATTGTCCTGGGGCGCAATGTGCTCAACAAATTGCGATTGTTGCTTGATGTTGGACTTTGGACAAATTTTGACTCTGACTTGGCACCTTAACAATTGACCCGATTTGTAGCACAGTTGGGGGCATGGAGACTCAACAGACCATCTCCCAACTGCAACAATTTCGCCTGGGATTGTACCAACTTCTCCCGTCGCGTCCCGATACGCTGCTGGATTTGCTGGATGCCCTGTCGGGCAGTCCCAACGTGCGCTCGGTAGTGGAACTGAGCTCA
>CAYGWJ010000430.1:0-6595 GCA_964353405.1 uncultured Anaerolineae bacterium
TTCTCCAAGTTACACCGGCGTATTTTGCAATTGCTGGGCTTGCCCGTCAGTCTCTACACTCAGCTGGAGTGCAGCCCGTGAAATTAGCCGGCAGGTATCAAAAATGAGCGAATCAAGGGAGTACAGGCCAAGACGACAGGAATAGGAAGTGGATCATGTGGGACATTACGGCCTTGCGCGACCGTTTGCGCGCCCTTTCTCTCGCGTGATATAATGGCGTCGGGAGGGTCTTGTGCCAACATACTATGATCATAAAGTCGTGCTCAAGCGCGTGCCACTAGAATGGTTACCACAAGTGTACGAGTTCATTCTAGCGCACGCGGAATGGCCATTTGACGCCACACCCGCAGAGATGGAAGCCGACAACCGTGAATGGGATCAACAGTTTGCCGCTGAAACCTCGCAGAGTTTCTTTGCGCGCATCGCTGCTAAAGTGCGCGCAGAGATCGCCCATGGGGCGACCGATTGAGAGAAGGATGGGATGTTCGATGTCTGACACCGCCACTTTGCAAATCGTGTTTCCGAAAGACTTGCTCGCGCTCCTGGGCGCGCAGCCCCAGGCCGCGGAAACGGCCAAAGAATTTGTCGCCCTGGGGTTGTATCAGGAAGGCCGCATCTCTGGCGGCAAGGCCGCCGAATTGTTAGGATTAACCCGGCGCGGTTTTGTCTCGCTCTTGGCACGCAAAGGCATAGACTATTATCGTCTCACGCCCGATGAGTGGGCCGAGGAAGCCGCCACCGCTAAAGCTTGGAGCGCCAGCCATGCCTGACGTCGTTTCCAACACCGGCCCGCTCATGGCCAATTCGACCTGTTACGCAGACTCTTTGGCAAGATTCTTTTTCCTCCCGCCGTACGCGCCGAGGTACAAGACGAAACCAGTGTAGCCGCGTTGACCGCCGCTGATTGGATCGTCGTTCAACCCGCACAAGACTTGCTGGCCGTGCAATTGCTCAGAGAGGAACTCGATGCGGAGCTGGTCCTGATTGACGAACGCGCCGCCAGGCGCAAAGCGCGGGGGATCGGTTTGCAGACCGTCGGCACATTGGGGGTGCTCCTTATGGCAAAAGACAAAGGACTGGTGGCTGGCCTCAAGCCCCTGCTCGACGACCTGCGCCGCGCCGGTTTTCGTATGAGCGATGATCTCTATCGCCAGGTTCTTGGCAGTGCCGGCGAGGCGGGAGATTTTTCACTGCACTCGGAATACCACTCGTAGGGCGGCAACGACGGCATCACCCCGGCGCACCCTTCGACTTCGCTCAGGGCAAGTCTGGCCGAGGCGATTCAGTATCGGCCGAGAAGGCAGGAATAGGGAGCAGGTCATGCGTGGTATTGCGACATTACGCGACCGGTGGGCCGATCTCGAAGCAAACGAAATACATTCCTCGAACCATCTGACAGTTTACGAAAGTGTTCGTCAGTGGTTAGTCTTGCAGCAGACCTTTGAATCCCAGTTGCGGCAAAGCGAGGCTATGTTCGCGCCGGAACGATGGGCGGCCCTGGCTCAACTTCAGGCCCGGCTGCGCCGTCTGGTAGAATGGCAGACAAAACGTGGATAATCTAGTGCAGTCCATCAGGACCCTTCAGCAACGCCTGGAGGCAGTCGGCATCTCGTCGGTGGTGATCGGCGGCGTAGCTGTTGCAGTCTGGGGAGAGCCGCGCGTCACACGCGATGTTGATCTCAAGGTTCTGCTAGGGCGTGACGACGCCGAGCGACTCATGACAGCTCTCATGCCGGACTATGTCTCGCTGCTATCTGACCCGCGCAGGGCGTTGAGGCAACAGGCGATGCTATTCGTGCAAGACACAGCAGGGACCCGGCTGGATTTGCTGCTGGCCGACACGCCGTATGATGTCCTTGCCATCCAGCGCGGGCGCGACGTCGAATTACAGCCGGGTGTGACGATCCGGCTGTGCAGCCCCGAAGATCTGGTGATCTACAAGCTGATCTCGACCCGCTTACGTGATCACGAGGATGCTCAGGGAGTTATTCGCCGACAAGGTTCAAACCTGGACGACGAATATGTACTCGACTGGCTGCATCAGTTCGAGCAAGCACTGGATGATTCCACGCTGGTGGGCGAATACAAAAGCCTCCGCAAGCTTTGACGTAGCGGGCAGCGACGACATCGCCCCGGCGCGCGTGCCATCATCTATAGTCGCGGCTCGTGTCGAAGCGGCACGAGAGAGGCAGCGCAAGCGATTCGCCTCGCACACTTTGCGTGTCGTATGCAACGCCGATACGCAAAGCGGCCCGCCGATGTGCGTATGCGCGAAGCGTGCAAACTGGACGCGACGTGCCAATCGCTCTTGCGCAGGGCGACGCAAAGCGAGCAATTGCAACTCAGCGCGCGGCCATTCCATCGCGTAAAGTGTGGCGCGATCAGCACCCGTGCCAGTAGATCTGCCGTGTACCACTTGAAGGCGCGATACACCCCGGCTGCCTGGTGCCTGGGTAGCTCCACGTTACATATCTCATAACGATGCTATCATTATACTCGACCAACTCCACTTTGACCCCGGTGACTACCCACAACTACGTAGAGTCCTCAACTTGTTGAGGCAGTGGCCCGAACAAGTTCGGGAGTCCGATAAGATGTGGGCAATCACCAGAAAGACATTATTGACAACGCCGGGACACTTGTGCTAGGATAGATCATGGATGAGCAGCGGTAAAAGTTATCAAGCGACACGTGCGCTCGAAACACGACTTTGATGAGTGCGCGTGATTGTCGGCTATACCACGGAGGAAAACATGCCCGGACTCTACGAGTCGCCTGCCTGGCAGGCGTTGACGAAACACCACGGAGAAATCGCCGCCGTGCAGATGCGGGGTCTCTTTGCTCGCGATCCGCAGCGTTTCGAACGCTTCTCGCTGCGGCTAGGAGATATCCTGTTCGACTACTCCAAGAACCGCATCACAAAAGAAACCATGTCGCTGTTGCTCGATCTGGCGCGCCAGGCGAACCTGGCAGACAAGATCCAAGCCATGTTCAGCGGCGAAAAGATCAACACCACCGAGAACCGGGCTGTCTTACACGTTGCCCTGCGCAACCGGTCCGGCCGGCCTATCCGCGTAGATGGCGAGGACGTCATGCCAGAAGTCAATCGGGTGCTCGCTCACATGCGGGCATTCAGCGAAGCGGTGCGTTCGGGCAGGTGGACGGGGTATACGGGCAAAGCGATTACGGACGTGGTCAACATCGGCATCGGCGGCTCAGACCTGGGTCCCAAGATGGTCACGCAGGCGCTAACACCCTACGGCAAACCCGGTCTCCGAGTCCACTTTGTTTCCAACGTTGACAGCACCGACCTGGTCGAGACCTTGAAAACTGTGAACCCCGAAACGGTGCTCTTCCTGGTGGCTTCGAAAACCTTTACCACCCAGGAAACGATGACCAACGCCCATTCTGCCAGGGCCTGGTTCCTCGCCTCGGCGAAAGACGAAGCCGCGACACCTGCACTTGCGACGGAGCGCAGCGCAGGTGCAAGTGTCGCCAAGCATTTTGCGGCCATGTCTACCAACACAGCCGCCGTGGCCCGTTTTGGGATTGATACGCAGAACATGTTCGAGTTCTGGGACTGGGTGGGGGGCCGCTACTCTTTATGGTCGGCCATCGGCCTCTCGATCGCCATCTACCTGGGCATGGACCGTTTTGAAGAGTTGTTGAGCGGCGCCCATGCAGTGGATGAGCACTTTCGAACCGCTCCCTTCGAAAAGAACCTACCCGTGATCATGGGCTTGCTGGGCATCTGGTACAACAACTTTTTCGGCGCCCAGTCGCATGCCATTCTCCCCTACGACCAATACCTGATGCACTTTCCGGCCTATTTCCAGCAGGGGGATATGGAGAGCAACGGCAAAGGTGTCACCCGTGAGGGGCAGTGGGTGGACTACCAGACCGGTCCGATCATCTGGGGGCAACCCGGCACCAACGGCCAGCACGCCTTTTATCAGTTGATCCATCAAGGCGCCAAGCTCATCCCCTGCGATTTTCTCGCGGCGGCCCAGAGCCAGAACCCATTGGGTGAGCATCACGCCATCCTGCTCTCGAACTATTTCGCCCAGACCGAGGCGCTGATGCGCGGCCGGACAGCGGACGAAGCGCGCGCCGAGCTCGAGGCTGAGGGCCACAGCGGGCCACAATCCCCTGACGGGGATCTTCCACTGGAGAGGTTGGTGGCTGCCAAGACCTTTCCGGGGAACAGGCCGACCAACTCCTTCCTCTACCCCAAGCTGACGCCAGCCGTCCTGGGTTCGCTCATTGCCCTCTACGAACACAAGATATTCACCCAGGGCGCCATCTGGGATATCAACTCCTTCGATCAAATGGGCGTTGAGCTTGGCAAGCAGCTCGCCAAGGCCATCTTGCCGGAGCTCAAGGGAGACGATCAGATTCATACCCACGATGCTTCGACGAACGGTTTGCTCAACACCTTCAAGGGCATGCGGTAACCCCTGGACTTACCAGGGGTAACCCCATGCACCTGGGAACTCCCAGGTGTGCGGACTTTCCAGGGGTAATCCCGAGGGAGAACCATGAACGTACTAACCTTGATCCTGGCCGGCGGCCAGGGCAGCCGGCTGAGCATCCTGGGCGAGAAACGGGCCAAGTCCCGCCATCGCACCAAGCCCGGCACACTGCTCAAGAGCCAGATTCCGATTCGCACCTGGGCGGACTGGAACGAGGACCGTCCGGGCTTTGTCGAGAGCGACTGGGTGGGTCACGATGGCGGCAACTTGCGCGGCGAGTACTGCTTGACCTTGGACGTGGCCGACATCAAAATTCATCAACGATGAACTGCTGCGCTACTGTGTGCAGGAAGAGTTGACCTTCACCCGCGGACGGCCCGGTCACAAAGACGGGCGCATTTCAACTAGAGGGCAGGAATGCGCCGGAGAGAACGAAAGCAAAACCCCCGGCTTGCAAAAGCCGGGGGTTGTTAGTATTGGCACGTTATCCCAAGATTCAGGCAACGGCTGGTTTGAGCAAGTCAATCTCCTGTTGGACCGCCTCTCGCGCCCGGAACACGTCAATAGCATCTACCAATGCCACTTCGGCGCTCATGCGTTCGCTGGCACTGACCAGCCATCGCTTGTCGGCTGGGGTGAGCCTGTCGGTGCGGCCCCGGCCCATCAGATCGCGCACCCCCTCAGCCAGGGCTTCCGCCTGTGGAGCACGCCAACAGGCCTTGAGCCACATGAGCCGCTCACGGTCGTTGCTAGGAAGCAGGTTCATCGGGGTACGCAGGCAGGCCACGACGGCCGCCAGGCCATTGACGATCAGGCGAAGCCCCAGGGCTTCAGCGCGATCAACCGGCACAGTCAACCGACTGTCTCTTGCCAGGCGGACACTGTAGAATTCCGTGGCCCGACCGTCCTGGTCAAAGGTGGTCGTGCCCTCGACCACGCCCAACCCATAGGTGGGATGAGAAATCCGGTCACCCGGCTGCAATCGCTGGAAACTCATGGCTATTTCCTTCTGCCTGTTGCAGGTAGATCACACCCGCTCAGACGCGCGACTTGGCTTACCGGCGTTTCAAGCGCGACGTTCGAGTCCGCGCCAACGAATGGGGCTGAAACTGGCTAACGCCGACTCCACCCTCCACTGCCACCAGCACCGCCGGATCGCTGTACCTGGGGACGAGCCTCGGCAACGGTAATGGACCGGTTGTCGAGCGTTTTGCCATTGACCTGGCTGATCGCCTGTTTAGCAGCGTCGTCGTCGGTCATCTCGATGAAAGCAAAGCCCTTTGGCCGGCCTGTATCGCGGTCGGTGATGATGGACACGCTATCCACCACGCCAAGCGGGGTGAACATTTCGCGCAGCGCGGTTTCGGTGACACTGTACGGCAAGTTGCCGATATACAATTTCTTACTCATGGTTTTCCTTTTACCTGCCGGGCGTTTTCGCCCGGGGTGTGGGTTAATATCGCGCCATGTAATGGCGCGTTGTCGCCCGGTTACAGGGCAATGACGTTGCTGGCCTTGGCGCCCTTGGGGCCTTGTTCGACCTCGAACTCGACACGCTGGCCTTCTGCAAGCGTGCGGTAGCCCTCGGCCTGGATGGCCGACTGATGCACAAAGACATCCGCGCCTCCGTCACGCGCTACAAAGCCATAGCCCTTGCCTGCATCGAACCATTTGACGGTGCCGGTAATTCGTTCACTCATTGTTTTGTTTCCTTTCTCGAAATATGTAGGCTGGAGTGATCTGCGAACCGGCGAAAAAAACAAAACCGCTCAGGCAGAAGATGCCTGGGCGGTGATTGCTTATCAGCCGAAACAGGAACTACATCCTACTGAACTGTATTCTACCACACATCCTGGTTTCTGTCCAACGCGCATTTGTATCGAACAAGATATCCTGGCTCGTCAGGTGAGGACGATGTGATCAATCTGCCACGCACAGCTCTTGGAAGACCCTCGCCCGTCGTTGCAGAACGGCATTCTCCGCTTCAAGTTAGCGCTCGCTTCGCTCGCGGGATGAGTCATCCACCGCACAGAATGGCCCACCACACACTGGGCAAACCAAGCGCGGCATCTCACCCGACTTTACCCCGCCCGAACCAATGAAACCTTCTATCACAACATCCG
>CAYGWJ010000431.1:0-6131 GCA_964353405.1 uncultured Anaerolineae bacterium
GATGCGAGGCGGCGAGCGCCTCCAGGCACACGGCCACCGCCGCCACCGAAGCGCGGTCGTCGAGCGCCTTGCCGGTCAAGTACCCCCCCTTCAGCTCGCACGCCTCGCGCTGAATCGAGACCAGGTCGCCCACGCGCACCAGCCGCTTGACCTGCGCATCAGGCAAACCCACGTCCACGAACAGTTTCTCGAACGGGATGACCTGGCCGCGCTCGTCGGGCGTCAACACGTGCGGAGGGCGGCTGCCCACCACGCCGGGCAGTTCGCGCTGACCGTGAACGACGACCTCTTGTCCCAGCATCACGCGCGCATCCGAACCGGCGACGTCGGTGATGCGTAGAAAGCCCTTCTCGATGCCCGTCACCATCAGGCCAATTTCGTCCATGTGCGCAGAGAGCATCACCTTGTGGCGCGGCTCGGGGCCACTCCCCTGGCGAACTCCGACCACGCTCCCCATCTTGGTCACACGCACTTGACTATGGAGGGCAAACTCTTGACGCACAATGTCGCGCACGGGCGCTTCGTAGCCCGAGATGCCGGCCGCTTCGGAAAGCTTGATGAGAAATGCAGACAAATCCATGCAGCGGAAACTCCTTGAAGAAATCGTCGCAACTGACCGCAGACCGCGTTCGTTAGCGCGGGGGCGGCCCCAGCGTCGGCGTGCTCGTCGGCGTCGGCGTGTCAGTCGCAGTGGCCGTCGGCGGCACACTCGTCGCCGTCGGCGTGGCCGAGGGTGTATAGGTCGCAGTCGGCGGCACGCTCGTCGCTGTCGGCGTGGCCGAGGGTGTAGGTGTCGCAGTCGGCGGCACACTCGTCGCCGTCGGCGTGGCCGAGGGTGTATATGTCGCGGTCGGCGGTACGCTCGTCGCCGTCACACTCGTCGCCGTAGCGGTGGCTGTAGCCGCGGCAACGGTCGGCGTCGCAGAAGGCGGCGCCGTTGGGGTCAGCGGGGTGAGAGTCGGCGTGAGAGTGCTCACGGGCGCGGACGTTTTAGTGGCTGGCGGCGTTTGGGTGAGCGTGGGGGGGACCCAATTGGTCGGCGTCGGGCCGAGCGTGCCGCCGGGCAATCGCGTGGCGGACGGCTCAACTGCGGCCGTTAACGTAACACCCGTCGGCAACACCAGCGGGCGCTGGGCGCCTGGCGCGGTTGCCAGCGCCGCAAAGCCCAGGCAATAACATGGCAATGTCAGCAAGATGACGGCGATGAGGACGCCATAGACCGTTCGCTTGCCGCTGGCGAGGTCGGCCAGCCAATTCATTGGGTTGCTCCCGTGCTCCACAAAAACAATCGAGCGACCATGATAACATCGTTCGGGGCAAGACGCAAGATGCAGAAAGCAAGAGACGACGGCACCGCCGCGCCGCTTGAAAACAGTGTGGCAATGTGATACACTAGGAACGCCAGCCCCTTGTTTCAACCGCACTGGATACCCGCTCTCTCGGAGGCTCTCGTGTCAGATGTACTTTTGGTCGGCGCCGAGGAATTGGAGAACCTCAGTACTCGCTATCTCGCGGCGGTTCTTCGTCAGCACGGCTACTCGGTCGAGCTGGCCGCGTTCAGCACGGCAAATGACCTGGAGGCTGTCGTGCGCCAGGCGCAATCAAGCCGCCCGCGGCTGATCGGGCTTTCGATCATTTTCCAGTACCGCGCGCTCGAATTCCTTGATTTGGCCGACGAGCTGCGCCGCGTCTTGCCTCAAGCCCACATCACAACCGGGGGACATTTCCCCACGTTTGCCGCCGTCGACTTGCTTCGCGACTGTGCCGTGCTCGATTCCGTCGTGCGCGGCGAAGGCGAGTTCACGCTGCTCGAATTGGTGCAGCGATTGGACTCGCCTGAGACCTGGCACACCATCCTCGGCCTGTCGTTCCGGCGCGATGGGCAGGTCGTCGAGAACCCGCCGCGCCCGCTCATCGCCGACCTGGACAGCCTGCCCTTCCCCTCGCGCGACACGCCACCCGAGCATTATCTGGGCATTGGGCTGACGCCCATCCTGGGCAGCCGTGGCTGCTACCGCGACTGCTCGTTTTGCAGCATCCGTTCGTTCTACGGCGCGAGCGCCGGCCCGCTTCAACGCTTCCGCAGCGTGCCGAACCTTGTGGACGAAATGGAACTGCTGTATCACACGCGCGGCGTGCGCTTTTTCATCTTCAACGACGACGAGTGGTTCCCGCCCGGCAAGATGAAACTTGCGCGCATGGACGCGCTGGAGAAGGAGCTCGTGCGTCGGCGGCTCGATGTGATCATGAGCATCAAGTGCCGCGCCGACGACGTGGAGGCAAGTCTGTTCCGTCGCCTGATGGACATGGGTGTGGTGCGCGCGTACGTCGGCATCGAGTCCGGCTCCGATCACAGCCTGCGCACGCTGAATAAAAGGACGACGGCAGATCAAAACCGGCGGGCGTTGGAGGTGCTGAACAAGGTCGGGCTGCTGGCGGATTTTGGGTTGATTTTCTTTGACCCTGAAAGCACGGTCGAGGACATTCGCGCCAACCTCGATTTTTTCCACGCGATGGCGGGAGAAGGTCAGGCCCCCTTGAGCTTTGGACGCATGGAAGTCTATGCCGGGACCCCGATCCTGGCTCGCCTGCAAAGACAAGGCCGGCTCACAGGCGACTACTTGGCGTGGAATTATTCCATCCCTGATCCGCGCGTGGAAATGTTGTTCCGGTTGATGATCGCCACAATGCGGCGCCGGCACTATGACAACGACGGGCTGGGCAAGCAATGCTTCGCCGCTTACTATGAACTGACAATGTACAAGCACCTGCATCGCCGGCAGGCCGATGCGGCGCTGTGCCATCGGCTGCGCGACATTGTGGCTCGTGTGAATAACCATTCGCTGGCAATGCTGGAAGAGATGTTTGATTTCACGCTGCACGAAAACATCTACGACGCGACCCTGGTCAACGACCAGGCAGCGGAATGGGCCAGTCGCGTCAATCTGTTCGACCTGCACGCGCAGGCAGAGCTTGCGGACTGGAGAGTGCAAGTGGCGCAAAGCGTCTAACCTCTCTCCCCTGCCCCCCTGGCGGGGTATCGTCAGGAGAGGGGATGTGGGGGTGGGGCAAGGAGGCAACTATGGTACCCTGGGACATGCTGCCCAAAGATTTGCAGAAAGCCATCCTGGCGATGATTATTCTGTACGGCGGGACGCGCGTCTGCGCGGGTCCCGGGCCGATGGTGTGCGATCCGGCGCCGCCGCCGACCTCGACACCCCTACCCTTCAAAACACCCATGATTTGCGACCCACTTCCGCCGCCATCCCGGACCGCCACGCCGGCTCTATTCAAAACGCCGATGATCTGCGATCCACCGCCGCGACCGTCCATTACGCCAACGGCCAGTGTGGGACGACATTTCCAGGTGACCAGCCTCAAGACACTCTCCGACCCATCGCTGCAAGGCGCGGTGATCAAGGGTAATGTGCGCGACGGACAAGGCCGTCCCCTGCAAGGGCTGCAAGTGACCGCACAGGGCAAGTCCCAGGTCCAGGCCGTGACCGGCGACGAGGGCGATTACGTTATCAACATCGGCGAGCCGGGCGAATACCGGATCACGGTCGAGGGAAGTCCGGCGTATGCCCTGCCTTTGGAACTCGAGCAGCACGACGCGGTCACCCTAGATTGGGTCGAGGTCAAGGAGACGTCGTCGCAGATTCCACTGCCCCTGGCCGAAATCCGGAGCGTTGATCTCGTCTGGGACGGTGGACTGACCTTTAGCGCGGAATCGCCCTGGCCAGATGCGCGCCTGCGCTGGAGTGTCTCGGGCGGGACGTTGGTCGAAGAAGAAGAGTGCGTGACCTGGCAACCGCCCGCCGAGCCAGGCCGCTATTTGCTCCAGGTCGTCGCTGACTGGGGCGCGGAGGGGCTGGCCGTGGACGCGCTGACGCTGGTAGTCGAGGAAGATGGAAGCATAAACGTTGGCTGAGAAGCAAATCACGCTATTCCTTGAGCGTCCACTCCATTGAGCGCTGACGTGCTCCTGGTTGAAGACCTGAGCCAGCAGCGTTTGCCAGCTCGCACTTTGGCAGCGGTGCTTCAACGTGCGGGCTGGCGGGTCCGGCTGGCTCACTTTTGCGAGAATGCAGACGCCATCATCGCACTGGCACAGCGCGAACGTCCCCGCCTGATCATCTTGTCCATCCTCTTTGCCGACCGCGCGCCAGAGCACTTGACCCTCATCACGGCGCTGCGTCAGTCCGGTGTGCGGGCGCACATCACCCTGGTCGGCCCGCTGCCCAGCTTTGCCGCCGCCGAATTGCTCGCGGCCTGCCCGGCGTTGGATTCAGTGCTGTGCGGCGAGGCCGAAGCGAGCGTGGTGCAACTAGCAGCCAGCCTCTGTCATTCTGAGCCCCGAAGGGGCGAACGCGAAGCGTCTCATTCACGCGAGACTGAGACCCTTCGCCGCTTCGCCGCTCAGGGTGACAAATTCGCTGTGCCCGGGCTGGCCTGCCGTTCTCCCACTCTAGATTTCCAGAGTGCAGCCTTCAGGCTGCCCAACAACCCGCAGGCTGAAGCCTGCACACCAGAAAAGGCAAGGCTTTTTCTCGACCAACTACCCTTTCCGATGCATGACGACGGCCTGCCCAGCTATCAGGGCTATGGCTTTGCCACCATCGAAGCCAGCCGGGGCTGTTACCACGCCTGCACATTCTGCCTGCCTTGCGCCTTCTACCGCGCAGCCGGCGCGCCATACCGGTTGCGCGGCGTTACGAACGTGGTGGACGAGATCGAGGAGCTCTATCAGCGTGGAGCGCGTCTGTTTCTGTTCGACGACGAGCAGTTCCTGCCGCCGGGCCGCGCGCGCGAGGAGCGAGTCGAGGCATTGGCTCGTGAGCTCGAGCGGCGCAGCCTGCGCATTGCCTTTACCATCAAATGCCGTGCGGATGATTTGGACGCAGCGCTCTTTAGCCGCCTGCAAACGATGGGCCTGTTGCGCGTCTATGTCGGCATCGAGTCTGGAAGCCAGGCCACGCTCGACTTGCTGGGCAAAGGCGTTACGGCGCGGCATAACGTCGAGGCGTTAACGATGCTGGACACGCTCGGCCTCGTGGCCGATTTCCGCAGCCTGCTCTTTCATCCATGGAGCACGCTAGAGACGGTCGAGGCCGACATGGCCTTTTTGCAGAGCGTGATGCCGTGCGTGTCCACTTGCTTCAACTTTCAAGAGGTCGAGGTCTACCCCGGCACTCGGCTGGCCGCGCGTCTGCGGGCGGAAGGACGGAGCGCAGGCGTCCCATGGCCGTTGTCCTATACGATTGCCAACCCGCGCGTCGAACTGCTGCGCCGGTTGAATCGCCTTATCTTTGGCTCCAGGGCCTACCTGGCAATGCAAGATCAGTTGACGCGCGCCTGGTACGAACTGCTGCTCCGACAGCGTTTTCAGCCAGAGCGGTTTGCCCCCGCAGCGGCGCGTCAACTGAAAGCTACCGCCGCTCACATCAACGCTGCATCGCTCGACGTGTGGCGCGAGATACTGGATTTTGCTGCCTCCGGCAAGATCTATGATGCTGATCTCGTCAACACTCGCGCCGCCGGGTGGGCCGGCCGCCTCAACGCTCTCGGCGCATCCCCTGGCATCATCGAGTAGATTGAGCCTGTCAAGCCAGGTCGCAGGGCGCAGGTTGCTGCAGGACTTGCACAGGCTCACACTTCGTGCTACTCTAGAGTCACCGACCCACGAGTTCCCTAGTTCCCATGAGGCCCTGCGAGCAAAGTTATGAGCACACTCAACCCAAATTTGCTTTCCAAAGGCATGACCGAAGCGATGAACGCCACGGCGCCTGTGATGCGCGCGCTGGGCAAGGGGCTGATGACGCCCGAAGTATTGCTGTTGACGTTCATCCGCCTGCCCGGCTGCACCGCCGGCCAATTGCTGCAACACATGGCGGACACGCGCGGCTTCAAGCTGGCTGACCTGGAACGCGAGGTCGAAAATCAGGCGCGCTCCACCGCAGGAGGTCCCGCCGATTTCGATTTCGTCGCATCCAGCGGCGACAAGGTTCCGCTCTCGTCCGAGATGATTGTGGTGCTGGACGAAGGCAAGGGCATCGCGCAGGCCGCCGACGAAGTGTGGATCGGCACAGAGCACGCATTGGGCGCGATGAGCCAGGTGGGCGTTTCAACCT
>CAYGWJ010000432.1:0-2808 GCA_964353405.1 uncultured Anaerolineae bacterium
TAACGGAAGGCCCACATCGCCACGACCTTGCACCACGGCCAATGCTCTTCCGCCCATTGATAGGCATCGAGCGTATACTCGACCCTCTGCGCGGGACTGACCGATTGGTTCCAGCGCGGGCTGTCGTTCCAGCCGGCTTCGGTGACATAGACCGGCTTGGCTGCGTCGCCGTTGCGCACCATCACCTCGCGCTGAAGTTCCACACGGCGAAAGTTGAGCCGCTCGGGCGCGGGCGGCTCGTCGGCAGGTGATCGTAGGCCGTAAGAGTGTGCGGCCAGCGCATCGAAATACGGCGCGGCCCCGGCGTCGTACATCTTTTGCAGAAAGGCCAGGTCGTTCATCCCGTTCGGGCTATTGTCCGGCTCGAGTGTGGGCGCCAGCGCGCCGCCCAAAACGATCATGTTTGGGTCAGCCTGTTTGGCGCGCGGATAGACGGCGCGCAACAGGTCGGCGTAGCCTTGTGGATCCACCGGGCGAAAGCCCCACTCGAAAGTGAGGTTCGGCTCGTTCCAGACGATGATGGCGTGGACACGACCCTTGAAATGCCGGACGAACTCGTAGACGAAATCGCCCATGTCGTCGTAGCCCGCTTCGTCAATGTAGTTAAAGGTAGTTTCCTGGCCCGGTGCGTTCGGACGCGCCCAATCCGGCACCAGGCCAATCCGCGCGATGACGGCGAGGCCTTGCGCGCGAGCGTGCTCCACAACCATGTCCGCGTGTCCCCATTGGAACTCGCCCTTGTTCGGCTCGGAATAGGCCCACGGGAAAAATTCGACGATCCATGGGCTGCCCATCTCTCGCACCATTTCGAGCGTCTTGCGGACTTTCCACGGCTCGACCTCGTCCGTGAGCCGCGTGTGGACGCCGACGATGGGATGCGCGGTGCGAACCTCTTGCCTGGGTGGGACAGAGATGATGGGCTGCGGCGGCGATTCAACAGCCCACAGAAAGACGAGGACGACGAACAGGCGTAACGTGAGTCGTCGGCTGGCGCAGATGGATTCCCAGAGGTGATGCGTGACCCGAAGGGGTGATGCGTGAAACGTGATGCGTGAAACGTCAAATATCATGCGATAGTGAGTAGGCCATGACCAAAAGAATCAAGCCAGCGCCATCAAAAGCGATAAAGCGCAGGCCGATGGCGCGCAGCGCGTCGTAACCGGCGGGCAAAGTGATCACCATCAACGATTCGCCGATGAGGCCAATGACTTGCATTGCCAGGACGCACACGAGCGCGACGCGATACTTGACCGGGTGAAGCATGGCGGGAATGAACGGCACTGCCCACATGAGAAACAGGAGGCCGAATCCGCGCACGGCCGCCTCACCCGGCACGCCGCTCAATTCGAACGCGGCAGCGTACCCGGCAGGTCGAACGAGGTACGGGATAGCCGCGCTCAAGTTGGCCATCAACACTACCGACACCAGCACACGAGCGACATGATTTCGCATTTCAGATTTTGCCATGTAAGTCCACCTTCACGCGCTGTCCTTCGTCATCGGTCATTCGTCAAGAATCTCTGTACGACAAGATCAACCAGACCAGCCGCATCATCCAGCCCGAACTGCGGCACGTTCATGTCAAAGGATCGGTCGGCGGCGATGGCGACAAGTTCATCGCGAGTGCACAGCAGTTCGCTGCTTTTTTCCGCGCGGCTGACTTCAATTTTGGGCGCTGGCCCACGCTTGTAGCCTTCGGTGAGAATAATATCCACATCGTTGATCGTCGCGGCGATTTCGGGCAAGGTCAGCTCGCGCTCGATGCGCTGGATGTGTGCGATGCGCGCGGGCGACGCGATGACCACGTGATCCGACCCGGCCTGCGCGTGCCGCCAGGTGTCCTTGCCGGGGTGGTCAATCTCAAAGCTGTGCGCGTCGTGCTTGACCGTCGCCACGCGATAGCCGCGCCGCTTGAGCTCACGGATGAGTTTTTCGAGCAAGGTGGTTTTGCCCGCGTCGGACTTGCCGACGATGGAGATGATGGGAATCATGAATGCTCCTTCAATTAATTCAGAGTATAATAATAGCATATTGCAGAGATTCGGTGAGCGACGATGGGTGAACCGGTCGGCCCGCGTGTGATCGGCGCCTGGCGCAATGATAAACCCCTTTTCAACTGGCGGCGGCATTTGGGCGCCGGCCTGCGCGATCTGTTCGTTCTGCTGCGCGAGTTCCGCCTCCCCTTGCTGCTTTTTGCGGTCTTGATGCTTGTCGGCACGGTCTCGTTCTGGCTTTTGTACAGACATCCCGACACAGGGCAGCGCTTGAGCGTTGATCAGGCTCTGTATGCCGCTTTCTCGTTGGTGTTCTTTCAATCCTCGCTGGACTTTCCCCGACAGCCGTGGCTCGAAGTGTTGTACTTCGTCGTCCCGATTGCCGGGCTGGGTGTGTTGGCCGACGGCGTGCTGCGTTTTGGCGTGATGCTGTTCAACAAGCGCGCCCGCAAGGAGGAGTGGCAAGTGGCACTGGCTTCAACCTATCGCAATCACGTCATCGTATGTGGGCTGGGCAAGCTGGGCTATCGTGTGGTGCTGCAATTGCTGGACTTGCGCGAGCAAGTCGTCGGAGTCGAACAGTCTGCCGACCGCCCTTTTGTCAATACTTTGCGCCAGATGAATGTGCCCGTCATCGTCTCCGACGCGCGCCAGCGCGACGTGCTCGAGGCCGCCGGCATCGAACACGCGTCGGCGCTCATCGCTTGCACGCAAGACGACCTGACCAATCTGGACATTGCGCTCGATGCGCGCGAGCTTAACCCCAACGTCAAGATCGTCATGCGTATGTTCGACGCCGACCTGGCGAAAAAGA
>CAYGWJ010000433.1:0-12321 GCA_964353405.1 uncultured Anaerolineae bacterium
CTGGGTGTGCGGCGCGCCGTGCGAAGCGGCCTGCCGGCGCGGCAAGATTGACGAGCCGATTGCCATCCGCGCGCTCAAGCGCTTTGTGGACGACCGCTACGGCGTCTACCTGGGCGAGACCGGCGAAGCGCAACAACCGCCGGCCTGGCCGACCTATGTTGGCCCCACGCGCGATTTCGACCTGGGCAACTCGACGATGCCCAGCACCCGCAAGAGCCTGATCGCCGCCGGCAAGCGCGGACAAACGCTTCGCGCCGGCAAGCGCGCCAGCCCTGAGCGTAGCCGAAGGGTTGCCATCGTCGGCGCGGGTCCAGCGGGCATTTCGTGCGCGCACGACCTGGCATTGCTCGGCCATGACGTGACGATCTTTGAAGCCGCGTCCGTGGCCGGTGGGATGCTGCGGCTGGGTGTGCCCGAATATCGGCTGCCGCGCGATGTGATTGACCTCGAAATTCAAGCCGTGCTCTCGCTCGGCCCCACGCTCAAGCTGAACCAGGCTTTGGGCCGCGATTTTTCGCTGGCCGATTTGCGCCGCGAGTTTGATGCCGTCTTTATCGGCATCGGCTCGTATGGCAGCCGCAAGCTGAATGTGGAAGGCGAGCAGATGGACGGCGTGCTGCGCGCGGTGGATTTTCTCATCAACGTCAACCTCGGCGGCTATAACCTCGACCTCGGCAATCGCGTGCTGGTGATCGGCGGCGGCAACGTGGCGATGGACGTAGCGCGCACGGCTGCGCGGCTGGGCGAGCCGACCCAATCGGGCGGCGACCTGGCCGTGGCGCTGGACGTGGCGCGCACCGCTCGCCGCCTGGGCAAGACGCAGGCCGTCGAGTGCCTTGTCGTCGAGGATCGCGGCGAGATGCTGGCCGATCCCATCGAGATCGCACAGGCACAAGAAGAAGGCATCCTCATCCACAACCATGTCGCGCCCAGGCGCATCGTCGGCGCAAGCGGGCGTGCGACCGGCGTCGAGACGTTGAGCGTCTCGCGCGCCTTTGACGAGCGCGGGCGCTTTAATCCGCAACTGACAGCGGGCACAGAAAAAGTCTGGGGGTGCGACAGCGTGATCGTCGCCATCGGGCAGACGGGCGAGTTTGACTGGGTGAAGCCCGAAGACGGCGTAAGTGTCACGCCGCGCGGGACGCTGGCCGTGGACCAGGAAACGCTCGCCACGACCGCGCCCGGCGTATTCGCCGGGGGCGACATTGCGTTTGGCCCGCGCCTCATCATCACCGCCGTCGCGGATGGACAACGCGCTGCGCGGGGCATCCACACTTTTCTGCAAAACGTCCAGCCGCGCATCGTCCGCAAAGCGTTCTTTACGCCCATCCCCAAGCGTGAATACGCAGACGTCGGCCCGCTGCGAGATTATTTGCGTTGGCCGCGCCGGCAGCCGCCCGCGCTGCCCATCGAGCGGCGCATCGGCGTGGCGCGCGTCGAGGTCGGCTTTGACGAGAGGACCGCGCGCGAGCAAGGCGGACGCTGTCTCATCTGTTCCATGAACCCGATCTTTGACGGCGACCTGTGCATTGCGTGCAACGGGTGCGTGGACGTGTGCCCGATGGACTGTTTGAAGCTCGTGCCAGTCTCGGCTGTCGAAGGCGATGCGACCGTCGCCGCCGTCATTCAATCGCGCAGCGCGCAGTGGCAACAGGCCAGCGTGATGCTGCTCGATCCGGCGCGCTGCATTCGCTGCGGGCTGTGCGCCGCTCGCTGCCCGACGGAAGCCGTCAGGATGGAGTCGTTCCAGTTCACCGAACAGGTTCAATTCACGGAGGCGAAATGAGCATTCAAACCAAGAGCCGCTGGAGCTTGATCACCGAGTCGCGCGTGTGGCGCTCGTTCTTCCGGCACGGCTGGCCCGATAACCCCCTCGACCGCTCGCTCACGATGACGAGCAATGTGTTCTTTCACTTGCACCCGGTCAAGGTGAGCCGCAAGAGTCTGCGGTGGTCGTACTCGTTCGGCCTGGGCGTGATGAGTGTGATCACTTTCGCCGTGCTCGTGTTTACCGGCGTGCTGCTCATGTTCTATTACGTGCCGTCGGTGGAGCGCGCCTATCCGGCGATGAAAGAGATCCAGTTGTCCGTGCCGTTGGGCCAGTTCACGCGCAACATGCACCGCTGGACGGCCCACGCGATGGTGCTGGTCGTCATCCTGCACATGGTGCGCGTGTTTTACACGGGCGCGTACAAGCCGCCGCGCGAGTTCAACTGGCTCGTCGGCGTGGGGCTGCTGCTGCTCACTTTGGGCGCCAGCTTTACGGGCTACCTGCTGCCGTGGGATCAGCTTTCATTCTGGGCCATCACGGTCGGGACGAATATCGCAGGCTATGCGCCGGTCGTCGGCGCGTCCATGCGCGAGATGCTGCTGGGTGGAGCGGAGGTCGGCCAGAACGCGCTGATTCGTTTCTACACCTTGCACGTCGCCATCCTGCCGCTCGTCATCGCGCTTGTCATCTCGCTGCATCTCTGGCGCGTGCGCAAAGATGGCGGCCTAGCCGCCAACGACATTTCTGATTGAGGATTGCTGATTTCAGATTAGGAGACTGTCGGAGAATCCGTAGTTTAGGGCCTTGTGCCCGTCTGATTTCAGACTAGAGAGTTCAGTCAATAATCAGCAATCAAAAATCAAAAATCAGCAATCAAGAATCAGCAATGGAGTAGCAAATGGCGACTCAAACTCCGGTGACGGATGAAATATTCCCAAAGCACGCGAACAAGACGTATTCGCTGGTACAAGTCGTGCGGGGCGAAGGCCCGCTGGTGGGCAAAGGGCCGGACGATACGATCTTTTCGTTCCCGGTCGTGCTGCTGTGGGAGATTGTGCTTTTGTTGGGAGTGACGCTGGCGATTTTTGTGTTCTCGCTGTTCAAGCAAGCGCCGCTGGAAACGATTGCCAACCCGCTCGTCACGACCGATCCCGCCAAAGCGCCGTGGTACTTTGTGGGCTTGCAGGAATTGCTGGAGCACATGCACCCGCTGGTGGCGGGCGTCATTATCCCCGGCTTGCTCGTGCTGTTCCTCGCGGCGGTTCCTTACCTGGATAACGCGCGCGCGAATGCCGGTGTATGGTTTTCCTCGGCGCGCGGCAAGCGCATCGTCGCGTGGACGGCGCTGTATGCCCTCGTCGTCATACCCGCTTTCATCGCGTTGGACAATGCGTTCAGTCTGCGCGAATTGCTGCGCGCCGTCGCGCCTGTGTGGGTGGCGCAAGGCTTGTTGCCCGCTGGCATTATCGCGGTGCTCGTCGCGCTGCCGGCGCTGGTGCTGTGGCGCTTGCACGCCGACCCGCGCGAGTTCATGCTGGCCTTGTTCACGATGATGTTGGTCTCGGCCATCATCTTTACGCTGAGCGGCTTTTTGCTGCGCGGCCCTGGCTTTAAGATGTATTGGCCGTGGCAAATGCCGAACGGCTATAACCCGTTTGATGGACTGTAGGGGCGACCACGAGGGGCGACCACACAGGGTCGCCCCTACGAAGGGAATCGAATATGGCACTGAATCTTCAAACGACAAAAAAGAGCGTAACCCGGCGCGAGTTCCTGTCGTGGGTGTGGGGGGTGTCCGTCGTCGCGCTGGTCGGTCAGGCGACGGTGGCGCTGATCCGATTTTTCCAGCCGCGGGTGACGCCCGGCTCGTTCGGCGGTGAGGTGGTGGCGGGCGACCCGCAAGAGTTCAAGCCCGGCACGGTGAGCCACGTGACGCAAGGCCACTTGTACATTTCGCGTCTGGACGACGGCGGCGTGCTGGCGCTATCGCAGCGCTGTACCCACCTGGGCTGCACGGTGCCCTGGCGCGACGACGAAGGTCAATTCCATTGTCCGTGCCATAGCTCGCTGTTCGACCGCACGGGCCAAGTCATCGGCGGACCTGCGCCGCGTCCGATGGATATGTATGCCGTCGGCGTCAAGGACGGCAAGTTGGTGGTGGACACCAGCCACACGATCCAACGCCAAAAGTTTGATGCCTCGCAGGAATATCACCCGAGTTGAGGTATGCCGATGCGCGCTAAAGAAGATTACACTCGCTTTGTCATCGCGGGCCTGGTGCTCGTGGTCGCGATCCTGGTCGCTTTCCAGCTTTACAATCTGCGCGAGCCGGCGCGCATCCACAGCGCCGAGGCCGCCGATCAAGCGGCGGCGGTGAATGCTGGCCGCGCTCTATTCGCCACAAACTGCACCACGTGCCATGGCCAGAACGGCGAAGGCGCCGTAGGCCCGGCGCTCAATTCGCAGGGGCTGCTCAAGACGACCTCGAATGCCACGCTTGCCAGCCTGATCCATACAGGCGTGCCCGGCTCGGTGATGCCCGCCTGGGGGCAAGAATACGGTGGGCCGCTCACCGACGAGCAGGTGACACAGTTGGTGGCTTTTATTCGCGCGTGGGAGCCTACCGCGCCCACGCGCAGCGTCGCTGCGATGGGTCAAGCGCCCGATCCCGCGCGCGGCGCGGCCATCTTTGCCAGCACTTGTTTCATTTGCCACGGTGATAATGGCATAGGCACCAAACGCGCCCCGGCGATCAACGATCCAGAGCGCCTCAAGCAGTTTGACGATGTGTGGTATCGGGACACGATCGCGAATGGCCGCCCGGCCAAAGGCATGCCCACGTGGGGCACAGTGCTCTCGCCCGCGCAGATTGACGATCTCGTCGCGCTGATGGGCGCGTGGCGCAAGGGCCAGACGGTGACGCCCGCCGTTCCGATCAAAGACAATCTCAATGGCGCGCTGTTCGCGCTAGAGAGTGCGGATGCGCTCGATGCCGTCTTTCATCTCAATGCGGCGCTGCCGCAGGCCAGCGCGCTGCCGCAGGCCAGCGGCGCGCAAGCCGATGGTATCCAGGCCGCGCTCGACGCGATCAAAAAGAACGATTTGATCGCCGCCGACGACCAGGTGCGGACGTTGTTGGGCCTGCCGTCTTTCGCCGCCTCAAATGATCCCGTCGAAGCTGGCAAGTATCTCTTCAAGGCCAACTGCGCGCCGTGCCACGGAGATACCGGCGCGGGAGCCATTGGCCCCAACTTGCACAACAATACGTTCGTCCAATCCAAAAACGATGCCGATCTCTTGGCGTTCATTCTGGCCGGGCGCAGTGGAACGGCCATGGCCGGCTTCCAGGGCAAGTTGAGCGACAAGCCATTGGGGCAGATCATCGGCTTGTTGCGCACGTGGCAGCCTACGGCGGCGCCCGCGCAGTCTGCCAGCACACCCGTGCCGCCGACGAGCACGCCCATGCCCGCTGCAACTCGCGCTGCGACGCCAACTGTGACGGCGACCGTCACTTTTACAGTCGAGGTAGCGCGTCCATCCAATCCCGGTGGGCCTGGCCCGGCGGTCAACCTGACAGGTGACGAAAAAGCCGGGGCGCAGGTCTTTAGCGCCAACTGTGAGAAGTGCCACGGCAAGGAAGGCAAGGGCGGCGTCCCGAACCCCGGCTCGACGGATGGCGAGGTGCCCGCGCTCAACCCGATTGACCCGTCGCTGATCGCCGACGAGGCCAAGACCTATGCCACCAATCTCGATCTCTTTATCGAGCATGGCTCGATGCCGGAGGGTCCGAGTCCCGTTATCAGCATGACGGCCTGGGGCGATCAAAAGTTGCTCACGCCGCAGCAAATCGCCAACGTGATCGCCTATGTCATGAGCCTGAACCCGCCGCCCGCGCGGCCCTCCAACGAGGGTGGGCCGAGCCCGGCGCTTGGCCTGACGGGCGATGTCAAGGCCGGCGCGCAGGTCTTTACCAACTGTGAGAAGTGCCACGGGCTGCAAGGCAAGGGCGGCGTCAAGAACCCCGGCTCGACGGATGGCACTGTGCCCGCGTTGAACCCGATTGACGCGACGCTGGCCAGTTCTGATCCCCAGGTCTTTGCCTACAACGTGGACCTGTTCCTCGAGCATGGCTCGTTGCCGGAGGGTCCCAGCCCGGCGATCAGCATGACGGCCTGGGGTGATCTCAAGATACTCTCGCCTCAGCAGATCGCCAATGTGATCGCCTACGTCATGAGTCTCAACCGCAAGTAGCGCATCTGTTGAGATGATCGCCCTCTCGCAAGCTGGCAAGCTTGCGGGAGGGTTTGGCTTTCCCTACGCGGGCACCACCTCTCCCACTTTTGGCAGGTGCTCCATCGCCCTGGCCACCTCTTCCGCCGGATACTCGTAATCCTGCAGCTTGCCGCCGAGGTATTGCTCGTAAGCGGACAAGTCCAGGTTGCCGTGGCCGGACAGGTTGAACAGGACGACGCGTTTTTCTCTGCGCGCCTTGGCGTCGAGCGCCTGGTCAATCGCAACACGAATGGCGTGTGCGGATTCGGGCGCGGGGACGATGCCTTCGCTCTGCGCGAACTGAATCGCCGCCGCGAACGTCGGGGTCTGAGGAACGGCGACCGCTTCGATATAGCCCTGGTCATACAGCGCGCTCACCAGCCCCGCCATGCCATGATAGCGCAGTCCGCCCGCGTGGATGCCCGCCGGGACAAAAGTGTGGCCGAGCGTGTACATTTTGACCAGCGGCGTCATGTGCACCGTATCGCCAAAGTCGTACGCGAACATGCCTTTCGTGAGTGAAGGCGTAGCCGTCGGCTCGACGGCGATAAAACGCGTGCCGTGGCCATTGCTGTTTTCCAGTTTGCTCTTGAGGAACGGGAAGGCCAGTCCTGCAAAGTTGCTGCCGCCGCCCACGCAGCCGATGACGACGTCGGGATATTCGCCCGCCATGTCCATTTGCCGCAACGCTTCCTGGCCGATGACGGTCTGGTGCAGGAGCACGTGATTGAGCACACTGCCCAAACTGTACTTGACCGTGCCGCCCGACGTGGCGGCGACTTCGACAGCTTCGCTAATCGCGATGCCGAGTGAGCCGGGTGAATCGGGTGACTCGGCCAGGATCGTGCGCCCGGCGTTGGTCAAATCGCTGGGGCTGGCGTGAACCGTGGCGCCAAAGGTTTCCATCAGGATGCGGCGATAGGGCTTTTGGGTGTAGCTCACTTTCACCATAAAGACCTCGCACTCCATTCCAAAGAAATTGCACGCCATGGCAAGCGCAGTGCCCCATTGCCCTGCACCGGTCTCGGTCGCGAGTTTCTTGACGCCTTCTTGCTTGTTATAAAAGGCTTGCGCAATAGCAGTGTTGAGCTTGTGACTTCCTGCCGGGCTGGCGCCTTCATACTTGTAGTAAATGTGCGCGGGCGTATCGAGCAGCTTTTCCAGCCGCCGCGCGCGGATGAGCGGAGTGGGGCGATAGAGCTTGTAAATTTCGCGCACCGGCTCCGGGATCTCGATGTAGCGTTCGGTGCTGACTTCTTGCTTGATCAGTTCCATCGGGAACAGCGGCGCCAGGTCAGCCGGGCCGATGGGCTGGCCCGTGCCAGGGTGCAGCACGGGGTCGAGCGGCTTGTGCAAATCGGCGGCGATGTTGTAATACGCGGTTGGGATGTCGGCTTCATTCAGATTGAACTTGACTTGGTCAGACATTTTTTCTTCTCCTCTTTTTCGTTTGCGATCTTGACCCTTGCCAATGTGATAGATTTTGGCAAAGGTTAGGTTAACAAAACACTGCCGCAGGCTGTAAGGCGTGCTGAAAAGTGTGGCCGGCCTTGCGCGTCGGGAATCCCATCGCCGCGCGAGCATCGTCCAGTGTGGCTTGCGCGATGGGGCGCGCTCGACCGGCGCCGGCCGCCAGAATGTCGTCCAGCAATTGCGGGCGCGCTGCGTATTCGGCGCGCCGCTGGCGAATCGGTTCGAGGAAAGAATTGAGCGCGCTGGCCAGTTTGCGCTTGACCTCCACATCGCCCACCTGGCCGGCGGCGTATCGCGCTTTCAGCTCTTGTACCTCGGCCTGGTCCGGGTTAAAGGCAGCGTGATACACAAACACCGGATTGCCTTCTACGTGACCGGGGTCGTGGGCGTGAATGCGCGTCGGGTCGGTGTACATACTCATCACTTTGGCCTCGACGATTTGCGGCTCGTCGGCCAGATAGATGGCGTTGCCCAGGCTCTTGCCCATCTTGACATTGCCATCGGTGCCGGGCAGGGTCGGGACATCGCCGATGAGAGCTTGTGGTTCTGGAAACACCTCCCCATACAGCGTGTTGAAGCGTCGGGCGATCTCACGCGTGACCTCGACGTGCGATTCCTGATCCTTGCCCACCGGCACAAGGCCGGCTTTGACGAGCAATATGTCGGCGGCTTGCAGGACCGGATAGCCCAGCAGGCCCAACGAAGGCTGCTCGATGTGCTCATCTTGCATCACGTCTTTGAGCGTAGGCACTCGCTCCAGCCTCGGCACAGTGACGAGCATCGAGAACAACAGGTTCAACTCTGCCACTTCAGGCACTTCTGACTGGACGTATACAGTGACTTGCGCCGGGTCAATCCCAACGGCCAAATAGTCCAGCAACAGCTCGCGCGTGTGAGCGCGCAGCCTGACGATCTGTTCGCGGCTCGCATCGCGCGTCAGCCCGTGGAAATCGGCGATGAGCAAGAACATTTCATAGTCTGCCTGCAGCCGCACGCGATTGGCCAGCGTGCCGACGTAATGGCCCAGGTGCAGCCGGCCCGTTGGCCTATCTCCGGTCAGTATGCGTCCTTGCGTGTTCATGCCTTGCCTCCTCGATGGAAAACAAAAAAGCGCTCATCCCAAAAGGGACGAGCGCTAGAATCACCCGTGGTGCCACCCTGCTTAGGCTGCACATGCCCCGAAACAAAAAATCCGCCTGTGACGGCGGATACATGTTGGCAAAAGCCAGCCTCACTCTTGCGGGGACGCATCTGCATTAAAAGATTGAATCCCCTCTGCCCTGATAACGGTGGCGACTCCGGCTCGGGCTAGTCGGTTCCCACTTTAGGAGCCTTTCGCCCTCGCAACTCCCAGGCCCATTCAGCATCCGCGCCGGTGTCAGGCTCGCACCCCTTCACCTGACTCTCTGAACCCGTGCTCTGACGCTTACTCTTCCTGTTCGTAGTTTTTCCTGTCTTTAATTGGGTGTAACTCTACCACAATTTGCGCGGTGTGTCAAATTTCGATGCTACTTACGGTATGGCGCAAAACCGTCGGTGGCGTAAGGGCGTTCAATTGAACGCCCTAACGTGGCCCGACACTTGTGCAGTGTACCCTACTACTAATTGGACTACTTGAGCGCGGTAAAGACCAGCTCTTTACTGTCCGGCGTGGCAGGCTCGTCGGTATAGTCGCCGCGAACGCTGATCTGACAAAAGCCGGCGACCTGCAACATGAGCCGCACCTCGTTCGGCAAGTACAAGGTTCCGTGCATGGTGTCCTCTTGAGAACCGACCAGCTTGCCTGAAATCCACTTTTCAACGCGCGCCTGACGGACATCACTCTGCTCCAGCGGGTTGATGCTGACCAGGCGGAAACGCTCGACATATTCGCTGCCGTCCGCCGCGACTCGACGCTTACCTTCTTCAGGCCAGGGCTCGGGCAGAGTCTTGCGCTTGGCGGGTTCCCATTTCTCCCACCACTCAGGCCACGCGTACTCGGCCGTAATGTTGAGCAGCAGCGCTCCCCCGTCTTGCAGGTGGGCAAAGCAGCGCCGGAGCGCCGCAAGGCCTTTGTCTCGACTTCCGGCCAGATTGAAAGCGGCGCATATATAGATGGTCCGGTATTTGCGGGGGAGGTCAAAGGCGTGCATGGGCTGCTGGTACAGGCGCGGCTCGAGGCCCTGGCTTGCCGCCTTGTTGCGGCAATGGCGCAGCATATCGCCGGAAATGTCGCAGCCGTCGATGTCCACTCCGGCGCGCAGCAGCGGCAAGAGCAAGCGACCTACACCGCAGCCCAGATCCAGGGCGGGTTGACCGAACCGGGCGATCTCGCGCTGGAAAAAAGGCGCTTCCGAGGCGTCGGGGGTGAACTCGGCCCACCGCTCTGCCATCAAGCCATAGAACCAGTTAGCGGGCTCATCGGTCATCGCTATGTCCTCATCTGCTATTCCACTGTATGGTCACGCCGTTCCCAGGTCGCGGGAACGTACAACCGCAGCCTGGGGTGCAAGCACTCGAACTCGTTCATAGCTGAACGACTGCGATTCCTTCTCTTCTCTCTGGCAAACTGCTAGGGCTGCTGGAATCGCTCCGGGTCAAACGGCTCGCTGGCGATAAAGTGTCCGCGTCCGGGCGTGCCTTTGAACTCGCCGTCTTCGAACACGACTTGCCCGCGCGCGATCGTCATCTTGACGCGGCCCTGCACACGCATGTCCTCATAAGGTGTGTAGCCTGCGGCGTTGTGTAACTGGCCGGCGTGGAGGGTCGCTTCACCCTGCGGGTCATAGATCACCACGTCCGCGTCGGCGCCAGGCGCGAGGGTGCCCTTGCGCGGATACAGCCCAAAGATACGCGCCGGGGTCGTTGACACTAGGCGCACAAGATGATCCCAGGTCAGCCGGCCTTGCACGACGCCGTAGGTGTAGAGCAAGGGCAGCAACGTTTCCAGGCCGGGCAACCCTCCCGGCGTCCGCGTGAAATCGTTGACGGCGGATTTTTGCGCCAGCGTGTAATCGCAATGGTCGGTGGCGATGGTGGACACGGCTCCTTCGGCAATGAGCCGCCAGAGCCTATCGTTGTCGGCTTTGTCGCGTAGAGGTGGCTGGAGGATAAAGCGTTCCGGGTGCTCACTCTCGTAGAGCGAATCGTCGAGCAGCAGATACTGGACGCACGTTTCGGCAAAGGCCACCTGCCCGCGTTCGCGTGCCAGCCGCACCAGCTCAACCGTGCGCGCGCTGGAGCAATGGACAATGTATACCGGCGCTCCGGCGGCTTGCGCCAGGAACAGCGCCCGCTGCGCGGCTTCCTGCTCCGCCAACGCGGGGCGGCCTCGCCCATGATAACGCCAGCCCGTCTGACCGCGTTGAACCAGGTCGCCCGTCGCCGCCGTGACCAGTGCGTCGTTTTCACAGTGCAGTGTCACCAGGATACCGGCGCTGGCCGAGGCGCGCAGCAGTCGCAGGATCAGATCGTCATCGGCGTAATAGTTGGGGCGATACGTCGTGTAGACCTTGACGGACGGCACGCCGAGCCGCAGCAGGTCGCCCAGCTCCACTTCGCGCCCGCGCGGCATATCGGTGATCATGCAATGCAAGCCATAGTCAATGCAGGCTTGGCCATCCGCTTCGGCCCACCGGCTTTCGACGGCTTGCTTTAGCGTCTGGCCGGAAAGCTGCGTGGCATAGTCCACGACGGTGGTGATGCCGCCGCAAGCCGCCGTCCGCGTGCCGATGGCCCAGTCGTCGGCGGTCTGGAAAATACCAGTGTCCAGCTTGATGTGTGTGTGGCAATCAATCAGACCGGGCAAGACGATGCAGCCGCGCGCGTCCAGCACATTAAAGGGTTCCCGCAAGCGCAGGCCCGTGCCGACGGCGACGATGGACTCGTCTTCAGTGGCGACATCGCCCGGAAAACAGCCATCTGGCGTCACGAGCGTTCCGCCGCGAATCAAGATTCGGTTTATGTTTTCCTCCATGCTGCTCCTTGTCGGCATGCAAAAGGGCGAACGGCCGATGACGAGATTCAGCCGGCGTCGTCGTTCGTTTGTCACTTTATCTTATATCAAAGTCATAGAACAAGTATACATCGTTTTCCAGTCGCTCGCCGGCCGGCAAGAGCGCGGCCATGCGTTCGCCTGTCTCTGCGTCATAGACTCCCACGCCGACCTGATAATGACCTGTGACCCGTGAGGGGGGTAGGGGGATGCGGCGCAGGGAGATGCGGCGCAAGTCGCGCACAGTCTCGCCTTGTGGTGCAAGCCACGGCGGGTAAAGCCCCAGCAACGGGTATCCGTCTTGCTGGGCCACGAGTTTGCCTTGTGCATTGTAGACGTGGACGAACGCGGTCAGTTGGCGGTCAACGGTGACGACGTTCGTCCAGGCCAACTCGACGCGCAACTCGTCCGGCGTGGTGCTCGCGCTTGCCACGCTCAAGCCGATGCGATCTCCATAGGTGACTTTAGGCTGCCGGTAGGATTGAATCGAACCAGCCTCGCTCAGGCGCAACGTCTGTGCAAGATATTCCACGGCCCACACGTGTTGAGAAGCGCGTATCGCCTTGACCAGCTTATTCCAGTTGACGAGCAGGCCGAGCCGCTGGTCATACTTCCATTCTTTGACGGTGTTGGTGAATGTCACTTCAGCGACGCTACGATCTTGTCGTGTGTTGAGCCTCACCAGGTCACGCATGGTCGAATAGCCCGGCAAAAAGCTGATGCCCTCCGCGCCGAGCGCGAACGTCGTTTGCGCTTCGCGCTTGCCGATCCACGATGGAAAGTTGACGACCAGCGAAGGATCGCCAGGCGGCGTGGATGCGACCGCGCGCGA
>CAYGWJ010000434.1:0-17021 GCA_964353405.1 uncultured Anaerolineae bacterium
AAACTAGATCGCCGCGAGCTGCGCCCGCTTCGCCCGCAGATGCAAATGATCTTCCAAGACCCGTATGGCTCGCTCAATCCGCGCATGACGCTGTTCGATATTGTCGGCGAGCCGCTGTTGGTCAACGGGATGACGAATCGCAAAAAGCGCGAGGAGTGTGTCGCAGAACTCTTGCGCCTCGTCGGAATGCGTCCCGAGTATATGCAGCGCTTTCCGCACGCGTTTAGCGGCGGGCAGCGGCAACGCATCGGTATCGCTCGCGCGTTGTCGGTCAATCCGCGTCTCGTCGTCGCGGACGAGCCAGTGTCCGCGCTCGACGTGTCGGTGCAGGCGCAGATTTTGAACTTGATGCTCGATCTTCAAAAGCGGCTGAACCTTACGTATCTTTTCGTCGCCCACAACCTGGGCGTCGTCAAGCACATTTGCGACCGGGTCGCCGTGATGTACGTCGGCAAGCTCGTCGAGATGGTAGGCACTGAAGAATTGTATCACTCGCCCAAGCATCCCTACACGGCCGCATTGATGGCGGCCGTGCCCGTCGCCGATCCGCGTGTGCGTTCCGGCAACGTCGAACTGCAAGGCGAGGTACCCAGTCCGGCCAATCCGCCGTCGGGCTGCTATTTCCATCCACGCTGCGAATTCGCCGTGGACGCATGTCGCACCCAGACGCCGGTGTTGCGTGAGATCACGTCGAATCATTTTGTGGCATGCCATCGCGCGGATGAATTGAAATTGCCTGGAATTGCGTGAATGAGATTCGCCCAATCTTCTTTCGTGTACTTTAACCATCCTTTGAAGCAAGCCATCCGCCGTTTGCACCAATTCGGCTATCAGGGCATCGAGATTTGGGGCGGCCGGCCGCATCTGTATCGCCACGATCTCGACGCCGAGCTGGATAGCATCAAGGCGCTGCTGGACGAATGTGAGATGGCCGTCCCGAATTTCATCCCGGCGCAATTCCGTTACCCCTCGATCCTGTGTTCATCTAATGAAGCCGTTCGGCGCGACAGCGTGCGTTATATACAAGATGCAATTGATAACGCACTTGTGCTGGGCGCACCGTCGGTGAGTTTGTGCGCGGGCATGACGCTGGAGGGCGAGAGTGTTGAGCAAGGGTGTTCCGCTTCACATTCACATTGACGACAACACAGGGGACAGCGACGCGCACATGATTCCGGGCGAGGGGAGTATCAACTACAAATCCTTTGTCCAGGCGCTGAAGGGGATCAACTACCAGGGCTTTGTTTCGGCGGAACTCGGGTTTCAGTACACGCTCGAGCCGGATGCGGCGGTGCAGAAAACGCATACGGTTTTGAATGAGATGTTCCCGGCGAATTGACGGCACCAAGATAGGGTTCTCAGAGAAAGGGAGAGCGCGTGTGGACGGACTCGCCACGTATTACCAGCATGTCATAGACTGCATCACGCGGATTGATCGCGAGGAGCGGGATAACATCGAGAAAGCCGCACACCTGATGGCCGATCAGATCAAAGCCGGCCAGGTTATTCACTGCTACGGGCCGGGTGTCCATTCGTACATGGGCTGCGAGGAAATGTTCTATCGCAAAGGCGGCCTCATCCCCGTCAATCCCTTGTTGGCGATTGGGCTTTCGGCGAATGCGGGTGCGCGCATGGCGACGATGACCGAGGGCCAGCCCGAGTACGCCAATGCCGTGCTCGAATTCTATGGACTCAAAGCGGGTGACCTGCTGGTCATCTTTAATGCCTACGGGTTCAACGCCTGCGCTGTTCAAGGCGCATTGCGCGCCCAAGAGCTGAATGCCACCGTGATCGCTTTGACCTCACCTGCTTACGCTCGCCAGGTGCCACCCGACCAGAAGCATCGCCATCCCAGCAAAAAGCTGCTCCACGAAATCGCCGATGTCGTCATTGACATCAAGATGGCACCGGGCGAGACGGTTGTGCCGATCCCACACCTGCCTGGCAAAGCGGGGGGAACGGCGACGATTTTGCACGCCTACGTCATCAATTGCCTGGCGATACGCACCGCCGAACTGCTGGCAGCGGAGGGGCGTGTGCCGCCCATCTGGTGCGTCGAGGCGCCGGAGCACAATCAAAAGTTCGTTGCCGAGTTCGGCTCGCAGATGAAGCACTATTAGGGTTTGTGTACAAGCCCGATCAGGAGTGATCATGCACTCGCGCGACCGAGTGCGCAAAACGCTCGAGCACGCGCGCCCCGACCGTCCACCCGCCGATGGAACTTTTCGGTCGCAGGTCTGGCAGGCTCTGCGCGCGCACTCGAGCACGCGCGACGACGACCAGATCATGGACGCCCTCGGCTTTGATTTTCGCCGGGCTGTGCTCGAGCCATCAAACGAGTTCGCAGCCACGGCCGTGCCCGCGCCGGTTGAGGTCAGCGTGGGCGCTGGCACGCGGAATCTGGTCCGCCTCCTGCCCAACGGCGTGTTCGAAGATGACCGTGGCCTCCGCCGAGTGGTGGATAGCACACACACTTATTTTCATTACGTGGATCCTCCGCTGGGCTGCTCCGACAATCCAGATGCCTATGCCTTTCCCAATCCCGACCTGCCGGAACGATACGCGCACCTCCGACAGCAAGTGGAGCGATTCAAAGATCGGTATATGGTTCAGATCGAAACGGGCAACATTTTTCGGGAGGCATGGGAACTGCGTGGGTTCGAGCAATTCCTGATGGACCTGCACCTCAACCGCGAGTTCACGCTTCGCCTGCTGGATCGCATCACCGAGCACAAGATTGCCGAGGTGGCTCGAATGGTGAAAGAGGGGGCCGACATCATCCAGATGGCGGGCGATATTGCGACCGATCAGAATATGATGATCTCGCCGCGCTGGTGGCGAGCCGAGATCAAGCCACGCCTCGCCCAAGTCATTGCAGCGACCCGCCGGCCTGGCGTCTATTACTACTTTCACAGTGACGGCGCAATGCAAACGGTGATCCCCGACTTGATCGAGATCGGCTTTGACATCGTGGATCCTATGCAGCCAGAGTGCATGGATGTGGCCGCTCTCAAGCGACAGTATGGCGACCGCATCACATTTCACTCGACACTGTCTTCACAGCACACCTTGCCGTTTGGGACAGTGGAACAAGTGCGGGCGGAGGTCGGGGCACGCATCAGAGACTTTTCAGAGGGAGGCCTGATTCTGGCGCCGTCCAATGTCGTGCAACACGATGTGCCATTGCAGAATCTGTTAGCGGTCTATGACGAAATCGCACAGGCCGCCAAGGAAGGACCATGATTGGCATGCCACTCGAACAACCTGTGGGGCGCTTTGCGATCACAAACGGTCGTATCGTTTTGCCGCAGGCCGTCGTAACAGGCCAGGCCGTCGTCGTGGAAGGCGAAAAGATCATTGGCATCGCCCCAAGCGGCTCTTTGAGCTGCGACCTGCCCACGGTGGATGCGGGCCAGCGCATCATTACGCCAGGACTGATCGATCTCCACACGCACGGCGCGTTGGGCCACACGTTCAACGAACCGACGGCAAAAGCGTTTGCCGCCATCACGGCGGAAAATGCCCGGCGCGGCGTGACGGCGCTCCTGGCCACAGTGGCGACCGCGCCCATCGCCGATCTGGTGGACTGTTTGAACTTTTGCCGTGGGTGGATGCAGGAGCCGCACGATGGCGCGCAGGTGTTGGGTCTTCACCTGGAAAGTCCGTACATCAGCCCGGCGCAAAAGGGCGCGCTCGACCCGGCCAACATTCGCACACCCGACGATGGCACGCCTGACATTCTGCTTGAACACCGCGAGGTGCTCAAGATCATGGTCCTGGCGCCCGAACTGCCCGGTGCGTTGGATTTGATCGCCAGGCTGACCAGGTTGGGCATCGTCGCGGCGGCGGGTCACAGCTCTGCAAGAGACGAGCATGTGCTGGCGGCCATGCGACTTGGCCTGCGCCATGTAACGCATATCTGGAGCGCCATGTCTTCCACGATCCGTGAAGGGCCGTGGCGCAAGCCCGGCCTGCTGGAATCTGCCCTGCTCTTTGACGATCTGACCGTAGAGATGATCGCGGACAACAAGCACCTGCCGGCCACGTTGATGAAACTGGCTTTCAAGTGCATCGGCGCCGACCGCCTGTGCGCCATCTCGGATGCGACCAGCGGAGCAGGGTTGCCGGAGGGGGCGCACTTTGGAATGGGCGACATGAAGTACGAGGTACACGATGGCGTGGGGATGTTGCTTGACCGCACGGCGTTCGCAGGGAGCACGACCTTGGTCAGTCAGATGGTTCCCATTCTGACGGACCTGGTCGGCATCCCGTTGGTTAAAGCCATTCGAATGCTCACCCTTACCCCGGCGCGCGTCATCGGTTACGACGACCGAAAGGGCAGCCTGGAGCCGGGCAAAGAGGCCGACCTGGCGATCTTTAATGACGACTGGACCGCTTGGCGCACCCTGATCGGCGGCCGATGGGTGTATGCTGGTTGATATACGAACTCGCAAAATCTACATACAAGACAGAAGGATGGTGCTGGATGATAAGATCTGCGTACGAAACAAAAATCGAGGATTTGCCGGTCAGTATCTTCCGCACGAATGAGGAACTGGGCCAGGCGGCGGCTGAGGAGGCCTCTGCCATCATCCGGCGCGCGGTCGAGCAAAGGGGCGTTGCCAACATCATCGTCGCGACGGGTAACTCGCAATTGACGTTTCTTGGCGCGCTGCGGGCAGACAGGAGTTTGCCGTGGACGCAGGTCAACATCTTTCACATGGATGAATACATCGGCCTCGATCCGAATCACCCGGCCAGCTTTCCGCTGTTCCTCAAGCGGCATCTGCTCGACTATATCCAGCCCAAGGCTTTCTTTCCTGTGCCGGGGCAGGCGGGCAACGCCGAGCAGGCTTGCAAGGAATATGAATCTCTCCTGCATACGTATCCGGCTGATGTGTGCGCGCTCGGCATTGGCGAAAACGGTCACCTCGCGTTCAACGATCCGCCGTTCGCGGATTTCGATGACCCGGCCTGGGTCAAGCTCGTCAAGTTGGACGGGTGTTCGCGGCAACAGCAAGTGGGCGAAGGTCACTTTCGCGGACTCGACGAGGTGCCCACGCACGCGATGACGTTGACGATTCCAGCCTTGCTGGCGGCCAGGCGGGTGCTTGCCATCGTTCCCGAAGCCCGCAAAGCGGATGCGGTGTTTCGCTCCTTACGTGGCCCGATCAGTGAGGATTGCCCTGGCTCCATCTTGCGCCGGACGCCACACGCGCATCTGTTCCTGGATGCGGATTCAGCGCGCCAAGTTTACCCATAGAGAAATATACGAACCTCGGAGAACTGGGTGAAACTTACCGCCCACGCTCATCAAGAACCGTTCGTCATGACTCCAGATGGCGCAGAGCGCCGTGTCTTGAGCTATGGCGGCAACATGATGCTGGTCGAGTTTACGTTCGACGCAGGCGCAGAATCGTGGCTGCATAGCCATCCCCATGAGCAGGTAGGCTATGTCGTTTCCGGCGAGATTGATTTTAACATGGAAGGTCATGCGCCGGTTCGTCTGAGAGCAGGCGGGAGTTACTATGTCCCGCCGGATGTCAAGCACAACATCACCACCTATGCGCCAACCGTCTTGGTAGACGTCTTTACGCCGCTCCGCCAGGATTTTATCTAGTGCAAGTACCCGAATTGTGGCGGCTTGCTCCACGCATTTTCAGCGTGATGCCGTTCTGGTTTTGGAACGACGTCCTGGATGACCGCGAAATCGTCAGGCAAATTCAAGACATGGAGGCGCATGGGGTCTATGGCTTTGTCATCCACCCACGGGTCGGCTTGCCGCGTGACCTGGGCTGGATGTCGGAGCGTCTGCTCCATTTTTACCATGTAGCGATAAAAGAGGCGCGCCGCCGAAATATGTACGTCATTCTCTACGATGAAGGCATGTACCCTTCAGGAGCTTCCTCCGGCCAGGTCGTCGCCTCCAATCCCGCTTTCCAGTGTCGCTGCCTGGCCAAGCTCGATCTTGCCGCCCACGGTGGGCGTGGGCAAGAACCGGCGTTGAACGCGGACGAAAATCTGGTCACGGTGGTGAGGCGCAAGAACGGCGAGCGCCTGGCCGTGATTGACCGCAAGGTAGATAGCGTCATCCGCGGGCTGCATTATGTCGGGGAAGGGCCAGCCGAGGATGAGCCGCCCGCTGCCGACATTCTGAATCCAGACTCGGTGGCCGAGTTCATCCGGCTGGTCTATGACAAATTCGCGGCGCATTTTGCCCAGTATTTCGGCAGCACCATTCCGGCTATCTTTACCGACGAGCCGGGCCCTTTGGGAAGATGCCGCGGCGTTGATTACAACGAGCGCCACGTCGTTCCAGGCACACGTGGTATTTTGCCAGAAGTAAATCGCATCCTGGGCTATGACTTTACGCCCCATCTCCCAGCCTTGTGGTACGACGACGAACCCGACGCGCCGCGTTTCCGGGCGGATTACGAGCTTGCCATCGCCAAGCGATTGGAAGAGACCTTTTATTCTCAGTTGTACAACTGGTGCCAGGCCCATGGCGTCGCTTTGACCGGCCACCCGGCCAGGGGAAGCGACATTGGCCCGCTGCGCTATTTTCACGTTCCCGGTCAAGATTTGGTCTGGCGCGCCGTCTTGCCCGATCATCCCTCGGCGCTCGAAGGCGTTGAGGCGACTCTGGCCAAGTGCAGTTCCTCTGCCATGTTGCACAGCGGGCGGCAGCGCAACTCGAACGAGTGTTGCGGCGCTTATGGTCACGAGCTCACCTGGGACGAGATGATCTGGCTGGCGCATTGGTGCTTTATTCGCGGGGTCAACTGGCTGTTTCCACACGCCTTTTACTATTCTGTGCGCGGCCCGCGCTGGGATGAGCGCCCGCCGGATGTGGGGCCCAATGCCCCGTGGTGGGATCAGTACCGGCGATATGCCGATGCCTGTCGCCGGTTGAGTTGGCTCAACGCCGACTGCCAGCACGTATGCCACATTGCCATCCTGGGACAGTCCAACGCTTTGCCCTGGCGGTCGGCCAAAGCCTGCTTTGAACATCAGCGCGATTTCAATTACCTGGAAGAGCGTCACCTCTGGCAAGACGCGCGAGTAGGCGAGGACGGAATCTACCTTCGCAGCACATTCTACCGTGTGCTGATCGTCGAGGACACACCTGATCCACGAACGCGCCCGGCCTTGCAACTTTTGGAGCGAGCCGGACGCCTGATTCGTTTCAGCAGTGACATGACTGAGGCCGAGCTGATCAAACGCCTTGACGAGAGCGTGCCACGGGATATACGCATTGCTCCCTCTGCGCCGGGGCTGAGGGTTCGCCACGTCGTCAAAGACGGACGACATTGCTTCATGCTGTTCAATGAAACACGCCCGGCGGTGGAGATTCGGATCGAGTTGCCTGTGGGTGGTCCGGCGTCGGTCTTTGATCCCTGGACGGGCGAATTGCGCAGGTTGCCCGCTGACCAACGGCTCTCGCTCCCAGGACACTCGTTTTTCATCATTGTCGCATCCGATGAATCGGAAAGAGACACATGAGACACTCGTTGGCTCAACTGCTCCAACTTGTAGTTAAACTCGTGTGGATCAGGGAGGGTTGATGGAATCCGCATCCATGAACGTCAAAAAGATTCACATCCTTCGCATTGATCCCGGCGAAGATGTGCTCGAATCGGTCAAGCGCTTCCTGAAAGAAGCGCGTATCAGGCAAGCGGTAGTGTTGGGCGGCTATGGCACCCTGGCCGCGTATCACCTTCACTGGGTCATGCACAACCGCATTCCGACTGACAACCTGTTCCGTCGCGGCGAAGGCGGTATTGAGCTGCTCTCAATGAACGGCCTGGTGGTGGAAGGCGAGCCGCACATTCATATCACGCTGTCCATGCCGGATGGCGCGTTCGGTGGACACCTGGAGCCGGGCTGCATTGCCTACGTCGTGTGTGAAGTATTCTTGGCCGAGGTCGAAGGCGTGCGCCTGAGCCGCCAGCGCATACCGGTCTCGGTCGAGGGAATGGGCGAAGGGGAAATCACGCGCTTGATGTTCGGCAGAGCGGACCAGGAGAGTGATGAAAAGAACCCTCTTTCGCCGCAGAGAACACAAAGAGCACAAAGAAGACCTAATAAAACTCGGCGTCCTCAGCGGCCTCGGCAGTAAAAAGATGGCTTTACGCCCGCCAAGACCGGCCTGGCGGCGAGTGTCCCGCCCTTTATCAAGCCGGGCGACAAGGTCAAGATTTGCATCGAAAAGATCGGCGAGTTGGTCAACCCGGTTGTGGCTGAAGCCCAAGTCTTTATGAAAGGACAACATCCTATGGCACGCTTCATGCGTTTAGACGTCATCAACACAATTCTCGACATTGGCCTCGTGCCATTGTTCTACAACAGCCAGGTCGAAACCGCTGTGGAGATTGTGTCGGCTATAGCCCGTGGCGGCGGGCGCGTCATCGAGTTCACTAATCGCGGCGAGATGGCCTATCCCGTTTTCACAGAGCTGGTCAAGCATTTCGCCCAGGCCAACCCTTTGGTCATTCTCGGCGTCGGCTCGGTCATGGACGCGCCGACGGCGGCGCTCTATATGGCAAGTGGCGCTAACTTTATTGTCGGGCCAAACCATAACCCCGAAATCTCGCGCCTGTGTAACCGGCGCAAGATCGCCTACCTGCCCGGCTGCGCAACCGAGACCGAAATCGCCAACGCCGAAGAAGCCGGCGTGGAAATCGTCAAGATCTTTCCAGGCGAATCGGCCGGCGGGCCGGGGTTCATCAGCGCGGTGCTCGCGCCGTGCCCGTGGCATCGTCTGCTCCCCACGGGCGGCGTGGACGCGACCGAAGCCAGCCTCGGCGAGTGGATCAAGGCCGGCGCGGCGGCGGTCGGCCTGGGCAGCAAGCTCATCACGGCGCAATCGGTCAAGGCGCGCGATTTCGACAGCATTGCCAGCAAGGTGGCGCAGAGCATCAACTGGATTAACAAGGCGCGCGGCGTGCCGCTCTTTTTGGGCGTCGAGCATCTGGGCTTGTACTCGCATCAAGCCAACGCCGACGAGATCAGCGCCTGGTACGAAAAGACCTTTGGCCTGGCGCGCAAAGAAGGCAACCATTCCTACTTTGTCTCCGGCCCGGGCGCGGGGCGCATCGAGGTGATGAAAGCGCCGGCCGACACTCGTGTGCACATCGCCGTCCGCGTGTCGAACTTTGAGGCGGCTGTGGCGGCGTTGCAGGCTAAAGGCATCGGGATCAAGGATGCCAACATCAAGCCCGATTCCAAAGCCGCTTACCTGGATGTCACCGACCCGGACGGCAACCCGATCCATCTCTTGTGGCGGCTTTAAGAAGCCTGTAGTTTAGGGCCTTGTGCCCGTTCGCCCACGAGGGGCTATGCTACTTTTCAGACAGGCTATGAGTTCGATGCAGTTGCTTGACCTTGTTCGCCGCACACCTTTGCCGACTCCGTGGAGCGAGGGAGACAACATCCCCTGGCATGAGCCTGGCTTTAGCCAAAGGATGTTGAAAGAGCATCTGTCGCAAGCGCATGATGCCGCCAGCCGCCGTATCGCCAAGATCGAAAGGCAGGTGAACTGGATTCATAGAAAAGTGTTGCAGGAGCGCGCCACGCGAATTCTCGACCTGGGCTGCGGGCCTGGGCTGTACACCAGCCGATTCGCCAAGCTAGGACACGCTTGCGTGGGCATTGATTATTCGCCGGCCTCCATCCAATACGCGGCGGAATATGCCTGGCAAGAGAAGCTTGATTGCCTTTACGCGCAGCAGGACATTCGAGAAGCGAACTATGGCAGCGGCTTTGGGCTGGTCATGCTGATCTTTGGCGAGTTGAACGTCTTTCGGCCTGCCGATGCAAACCGGATTCTGCGCAAGGCCAACCAGGCGCTCGCCGACGATGGCCTGCTGCTGATCGAGCCGCACAGGCAAGCCGCAGTGCGCCAGATTGGCGAGCAAGGCAGAACCTGGTATTCATCCGAGGCAGGGCTTTTCTCCGATCGGCCCCACCTTTGCCTCAAGGAAAGCTTTTGGGACTGCGCCAGCGCAACGGCGACCGTGCGCTATTTCGTCGCGGATGCGCTCACCGGTCATGTTACGCGATACGCGCAGAGTTTCCAGGCCTACACCGATGCCGAGTATCAGTCCATGCTAAACGAATGCGGTTTTGACCACGTCGAGTTTTTTCCTTCGCTCATTGGAGTTCAAGATGAAACGTCCGGCGAGCTGATGGCGATGGTAGCGAAGAAACATTCTCATATTTAGAAGAGTGATGAAAAAACCACTCTTTCGCCGCAGAGAACGCAAAGAGCGCAAAGAAAACCTAATAGAACTTGGTCCTCAGCGGCCTCGGCGGTAAAAAGATGGCTCGTTCAGCAGTCTCCTAGCTCAAGGAGTATGTTCCATGTCCACCTATTTTGAACCCGTCCCCAATGCGCAGGGCTTGAACCGCCTGCCCTCGAACCCGTGCAAGCTGCTCGACATGCAACTGCTCGTCCTGGCCGATGGCGCAAGCTATGAGGCCAACACGGGCGACCGTGAGATCTGTGCCGTGCTGATGGGCGGCAAAGGCTCATTCACTGTGAACGACCGGAAATTCGCCAACGTCGGCGGGCGGCCCAATGTGTTCTCTGGCAAGCCGCACTCGGTCTACATCCCGTGTCAGTCCAGTTACACCATCGCCGCGCACGGGCGATTAGAAGCCGCCCTCACCAGCGCGCCGAGCGACCTGGTCACTGCGCCTTACGTCATCGGGCCAGACAAGGTCACAACCGGCGTGTGGGGCGCGGCCAACTTTGCTCGCAACTTTTTTCAAATCCTCACGCTGGCCGGTCAGCCCGACCTGCCCGCCAAGCGGCTCATCGTCGGCGAGACGTACATGCCCTCTGGCAATTGGAGCACCTACCCGCCCCACAAGCACGAAAAGGACGACCTGCCGCGCGAGGCTTTTCACGAGGAAATGTATTTCTTCAAGGTCAGTCCGGCGGATGGCTTTGGCCTGCTGCGCCATTACACGGATGATGCCGATGCCGCTTACGTCATTCGCGACAATACCATCCTGATGGCCCCCAAGGGTTATCACACGACGGTCAGCGCGCCGGGATACTCGACGTATTTCCTGTGGTTCCTGGCGGGCAACCATCGCATCCAGGCGACGGTTGACGACCCGGCGCTGGCCTGGGTCGCACGCACCGTGCCAATGCTCAAGGCATTGGGACACTAACCCTCACCATGCCTGATTCTATTCCTCAAGAGCATCTCTCAACGCTGGCCTACCTGTGGCGACAATACGAGGCCCAGCCGCGCCAACTGGCTTTCCGCGCGCAAACGCTGGATCAATGGCGTGCCTGGCGTGATGCGCTGCGCGCTGCGCTGACCGGGTGCCTGGGAGGATTTCCAGCCGACCGGTGCGAGTTGGAGGTGCAAGTCGTCGAGGTCGTCGAGGAACAAGACTATCGCCGCGAAAAGGTCCTGTTCTACAGCGAGCCAGGTGTAGTCGTGCCATGCTACGTGCTCATCCCTCGAACCGCCTCGCCGCCCTATCGCCCGGTGATTGCCTTGCACGGGCACGGCAGCGATGGGGCGCGCCTGGTCTTGGGGCTGGCTCAAGGCGAAGAAGAGCAGGCGCACCTGCGCGACCTCAACTATGACTATGGGCGTCAACTGGCCCAACGTGGCTTTATGGTTTTTGTGCCGGTCCAGCGCGATCTGGGCGAACGGAAGGAATCCGCGTCCGCTTTCCGAACGGACTCGGGCGTATGGGAGAAATCGTGCCAGATGGCCTCGCTGGTGGGGCTGCTGATGGGCAAGTCCCTGGCGGGTCTGCGCGCCTGGGATGTGATGCGCACCGTTGACTATATTCGCTCACGGCCAGAGCCTTTGACCCGCGGGGTCGGCTGCCTGGGCCTTTCGGGCGGCGGCGTGGTGACCCTGTACGCGGCCGCCCTGGACGACCGCCTGAGCGCCGTCGTCATCTGCGGAGCCTTGTGCACTTGGCGCGCTTCGATCATGGCGATAGAACATTGCCCGGATAACTATGTGCCGGGCCTCCTTCGTTACGCCGAGGCGGGTGATGTGGCCGGTCTCATCGCTCCGCGTCCACTCCTGGTTCAACACGGGACCGAGGACCCGATCTTTCCCATCGAAGGAGTGCGCCGAGCTTATCACGACCTTGCTCGCGTTTATTCGCTCTTGGGCTGTCCCGAGCGTTTGGAGCTTGATACATTTACAGGCGGCCATCGCTTTGGCGGAGGGAAAGCTTTCTCCTGGCTCGACCGGTGGCTCGTCTAGAGGGATGACACCAAAGAGTAACACGGGCCGTGGGGCTGACACCCTGCGGCCCTTTTGTTTGATGCTGTCTTCTGTGAGGCGAATCTCGTGGGGCATTGAATTACACTAATGCAGACATAAATTTCTCCTCGACGCTATTTGACAAGCATTCCTGTTGGGAATAGAATCTCTACAATCTGGTTCTTTCTTCACGCTGGAGGCTCTCATGTCAGACACAACTCAAGCTGTTGGCCCCAACTCCGTTGGCCTCATCCCCGATCAACTCTTGAGCAACATCAAGAAAGGCGACTGTGTGCTCTTTCTGGGAGCCGATTTGCCTCTAGGATATGAAGGTGCGCCGCCTTCTCGCCCTGAATTGGCACAAGCCCTCGCCAAGCAATATGACCTGCCGCCTGATCGTTCTTGGCCGGAAACAGTTCAGGGCTATCTGGATCGGTTCGGCAATGGCCGTGGGGGACTGATCGCCTTTCTACGCAATCACCTGGCTGGCCCCGATGTGCGCCCTGGCCCCACCCACCATGCCATTGCCTGCGCCGGATTCCGCGCGATTGTGACGGCGTGGTACGACGAGTTGCTGGAACAGGCGTTGCGCGACGCCGGCTGCCGCGTCACTCGTGTGGTGCGTGATAGACCTCAGACCGACGTACAGGAAGGTGAACGCGAGGTCGTTGTGGTCAAACTGTATGGCTGCCTCAGCGATGACGAGTCGTTGGTATTGAGCGCCCGCGACCACAAGAGGCTAATCTTGGTACTCGGACGCAAGTTGGAAGCGGTGACTGGCTTTTTCCAAAAGGGCCCACCGCTCATTATCGGTTTTGACCTGAAGGATGAGACACCGGGTTTTCTTCTTGAAGTAGTTTTGAATGACAAGGTCGAGCAAGACAGCCAGGTTTTTGCTGTGTGGCCCAAGCCTCTTGATGCCACGCAAACGATTTGGACTGGCGAAGATGTTTGTTTGATTCCAGCCCAGACAACTCTTTTTCTCGAACAGTTGCCTGCTGTCATCTTTGGCGTCAAAGGCGAGATCCGCGTTTACCGGCCGCCGTGGAAGTTCCTGGACTATTATACGCAGAAGGATACGGATATCTTTTGTGGGCGCGACGCCGAAAGCCAGATTGTGGCCCGCTTGATTCTGTCTTACCGGCTATTCACGCTATTCGGGCCTTCGGGCGCCGGCAAGACTTCGCTGCTCCTGGCGGGCGTGCTGCCACGGCTGAAAGCTGAGGGCTACCAGTCCGTACTCGTGCGCGTGTTCGACGACCCGCTGCTGGCGATACGCAAAGCAGTTGCCGAATGGGTGGGGCGCACTGCTGACTGGAATGTCGGGGACAACCTGCGTGCCTTTATAAACGCCGTCCTCAGAACAGGTACTCCAACCGTTGAGCCAGCCTCGCCGCCTCCGCAGCAAGAAAATCAGCCGGCCAGTGACCGCGCTCGATTGCGTCAGGTCTTGGTTGATCGTTTCACCATGGAAGAACTACGCACGCTGTGTTTCGAGTTGTATGTGGACTATGACCTACTTGCGGGCGAGACCAAAGATGGCAAGGCCAGAGAACTGATCATATATCTTGAAAGCCGCAACCGACTTGACGAGTTGGTTCCAGTCGGTCGGCGCACGCGGCCAGACATTGCCTGGGATGATTTAACCTGTGCCGAGACGCAGCAGGTTGTATCTGACCGGCTGGTGGTGGTGCTCGACCAGTTCGAGGAATTTTTCCTGCGCCTAGACCCCGCCCGCCACGCAGATTTTTTCCGTGAGCTGGCCGATACGCTGGACAAGCCCGAGCGCGATGTGCGCTTTGTGCTCAGCCTGCGCGAGGATTACCTGGCGCATCTGGCCGAGGCACGCACGTTCTTGCCCGATGTTTTTGCCAATAGCATTCGGCTTTCAGTCCTAGACCGGGACCATGCGCGTGTCGCCATCGCCGAGCCGGCCGCTCGCGCGGGTGTGACGGTGGAGCCAGAGTTGGTAGATGCGCTCGTCGGCGCGGCTTCCCTCGCTCATGTTGGGGCGCTTCGCGGGGCCGGCGGAGAGGGTTCGAGCGGTGACCTCGTTGAGGCCGATGGGCGCGTGCCGCCGACGGCGCTGCAAATCGTGCTCGACCGGCTGTACCGCGAGGCGCTGCCAAAAGGACACAATCCTAAAAACCCGCCGCCGCCCGGTGTGCGCCTCACGCTGGCAGCCTACAGTGCTATTCACTGTATGGTGGGACAGGGCGAAGAGGTGCGCGAGGTGCAGGGCGCGCAGGCGATTCTGGCCGGTTACGTGAACGAGGGCCTGGAGCGATTGCCCGATCTCAAGCGCGAAGATGACAAGACGCCGCTAGGTGCCGACAAGGAACTGGGCCGCGAAATCCTCAAGGTGATGGTCACGAGCCAGAATACCAAGTCCGTAGTGACGCACGAGGAATTGCTGGCCGGGCTGGACGAGGCAGGCGTGATCGAGCGCAGCAACTCGCGCGACCAGGGGCGCGTGGAAGACACACGCCTGGGATTGGAGCGCGTGCGGCTGGTGCGCAGCCTGGAGCATAATAACGTCGCGTATTACGAGCTGGCGCACGATCACCTAGCGGCGGCGATTGCTGCGTGGTTCAGCCAGGAAGAAATGCACATCAAGGTGGCCCGCGAGGTGATGCGCAGCCAGATGGACAACTGGCTGCGCACGGGCAAAAAGCTCCTCATCTCGCTGGAAGCGCTCACGCTGATCCACGAGCGGCGCGCTAACCTGCGCCGATTGACGCAAGACGAACTCGAACTGATCTTGCGTTCGGCGATGGCGGCCAATTATGAGGTGCCCTACTGGCGCGACCATGCGCCCGCCATCGTTGGTAAGGTGGAACAAGAATTGTTCGATGGCCTTCAAAGCGAGAACCGGCAGGCGGTCTCTGGACTGGTCGCGCTGGCTTCGCCCTCAATTATCAAAAAGCTAACGGGACTGGTCGAGGCCGATTTCGCAGATGCGCCTGTGACCTGGGTAGACCACAAAGGGAAAAAACAATCAGTGCGCCGCACGTTGCTCAACTTGACCGCGCTGCGCCAGCGACAAGCTGTACTGGCTTTGACCAAGATGGTGTTGCCCGAAGCGACCGAGGCGCTGACGCAGTGGACGCCGCCCGGCATGATTTTGATTCCGGCCGGCCCGTTCACGATGGGCAGCACTGAATTAAGCCACGAAGGGCCGGTGCACGAGGTCTGGCTGGATGCGTTCTGGATTGATCGTTACCCGGTGACGAACGCACAGTGGGCAGCCTTTATCGCCAGCCAAACGTGGGAGCGGCGCGAGTTGTGGACCGAGGCAGGCTGGGAATGGAGACAGAGCAAGTCGCCTGAACCCGATGAGTGGGACAAGAACAAAAGGAAACTGGATCACCCGGTGAGGTACATTACCTGGTATGCAGCTCTGGCATTTGCACGTTGGGCGGGCAAAAGCTTATTGAGTGAAGCACAGTGGGAAAAGGCCGCACGCGGCACGGACGGACGCCGCTATCCATGGGGGGGCGAGTTCGACAAAAGCAAGTGCAATACGAGCGCGTCTGGTGAGGGCGACACGACGCCCGTGGGTAAGTACAGTCCCAGAGGCGATAGCCCTTATGGCGTGGTAGATATGTCTGGGAATGTTTGGGAGTGGTGTTGTAACCTCAATGTTCCCTATCCCTACAAAGCAGACGATGGCCGGCAAGTGTTAGAAGGAACTGGAAGTCGGGTGCTGCGTGGCGGGTCGTTCTACTACGATGAGGACTACGCCCGCGCGACGTACCGCAACAGCAACACGCCCAACGACGAATGGAACGACGATGGGTTTCGGTGTGGGGTGGGTGGTGTGGCGTTCCCTATCTCTCTCAAATAGTTCTGGTTTCTGATTGCTGGTTCCTGGTTTCTGTTAAACGATTTTTGTGAATTTTCGATTCGCGCAACGCGCGACAAGGATAACCCTGATGCAAGAATCGCCCATCTTCAGCAAGACGTTTGACCTGCTGGAATGGCTGCTCCCAATGACGATGAAATTCCCCCAGTCGCAACGGTTTGTGCTTGCCAAGCGCGTGCAAGACGCCGCGTTCAACTTTTACGAAGCCATCACGGCGGCGGCGCTCAGTTCACACAAGCGCCAACACCTAGAACAAGCCGACATCGAACTGCAACGGTTGCGCCTCTACATTCGATTGAGCCATCAACTCAAATTCTTGAGCATGGGGCAATACGAGCACGTCTCCAAAATGATCGTCGAGATTGGCAAACTGCTAGGCGGCTGGCAGAAAAAGGTGACAGGCTAGGCCGCTTGACCAGAACGGCCCTTGCCTCTACAATAGCCATGCCATCCTTGGATGGCGGGGCGGGCCGGAAAACGCCGTCGGGTGCTGCGTGGCGGGTCGTTCAACAACAATGAAGACAACGCCCGCGCGACGTACCGCAACAACAACACGCCCAACAACGAATGGAACAACAATGGGTTTCGGTGTGGGGTGGGTGGTGTGGCGTTCCATGTCTCTCCGTGTTCGACGGTGTCAGGGCATGTGCCCTGTTGCCCAGGCCAGCAATGCGATGTGTTCACGGACACGGCGCCGAGGCCGAACTGTAGAGAGATAGCGCCGGCCATGTCCTGGCCGCAGTCGTGTCCACTGGGCGCGGCTCGGGCGAAAATAGAATAGCCCCGGCCCCTAGTACCCGACCACAAAAGTTTTGATATGTTCGATGCACTAGCCGATCTGACATTTCGAGATCGCGAATGACAAATCATTGCGGCGTCTGTTTATCGCCCTGCTGCCGGTGAACCAA
>CAYGWJ010000435.1:0-3166 GCA_964353405.1 uncultured Anaerolineae bacterium
GCTGTCCAGGGTCAATACGTCGGCTCCCACAATGGCCGCCTGGCCCGCGCAAGGCCCCATGCGCTCCAGCAAGCCTTGCGCCGGGTCGAGGTTGCGGTCGAGGATGGCGACGTTGGCCCTGCAGCCCACGAGCGCGCAGGCTATCTCGCCGCCCAGGATGCCCGTGCCGCCAGTGACGACAATGGTCTGGCCGGCAAAACTGTACATTGAGGTCAGTTCTTCCAGGTTCATGGAAATTTGTTCTCCCTTCAAGATGGGAGCGCCCATCTAGCGAACGAACGGTTTCAGGTGCCGCAGGAAATGGCGCTCCAGGTTTGCAGCGTAGGCTTCGGGATTGGCTCGCAGCAAGCCCATGAAGCGATCATAAAAGCGGGTCCGCTCTCTCAGCACCGAGCCGAATGTGACGTGGAAAATCTCGCGCGCGTCGAACTGATTGATCAATTCGGGCAGGTCGGCATCGCTCACGTCCTGGGGCAGGGGAGCGCGGTTCAGTTGCGCCGAGACGTGATAGCTGACCTTGTCGGTTTCGTATCGCTCGCGCGCAAAGATGTAAATCTGGCGCAAGAAATCTGGGTCGAGCGCGGCGATGGTGTGCAAGGCCTCCAGGTAACTCGTGCCGGCGGTCTTCAAGTGAACGAGGCCGTGCGTCTGGCGCATCGCCACCGGGTAGACGCTGAACTTGTCCGAGCCGGAATGCAGACTCAACTTGTAAGGCCCAAATTGCCGCGCGATGGCGGCGTGGATGGCGAAATCCGCTTCAAAGGCGGTCACATCGCCGATTTGCCCCGCCGGGGAAATATAGTTGACGCCCTTTTCAAAGCGGCCAATGTAGCGCGGCGCAAGACTCACCCAGTGCACGCCCAGCCGCCGCAGCTCGCTGGCGACGTAAATGTGCTCGGCGTGCGAGGTCGGCAGCTCCGTCTCGTCCACCGAGACTTCCAACTCGCAATTCCATCCGCCTGTTTCATCCAGCAGATGCTGGTACATCGCCGCGACGTGCGCCACCGCCCGGCCATACTTGACGGCTGCCTTCAACAGCGTGTGCTCGTCAAACGTGATGATGTGGCCTTCGATGTTGAACGACTTGGCTTCCAGACCGGAGGCAGAAGGCAGGCTGTCCCTGGGCAGTTTTTCCACAGCGGCGCCCAGTTCGGCAAGCGCCGCGGTTTCCGCGCTGTTGTCCACGTGGTCGCCGGGGTCAATCGTATAGAATGTGTAGCCGGCGGCCAGGCACGCATCCATATCGGCTGTGGTCTTCAAGTGGTCGGCATCCGCGCCCACGCCTCCGCGCCAGCCTTCCTGAAAGACGCCCCACATGGCATCGTCCATCACTTGTTGTGGCGTGCGGTTAGTGCGTGCCATCTCGCGAATAGACTGTTGCGCAAAGATGGGGGCCAGGCTGCCGCCCACGGTGCGCACGGCTCGCACGTGGCCGGGCGTCGCCAGTCCCAGCCGGTCGCCCAGTCCCGCCGATGTTTGCAGGCCGAGCGGGCGCGGCTTGAGCCACGGCAAGTGTGCGCGCAAGGCAGCGGCGTTGCGCGGACTGGTTGGGCCGAGCAAAAGCGTTTGACCGGCTTGCTCGCTGCGCTCGCCTTCAAAAGCATTCAGCGCCGACGAGTCGCCCCTTGCCAGAACCGCCAGACGCAGTCCGGCTTCCGTCTGCGCCAGCCCGTACTCGGCGTCATCCGTCGCGGCAACGGAGTGGGGAAAGATGGTCAAGTTATTGAGAGATTTCAAAAGAGTCACGTGTCCTCCAAGTAATGCGTAATGAGTAATGCGTAATGAGTAATGCGTAATGCGTATCAAGCCCGACGCAAGTATTACGCAGCACGAACTAGGCGAACTTGTAGGCCTTCTTCACCAGCCGGTACGCCGTATCGTGAATCATTTCTTCGGCGTCGCTCATGTCCACGACCCCGCGCACGACCAGGCCCGCGATCCAGTTGGCATCCACTCGCCGCGAGAGGTCATGCCGCGCGGGGATCGAAGGGAACGCGCGCGTGTCGTCGTTAAAGCCGACGGTGTTGTAAAGCCCGGCTGTCTCGCAGATCTGCTCGCGGTAACGCGTCATGCCGTTGAGGCTGTCATGGAACCACCAGGACGGCCCCAGCTTGACGGCGGGATAGTGGCCCGCGATGGGAGCCAACTCGCGCGAATAAGTCGTCTCGTCGAGCGTGAACAGGATGAGGGTCAGGCGAGTGTCATTGCCATACTTGTCGAGCAGTGGCCGCAGGTTGCGCGTGAATTCGCCCAGAGTGGGGATGTCGCAGCCCTTGTCAAGGCCAAAGCGCTCGAATACGAGTGGGTTGTGATTGCGATATGAGCCGGAATGGAACTGCATCACCAGCCCATCTTCGATGCTCATGCGCGCAAACTCGATGAGCATGTGGCCGGTGAAGCAGGTCGCGTCCTCGGCGGTCGCCATGCCGCTCAACGCCCGCGCAAAGATCGCTTCAGCTTCAGCCTCACTCAAGGCCTCGGTATAGGCCGTCTGCGCAGCATGATCGGTGGCTGTCGCTCCCATGCTCTTGAAGAATGCGCGGCGATTTTCCAATGCCTGGATAAAGGCGCGGTAGCTGTTGACCTGGATGCTGCTGATCGCGTTCAACGCTTCGATGTTGTTGCGCCAGCCGGGCGACTCGAGATTCACCACGGCATCGGGACGGAAGCACGGCACGATGCGCCCTTTCCAGCCTGAAGCGCGAAGGGCGCGGTGATGCTCTAGCGTGTCCGTCGCCGCATCCGTGGTGGACATCACTTCAATATTGAATCGTTCAAACATGGCGCGCGGTCGAAATTCGGGTCTTGCCAGTTGCGCTGCAATCTGATCGTAGATGCGTTGAGCCGATTCGCCGGTCAATTTTTCTTGCACGCCGAACACGGACACCAGTTCGTGGTTCAGCCACATCCCCGTGGGCGTGCCGCGAAAGAGGGGCAAGTTCTCTGCGAACGTTTGCCAGATTTTGCGATGATCAGTCTCGACCTCGCCGCCATCGCGCCGGGGGACGCCTAGCTTTTCCATCGGGATGCCTTGCGAGTACAGCATGCGAAAGACATAGTGATCGGGAATGATGAGCAGATCGGCGGGCGAGCCGAACGTATAGTCCGGGTCGGAGAACATGCGTGGGTCAACGTGGCCGTGGGGGCAGATGAGCGGCAAATTCGC
>CAYGWJ010000436.1:0-9629 GCA_964353405.1 uncultured Anaerolineae bacterium
GCCTCAGAATGACACTATGGCGCGAGTTTCTCTACCCTGGCATATCGCCACCCGGCGATATGAATTCTCGCAATGACAGACTTGTGGGTAATCACCACGCAATTTGGGCGTTTTGTGTTGCCGCGATGATTTCTGCAGCATGCCCGCGCTGGCTTGGTCATTCATGGGTTAATAGCATGCGTGAACTGGTCATCCCAGGAGAATGATATTATAATTGCGGTGTGCCACAGCAAGGTTTGCCTGCGGACCAACGACCAGAGACCGCTCGGCTCCGCTCCAGGTCAACTCAATTCAGCCTCACAGGAGTGCTTCTCGATGTCCAGACCAGGTCGCCCCAGGTGGCTCCTTCTCCTGCTCGCCGCCGGGTTCATCTTCTTTGTCGTCGCCGGCGCGGGTTTTCAGGTCGTCAACAACCAACCGTGGTTCTGCAATTCGTGCCACGAGATGAATTTCTATTACCGGACGTGGCAAACTTCGCGACACGCCGCCAGCGCCAGGTGCCTGGACTGTCACGCCGAGCCGGGCGTCGCCGGGTTCATCCAGGAAAAAGTTCGCGGGGCCGAGCAGGTGATCGCCCACTTGCGCGGAAATTACCCTTTGCCCATCCGGATCCTCATCCGCGTCAAGAATGCGCAGTGTATCGCGTGCCATCCTGATCCTGCTGCGCTCCGCGACAAAGACCGCACCGCCAATCACGCTGTCCATCTGGAAAAAGGAGTGCCGTGCGCGGATTGCCACAGCCGCCTTATTCACGCCAACGCCGCCAACAACGAACCCAAGATCGTGACCCTGCAAAAGTGCGAGACCTGTCACAAAAGCCATGCCGACTTTCCGCTGGCGGTGGGCAAGCATGCCACGGCTGACTGCGCGCAGTGCCACCCGAATGGCAAGTACGGGGGCACATCGCCCCAGTGTGAGTCGTGCCACAAGCCGCCTGCAACGAATCACCCTGGCGGCAACACAGACTGCCAGGCATGTCATTCGCCGGAGGGCTGGAAACCGGCGAAGGTGGACCATAACAAGACCAACTTTCCACTGCTCGGCCGACACCAGCAGGTGGCGTGCGCCAGGTGCCACGGCGATCCATTCACAAAACCGGCTTCTGTGCTGTGCGAGTCGTGCCACAAGCCGCCTGCCACGAATCATCCCGGCGGGAACACGAATTGCCAGGCGTGTCACTCGCCGGAGGGCTGGAAACCGGCAAAGGTGGATCATAACAAGACCAACTTTCCGCTCGTCGGCCGACACCAGCAGGTGGCCTGCGCCAAATGTCACGGCGATCCGTTCACAAAACCGGCGGGCACACTGTGCTCGGCGTGCCATCAACCGCCCGCGTCACATGCGGGGCTGCCGGGGACGTGCGATCGGTGCCATACACCGCAGGGCTTTAGGCCCGCGAACTTTTCTCATCCGCGGGTGGGCGAGCACATGCCGTCCGGCGAGAGGCCGCTGACCTGTGACCGCTGCCATCGCACAGGTGTGTTCACACAACACGACTGCACCGGCTCCGGCTGCCATAGCGACAATAATCCAGGGGGTGACTGAAATGAGCTCAAGTTCCACCCGCTCGCCACGCCCGTTGTGGAACGCCACCTGGCGTTCAGTGCTGTACCTGGTCACGTTCCTGTCGGCAACGCTGGCGCTCGCGCTGCCGGTCGGGCTGGGCTATTTCGCCTTCCGCGCGCTCCAGGGCGACGAACTGGAAGAGATCACGCTTCACCTGGAAGATGCGCTCCTCTACCTCCACACCCTGCTGGGGTTAGGCCAGTTCCTGGCCGCGCTGGCGCTGACCGCCATCTGGATGCGGTGGCTGGACCGGCGCGGGAGGTTGGCCGAGCTGGGAATGCGCTGGCCCGGCCGCAGCCCGCTGAAGGCATTTTTGCTCGGCATAGGGATGGCGGCGCTCGCAATAGGGTTGGCGGCCGCCGCAGGCAAACTCGTCGTGACAGGCTGGGCATGGCAAAGGGAATCTCTGGTGGACGTGCTGCTCGTGGACGTGGGCGGTTTTGCACCGCTGCTCCTTTTCATGGTCCTGGCGGACGAGTTGATTTTCCGGGGCTACATCCGTTGGGCGTTCACGGGTACAGCGCGCACAAGGGACATCGCGCCGATTGCCTCGGCGGTGTTGTACGGGCTCTATCGCATCGTCGCCTGGCGGCTGCTGAGCGACACGGGTGCACAAGATGTCGGCACACTGGCCATGGTCGGCCTTGGAGGGGTGGTGGCGGGATTGGCGTTGGCGTGGGCGTGGCGCGTGGCCAAGTCACTCTGGACGCCAATCGGCCTGCACCTGGGCTGGGCCTGGGTGAGCGGACTCGTATTTTCGATGCCCGCCGGGGGCAAGACAGTCGAGGGCCTGCTGCTGGTTCGTACGGCAGGTGGTCTGTTGACCGGTGGCGCTGCCGGTCCGGAAGCAGGGTTAATGGGCATACTGGTCTGGCTGGCGGCATGGGGATTGCTCTACATGATAGAACGGCGGACCTCCGGCACATAGACGGATGCGCTGAGTCCTCCATTGCACCTCACCGGCGAGCCACATCACAGGCTGGCCGGTTTTCGTTTGACAAAAATGTGACACTCCTTGCACACATCGCACGTTACGATTATACTGTCCGCATGAAGAATCCATCATCACCGGCCGCGACCATCGGGCCGGAGCAACCCGCCGACGCACCGAACTACAAGTGGAAAGTGCTCAGCACCGTCATCTTTGGCATCTTTATGATCATCCTGGACACCACGGTGGTCAACGTCGCCTTCCAGACTCTCCGCCAGGATTTTGGCGGCAATCTCAACGACACACAGTGGATCATAAGCATCTACGTCCTGGCCCTGGGGATCAGCACACCGCTGGCCGGATTCCTGGCCAACCGCTTCGGCTCGAAAAAGATTTACCTGGGTGGACTGGGTCTGTTCGCTGTCGGTTCGCTGTTGTGCGGGCTTTCGCCCAGCCTGAACTTGTTGATCCTATTCCGAGCCATCCAGGGGATCGGCGGGGGGATCGCCATGCCGTTAGGCGCCGCGCTGTTGCTTCAGGCTTTTCCTCCGCGAGAACAAGGCGTGGCACTGGGCCTCTTTGGCATCGCGGCGCTGGTCGCTCCGGCCATTGGTCCCATCCTGGGCGGTTGGCTGGTGGATCTGAACCTCTGGCGTGTGATCTTTTTCATCAATCCGCCGATTGGCCTGGTCGGCGTCTTGTTGGGCCTGCGCTTCCTGCGCGAGCACGCGAGCGACCGTAAGCCATCGTTTGACCTGGCGGGCGTGATCACCGAGATCATTGGCTTTGCCGCCATCCTGTATGCGGCTTCCATCGCCGCCGACCAGGGCTGGACTTCGCCCGCGACGCTGAGGTGGTTTGCCGTGGGCGCCGTCGGCTTGATCGCGTTCGGCGCCGTCGAGTTATTTGTGGCGCAAGCGCCTCTCCTCGACCTGCGGCTGTTCGGCAACCGTGTCTTTTTGAATGCCAGCCTGCTCGGTTACGTGAGCACCGTTGCGCTGTTCGGCGCCGAGTTCCTGATGCCGGTCTATCTGCAAGCGCTGCGCGGGCGCACCGCGCTCGAGACAGGTTTTATCCTGCTGCCGATGGCGATCACGGGCGGCATCTGTGTGACGCTCTCTGGCCGCATCTATGATAAAGTCGGCCCTCGCCCGCTGATGGTGAGCGGTTTTGCCATCCTGATGATCAATACCTGGCAGCTCTCACAGATCCGCGCCAACACGTCCATCGGGTGGATCGTCTTCTTGCTCGCGCTGCGCGGCCTGGCGCTTGGCCTGACCGTCCAGACGACGATGGTGACGGCGCTGTCGGTGGTGGCCAGACGCGACCTGCCGCGCGGCTCATCGCTGACGAATGCCACGCGCCTGGTCGTCCAGTCCTTCGGCGTGGCGGTGCTCGCCACGGTGTTAGCCGGCGCGGTCTCGCCTGAAATCCAGGCGTTGCAGCAACAATTCGGCGAAGGACCGCGCCCGGTGAGTGGCCGACCTGTGGGACTCTGCGAGCCAGTGCCGGTGGCGCAGGCCGGGGCGACCCATAGGGGGAATGGATCGCTCGCGCCAGACGTAGCCTATCAATCGGCGGCTGACGCGCCGGGACAAGGCTCGACTCTGCCGCCGCAAACAGGAAACATGCTCCAGCGCGCCTGCCGTGAGAACATCACGGGCTTTGAGCGGGCCTACACGGTGACTTTTTACGCGGCCTGTGTCGCGCTCTTGCTGGGCCTGCTGCTGCCCGGCTGGCCGGCCAGGTGGGCTGGCCGGCAAGGTCTGGAGTGAGAGGTGCGATGTCATGAAGCTTTTAATGTTCCTCGCCAAAGAGTTTACGTTTCGCCCGTATGAGAAAACTCTGCCGGAAGCAGGCGACGGCGGCGGACCCGTCGCCGTGACAGAGGCCGCTATCGTTTTTGTTCACGCCGAGCCACAGGACGAGGCCGACCCAGCCGGGCTGGAAACCAGGTTTGTCAAGAACGTCAAGTGGATTGCCGGCAAGCGCGGTTTTCGGAATATCGCCTTGCATTCGTTCACACATCTTGCCGACACGAGCGCCTCACCACAGTTTGCAGAAGCATTCCTGCAAAGCGCGGCGGCGCGGTTGCGACATACCGGCTATCAGGTGGTGCTGACGCCGTTCGGTTGGGTGTGCGAATGGGAACTCGCCGTATTCGGTGAAAGCCTCGCCAAAGTGTTCAAATCGCTTTAGATGTGTACATTCAAAAGGAATCCACTGGAAGCTGAAGCCGGGAGGTGTTGAATGAAGCCCAGAATTGATCATACCCAGTTCGGCTCGATCACCATCGAGGGCAGGGTCTCCGAGCACGATATCATCATCCGGCTGAACGGCCAGGTGGAAAAGCGGAAAAAGAAACTATCCAAGGCCATCTATGGCACGTCGCACATCGTCTCACTGGACGAAGCCAAATACATCTATGAAGACGGAGCCGAGCGGCTCGTGATCGGCGCGGGGCAGCAGGGCCTGGTCAAGCTCTCTAGCGAAGCAGCCGAATACTTGCAGCAAAACCAGTGCCAGGTAGAGTTGTTGCCCACGCAAAAGGCGATCCAGGCCTGGAATGAAGCCGAGGGCGCCGTCATCGGCCTGTTCCACGTCACTTGCTAAAGGGCCCCGCGTCCAACAGCCGCCCTTACCACAATCTTACCTCGCGCAGATAGTAACCCCGCACTGTTACGCATCTGTTATGCCGCTCCCTTTTCTGTGATGCTTCTGTTACGCACTTGGCATAGAATCGAGGTGTGTGGCATCCCCCTTGCCAGGCCGCCTGCCGAGTATGACATGGATATGCCACGTATGTGCTGACAGTGAGGTGCTGTAATGTGCCTGCTCAAGAGCCAGAACCAGGTTCGAGAATTGGAAGGGCGAATCAAGACCCACAAGGCCCAATTGGCTGACACGGCTTGGACGCTGTATACCCGGCAACGTTTGAGTGAAGATGAGTTAAAAGAGATTTGCGCCGCCATCACTCAGCTACACGAACAGATTCGCCAACAACAAACGCTGCAAGAGGTAATCAAGAACGAGTCGCCGCCAGACCAGACCTATTCGTCAGCAGTCCCATCTTCGGCTGGACGACCCGTCATTCCCCAGAGCGGCCAATGGGCTTGCCCCAAGTGTGGCAGGCTTGTACCAGTCCGATTTTGTCTTGAACATGGTGTAGAAGGTGTTCCTGTCCCCTGAACATTAATCTCAACGTGGTTCTCTTGTCGTACACGGTCACGGGCATCTACAAGAGTCTGGTCGGCATCGGCATGTGGTTAATCTAAACTCTGCACTGGACTGATCCGTTTGTGCTGGCAGAGTAACTTGCCCGGCGATGGGTGGTAAAGAGGAGTCGGAATCAATGGGTGGCTGTCTCAAGACCTTTGGAGTGATCTATGTGCTAGTCTCTTTACTCGCTTGTGGCCTCGCCGTTTTATTGAGGCTGGACTCTTTCACCTATATGAGTCTGACCGGCATCGCCATAGGTGCGCTATTGATTGTCGGCGGCAGAATCGCAGAAAACGGTTCGGCGCCTGGCTCCCGTCCAGTTCAGTCTGCCGGAGGTAGCCTGCATTATTCATCGCCCGCTGAATTTGCCGCGCCCACCGCGGCAGTTCCGCCCAGTTCATCCATGGTTCACCCTGGCTATACGGGCCATTATCCCAACCAAGATGACGATGATGAGGATTAGCTTGGACCGGCTGGCATGAAATCTCAGTGGTCGCAAAAGTGTGCTAATGGAAGCCGTCGTGGACAAAGAAAATCGCCTTCGAGTTCGTCAGACTCAAAGGCAATGTAGAACAGTGAGAGTGGGATCGCCGCAAGGCCGACCGCGACCGTTACTATGCGGCTGTCGGCAAGAAAGCTGGCATAGGTTTGTTCGCAGTTGGGTTGCTGGTGGTTCTCTTGTCGTACACGGTCACGGGCATCTATATGAGTCTAGTCGCCATCGGCATAATGCTGGTTTCGGTCGTCCAGGAGGGCGGCGCTCGTGATCGTCTCAGGAATTTGGACGATCAGCTTGCGTATGGCAAGCGAAGGCTCGTGGAACTGAACGCGCAACTGGAAAGCAGTACAAACTAACATAGCATGAGCATCCGCCCCGGCGGTTGTGGCGGGGTTGAGATGATTTGGCCTAGATGTACTTGCGTGCTGCGCCGACCACCAGGCCGATTCCATAAATGAGGTAAAGGATCAGGAACAAGCGGGGCAGCCAGATTTCCAGGAGGGAGAAACTAAACTCTTTCCCTTGCCTCGGCTTGAAAAAGTCTTCCCACTCCTTCGTGTACATTTGGTAGCTGCCTGCCATGACCTTTTCCATCTCCCTCAACTGGTCATAGCGCCAGCCAATGAGCACCTGGTGCTGAAGGATGATCTTTTGCCAGATGAGGCACAGTAGCACACCGGTCAAGAACAGGGGCACAGCAGTCAGCACCAGTGTCCACCCCCGAAAGCCAATGTCTTTGATAAGAAGGGCCAACACAGCGAATATCGCAGCATTGACTGTCACGCAAGTTTGGCTGGTGCTCTGACGCCGCTCGGAGAGTTTCTGGGCGTCCTCGGCAAAGAGCTTGTACTCTTCGAACTTGTCCATGGGTGACCTCACTGGCTGGTTGAACCAAGTGTCTGCAAACACGAGTGTCCACAAAGCTGATCTCCGTTTGCAGTCATACTGCGCGAGGGCAAGTGATAGCAATATGATACCATAGAATGCCACGGGCAAGTAACTCGCCTTTCCGTGCGGTGCTGATTTGGCATATAATATCAGCTATTTTTTATCGGGCTGGTAGCCAAGTAAAGCGACGCCTGAACTGAACGTCTTTGTTTCTACAAGTTTCAGGGTCGCTTTGCTCCCGTCCCTAAAGAGACGCTTGCCACTTCCCAGAACCACTGGATAGACCAGGAGGTGATATTCGTCGATGAGGTTATGTTCCATCAGCGTGTTGACAAGAGTGGCACTGCCAGCGACCAGGATGTCCTGACCAGACTGCTGTTTCAGCCTGGAGACCTCTTCCGCTACATTCTCGTTAATCAAATGTGAATTGTTCCACTCGACAGTTTTCAGGGTCGTTGAAACAACGTATTTGGGGAGGCCGTTCATTCTGTCCGCAAAATCCCCTTCATCGCTGGAGGGCCAGGCGGCGGCAAAGCCTTGATAGGTCACTCGCCCCAGCAGAAGAACGTCGCTCGCGAATAGTTCATCGTATTTGAACTTTGCAATTTCGTCATTCCAGTATGGCGCGGTCCACGCTGGCGCTTCCATGACGCCATCCAGTGACAAGAATTCTGCTACAACTATTTTTCTCATGAGCATTCTCCTCTAAAATAGGACACTGACAAACACTGACGAACATTGGAAACTGTGCTGGATTATTTTTGATCGTACGCTTGCTTCAAAATCTTGATGTCTATCTTGTGCATTTGAAGCATTGCCTGCATAACTCTTTTCGATTTCTCAGGGTCTTGGTCGTTCATCAACTCGCCTAAAGCAGAGGGAACGATTTGCCATGACACGCCGTATTTATCTTTCAGCCAGCCGCATTGCCCTTTTTCGCCGCCTTCCGAAAGCTTCTCCCACAGCTCGTCCACTTCTTGCTGTGTCTCACAGTTCACGAAGAACGATATGGCTTCCGTGAATTTGAACTCTGGACCGCCGTTTAATACCATGAATTCTTGTCCATTGAGCTGGAATGTCGCGGTCATTACCGTCCCCTTCAGTCCTGGGCCTCCTTCTCCATATCGAGTAACGCTCACAATCTTTGAATTTTCAAAAATGGAAACATAAAAATTCATCGCCTCTTCGGCTTTGTCGTCGAACCACAAGAATGGGGTAATTTTTTGCATATATGCTCCTTGTTCTGCTGTAATTTTTGTCTGATTATCTTTTGTCATGATGTTTTCTCCTTTTGATTATCGTATGCCTGTTTCAACCATGTCAGCACCTCAGCATCTATTTGTTTTGGGTCGCTGATGCGCACACGATGGGTGACCATGGCGTTCCACGATTCGGCCGCTTCGAGTCGTTCGGTTGGCTTGACGCCCGTGAGTTTGATGCCGATGTCCAATCGCTCAGCCGTTGTGTGCACGATGGCGAATTTCTTGCTGCCGCGGCACAGATTGATGTACGTCAGGTTGGGCGCCACTTGTACATCCGTGCCAAACTTGCGAACTCTTTCCTCGAGCGCATCGTATGCCTTGCGCCACTTGACCTTTTTGCCCGCGAACAATTTCTCGATCCGGTCTTCTGGGCTGGCTTTGACGTCGTCGGCATGCGCGATCACGTAGTAGATCGCTCCGGCGTGACCATGCCCCAGCCCATATTCCTCCTTCAGCCATGCGACGATCTCGCGGGATTTCACCAGACCCTTCTGCTTTGCCAGTTTGCGAAAGTCCTCGGGCGTCTTGCCGGTCTTGGCTTTGATGTTGTCCAGATACGACTGAAATGCTTTCTTGTCCTTTTCAGACATGATTCCCCTTTTGCAGGTTATTTCTTTTTGCCGCCCGCCATATTGTAGGCAACGGCGGCGCGAATCAGTTCCTTCAAGGCAGGCTCGTTAATATTATCACCTTCGCTGAAATCGATGGCGCGCGTAGCCTTCGCATCCAGTCCGGCATTGAAGAGACCCTTCGGATCCTTCAAGGAAGCGCCTTTGAAAAAGCTCAACTTGACGTGGTCTTTAAAAGTGCCGGCGCTACAAACAAGACCCTTTTGAGACCACACCGCGGTGTCCCACTTCCATTCCTCAGTGATGTCAGGAGCGGCCTCGAGGATCAGTTCGCGCAGTCGGGCGAGCATTTTGCCGCGCCAGTCAGCCAGTTCTGCGATTTGCTTGGTGATGAGTTGAGATGGAGTCATGCCATCTCCCGAATCTGTCTTTTTCATTATTTCTCCTTGGGCATCGGCGCATCGAGGAATGGTGTGACGATAGACACCAGCATCGGGGAGAAGAAGATGTTGTAATGCGTCGTGGCAGGCAGGATCGCGAGCCGTGCGTTCGGCACTCCGGATCCGTCCCATCCCGCGTCAGCCTTGCCGCCGCCGAGCAATTCGAAAAATTCCACGGCATGTGCGGTGCGGATGCTGTTGGCATCTCCCACAACAATCAACGTGGGTGCCTTGATTGCCGCCACGCCTTTCGAC
>CAYGWJ010000437.1:0-5130 GCA_964353405.1 uncultured Anaerolineae bacterium
AACTGCCCCACGCTCACGTCGATCGTCGAGTTGTGCGCGTAAAAGGTCTGCACCTTGCCGTTCTGCACGACGACCAGGTTGCCGTACCCGTGCGAGTCAGCCCCGGCGTAGACGACCGTCCCGGCGATGGTCGTGTGAACCGAGGTCCCTGTGTCGACCGGGATGTCGATCCCGGTGTGGTTGGCGTATACGTATCCGTTGGCGCACGTCACATTCTTCCCGTAATCGCAAAAGATCGAGCCGGACACGGGCAGGCTGGAAGGAACATCGCCTGGGCCGGAATACACTTCGCCCGAATAGATGATAGTGATCATCTCGGGGTCTTCGAGATAGTTCTCCAGGCTGCCCATGATCCACTCTTTGGTGCGAAATGAGAACGTGGGGAACGGAACCAGGTCGGCCAGCAGCCAATACATGACGACCTGCAAGATCACAAAGCAGCCAGCAAAGGCGAGCGCCAGGACAAACAAGCCTTTGAATAGTTTAGAGATGATCGACACGGCGGGTCTCCACCATCTTGATCTGCACCAATTCTCGCCCCAAGAGGTCTAATGAGCTGACGCCTGTCACGACCGCTGCCGATCGCCTGGCAGCGAACCGCGGGACAAAAACACAATCATCCAGATTCCGGTGTTCATGAACGGCACGGCCGCCACCATCAACGGCGCGCGCAATTGCACGTTGCCGGCGTAAAGCAAAATGCTCACGACAAGCATCAACGTCCACGCCGGGCGGCTTCCCACGACTGGGTTGCAGACCATAACCGCGCTGACAAGCATCAAGACCTGCGCCAGCCGCGTCACTGTTTCGCCATTCACGCCAGGCATTCCCTTGCCACGCTCACCGGGGTGCGGTCATCCATCCGATCAGTGTGGGCAGGAGCGCCAGGGCCAAAGAGTCCAGCAGGCCGGACACACTCCACACGGCCAGCCTGCGCCGGGCGCTGTGGAGCTCTTGATCCGCCTGCGTCCACCGGTCCAGCCAGGTGACACTCGCCCGGTCGAGCAAGTCAACGCGCCCAGCGCCACGCAGCGCCGCGCTGGCGCGCTCCAGGCACTCGCGCACGTCGTCAGGCCAGTCACCTTCAGCCAGGCGCTCCAGCGCTTTATCGGGTGACAGCCCGGCTCGCACATAATGCCCCAGGCGCGCGGGCAAAATGCCGGCTGCGTTCACACCTCCATGAAGAACGACGTAGTAGAGAGCCTGTTCTGGAGTGCAGTTCAACGCCAGTGCCAGGCGCAGATCGGACAGGAAACACCGGACCTCCTTGCGCAGCTGCCGCTCTCCCTGTACGCGCCACCAGGACCGGATGACCAGCGGGATAGCCGCCATCGCCAATCCAACAAGGCGCGCCAAGGGCATGGTGTCGAACGTCATCGTCGTGATGCCCAGCCCAACCAGGCCGTACAGAAACACCGGCACGGCCCAGTTGATGCGCGGCAGCCGGTACAGCTCCTCAACCGACAAGGGCTGGGCCAGTTGCCGTTCTACCTCGGTGTGGCGGATCAACGCCTCAAATCTGCGCTGCGCCTGCGCCAGCCATCGCCAGCGAGAGAGTCGCGACAGGCCGCTTCTCGCAGACAGCCAGAGCACAGTCCCCGCGGTCACAGCGGATAACGCCAACAGCGCCTGGCTCATGGGCTACCTGCGTCGACCTGCCGCGCTTCTGCCTCAAGGCGAAGACAAAGGGCCATTCCAAAGACGGTGAAGGCCATCAACACGAAGCGGGCCGCAAGGCTGCCGGTATAGAACATGCGCGTGTTCGGCATTGTCAAGGCCAGGGCGACGGCTCCGACCAGAACGGCTTCGAGAATGCGCTTGGTCAGGTTGACGATGAACAGGCCAAGCCATGCCCAGTCTCGCAAAAGATGCTGCACACGCAGGCTCTCATCCAAGTCGGCCAGCGCCGAGTCGATGGCGACCGGCTCCGACAGCTCCGTGCGCTCCAGGATAAAGGCCAGGTGGCGCGCGTCCGGATCGCCGAGGTCATACAACGGCTTCAAACTCTCGGCCAGGGCGCCGCAGTCCGTCAGTGTGGCCGCCCGGCAACGGGTCACACATGCCTCTACCGTCTGTCGCAGCTTTCCACCCGGAATCCTGGCCGCCGAGACCTCCAATGCATCCATCGCGGAGGGAAGCACTGGATAGACAGCGCGCAGTTGCCAGACCAGGCGCTCGAGGTGGTCGGGCGCAACAGCCGCCTGCCGCGACCGGTACTGGCGATGGAACCACCAGGCCACGTAGGCGCCGGCGATGACCGAGAAAGCAGATAGCACGCCATCGCGGGCCAGCACGGCCAGCGCCAGCCCGGCGCCAAGCGCCAGCACACTTTCCCAGTTGATCGGGCGATACAGGCGAGACCGCCTGCTCGTCATGTCGATCCATATTCGTTTTCGCTGCAAAGTCATCGTTTGCTCCTCAAGTTGAAGTGGCTCGTTCTTGCGGGCTGGTCGAGTACAGCGGCATCCGCTCCGGGTCGACCGGCACGAAGAGCGGGATGTGCGCCTGGCTGCCATACAGCAGGATGGCTTCGCCTTTCCCCAGGCGCGGCAGTTCTGCTACTTCGGCCTGGTTGAGATTGAATAGTTGCCCCAGCACTGGTGCGGCGGTCTGCTTCTGCCCGAACAGTACGACCGTGTCGGCGGTGTCGCAGATGCTCTTGGCGTCGTCGCTGCGCAACAAGTCTTCGACGAAATGCGTCGCCAGCCACAGGCCGGCAAAGTATTTGCGGAAGCGCCGTGCCATGGCCGAGAGATCCGCCACCATATGCGGGTAGCGCAGCAGGTGCCAGCCTTCGTCAATGATGACGTGTGTGGGTGTCATTTGACCGGGCGTCACAACGTGCGACCAGATATAGTTTTGGATTTGCCAGATGCGCATCGGCAGCATGTCCGGCGCTACGTCGCGCAGGCCGAACACGACGAGTGGGCTGTTTTGCACGTCTACGTTGGTGTGCGTGTCAAAGTCGTCGGCATACCTCCCCTCGGTGTAGGCGAACAGGCACGCGGCCAGGGCCTCGCCTTCCTTGCGCTGCTGCGACTCGCGCAGCGCAAGGACGAAATCGGACAGCCTGGGCGGCGTCCTGTCCCACGTCTGCGGGTCGCGGTGGTTGATGCCGGCTTCCTGCAAGACGCGCACGTAAGCCTGGTGAATCACCGGACCTTCCTCGATGTCGGAGAGCGGTCGAGACACGGCGGCGCGGATAAAGCCTTTCAACACGCTCAAGCCCTGGGCCGGGGCGTCGGCGGCCTGCGGATTGAGGTCGAGGATGTTCATGCGAACGTCACTGCCTCGCTGCAGGTCGACGAACACGCCGCCGAGATCCTGGCACAACGGCCCGAACTCGTTTTCGAGATCCACAATGACGACCCGGTGGCCCATCGGCACCGCGCCGTCCACGAACGCTTTCAAAAAGGTGGACTTGCCTCGACCGGACTGGCCCAACACGAGCGTCGTTCCGTTGGAGAGCGACTTGTCGAACGGGTTGAGCACGACCCACGTGCCGGTGTGGCGGTGGATGCCATAGTGAATGCCGGTCGGGTCATAGTAGGTCTTGCGGACGAACGGAAACATCTCGCCGAGTGCCCCCGAAGACATGTTGCGCGTGCGCATCAGGCGATCCGTGCCGGTCGGCAGCACCGAGTGAATGGATTGTTCCTGCAAGGAACCTGCACGGAAGAAGCGCACGTCCGCGCGCTTGAGCGCGTCCTCGAAACGCGCCGAGATTTCTTCAAGATCGGCACGGCTGGCAGCCCAGACGACCATGTACCAGCCGAGCTGGTAGACGGTCTCGCCCGCGAGTTCGATCTCGGCCAGCGCCTGGTCGGCCCCGCCGATCTCGGCGTTGCGGATGAAACTGCCCAGCTTGCCATTGCGCGCGTCCTGGATGTTGGCCGCGGTCAAGATCGTGCGCCGGTGCTTCAAGGCTTCGTGCACCTGGGTCTCGTCTTCGGGATAGATGTACCAGCTCATCCACGTCTGCGCGGGAAAATTATAGATGCCCAGCGGCACAAAGACCTGGTTGCCCGGCAGGTCGTGGACAAAGTAGGCGCGGGCAAACATGTGCTCGACGCGGAACCAGTCGTGGCCGAATTCTAGATCCGCCGGGGCCAGGTCGTCGTGCAGCGTCGCCTCGCCCGCGCGCAGGATGTCGTCCGTGCTACGGCTGCCACGCGTCGGAGTTTTGAGTTGTTGAAGACCCTGCTTGATCTTGTCTTTCCAACCCATGCTCACTCTGCTCCGTTGTCGCGACTATCGTCGTGACCATTGCCGCTGCTGGTTGTCGTCTGCGGCCTTTCGTCTGGCGACCAGCCAACGCCCGTGGCGACGAGCGACGGCATCAGGCGCAGCCGCGGCGGCGTCAGGTCGGCCAGTGGGCTGCACACGGGGTGATAGAAAAAGTAAATGATCTCGGCGACCTCGCTGGCTGCCAGCTCACGGGCCTGGAGGCCGGTGTGCGAGAGCTCTCCTTGCACATGCGCGAGCTTGCGGTTCAGGACGCCGAGTGCTTTGTCAAAGACATCGGCCGTCATGATCCGTTTCGCATTGCGCGCTATGAAGGGGTTGTAGAAGACGACGATGAAATACCGGTTCTCGATCGGGTGAATGTCTTGCAGCGCAAACTCGATAAAGGCCGCCCAGCGTTCCAACCGTCTGCCCAGTCGCTCCTCACGCGCCGAGCGAACCGCGTCCGCGTCGCGCAAGGCTTCAGCTTCTCTCAAGCGAGTTGTTGAAAGACTTCGCATCCGATCCAGGTACGCCTTGAGGTTCTGCGGATACGTCGCCATGACGATCTGGACAGCGTCTGGAAAGCGAATCGAAGAGATGAACTGCCCGAACTGGCTGCGGACAAACGCCGCTTCGTCGGGGTCGGCCATCGTCAGGTCAACCGGCTCGATCTCCAAGACGCGCGCCAGCGTCCCGTCGTCAGCGATCACCACGTCGCCGACGAAGCGGCGGATGTTGAGATGCAGTTGTGTGGGCGGTGCGCTATGCGTCGGTCTAGGTTTATTGAGCATGGCATCATCTTCCAGAGAGATAATCCAGGTAGACCAGCAACTGTTGCGCGCCGCCCGTCGCCATGTACACCGACAGCCCGGCCAGGATGGCAAAGATCAGGACGTTGGCCAT
>CAYGWJ010000438.1:0-11221 GCA_964353405.1 uncultured Anaerolineae bacterium
CCTGGAGGAACAGCGGCGACGTAGCCACCAGGGCTGCTGCGAATAGCCCCAGGGCTTGATCGCACGCTCCACGCCCAAGCCGCTCGATCAAGATCACGCAGGCTCCCCAACCGATCACGCTCAATACATGGCTGGCGATTGGGATATCTATGCCCAAACGCGCGAGCAGAGCGAGTAACAGTCCATATAGCGGCGCAGTCGTGCCGAGAACTGTCTCGCCCGGATTGTAGACGAACCCATGCCCATCGGCCAGATTCCGTGCATAACGGTAAGTGATGTAGGCATCGTCAAAGTGCACGGTCGTCTGGGTCAGGCCGAACAAGAGAGTTACCAGGACACAGATTCCAAGCGCAGCGTAATACATCCATCTCTTGAACTGAGAGAATTGCTTTTTTCTCATAGGAACTGTTATGGGTTACCGAGGTTGACCTTGCCGAGTGCCACTGCGTCCGCCATTGAATTTCCAACGGCATCCACTCGCTGCACGCGAGCGCCGGTTTCTTCGTCATATAAACCGGCTTGAAGCGTATACTCGCCCGGCGGCACGTTCGCGTCAATCGGAATCTGGTGAAAATCAACGACGGCCTGGCCAGGTTCCCACTGATTCGTAGGGTACGTCCATACTGTAGGAACGCCATCGTGTTGAGCGACAAGTCGCCCGGTTGAATCCAGCAAATGCACGAACACCTTGAACGAAGCATCGAGTTTAGATTGCGTCCGCCAACTCAGATAGACGCCGATGCGCCGACCCGAACCGGCGGGAACGTTCTGGCTGACGTGCGCCGCGTAACATTCGAGCGAGATCCCGCTCTCAAGGCGAGCATCGAGGCGCGTGCAACCTTCAAGCCCTTGGTCCACCAGCCGGTAGATCACAAACTCTCGATTCTCTGGAAAATAGATCGGCGCAAGTTCAGCCATGCGCGCCTCGGGCATCAGCAAACTTGCCAGCGCGGGATAAGATGCTGGGCCAGAGTCTTGACTGTAGATCAAGAATTTCCACCCCTGTGCGTGCATCACCTTCGCCAAGTCGGCCGCCGACTTTTGGTCGGGAGCGACCCAGTAGGCTTGCGGGAACCGGTCGCGTCCGAGCGATGCTGCGTCTTGTAATCGAAGGTGGGTACTCAACACCTCGCGCGCGGAATCCATGCCAGCCGCGTGCAAGACATTGCTGGCTTCAATCACGACGGTGTCCGGCCCCGGTCGTCCATCCGAGAAACCTGTCAGCCCTGGCGCAGCCCACACCAGGCCCGCGAGCAAAATGACAATGTTCAACGGCAGAATCACACGGCGACATTCCAGGCGTGATGGAATGAGCGACGCGAAAAAGTAAACCGCGCCAATCGTCAGGATCGGAATCATGACGATCAGGAATCGCCGGTCGAGCCGCATCATCGAGAGCGCGGACAGGTGCGCCATGACGAACAACCCCAGCAACCCTCGCACCTTGCCAGAAGCAGGGCCTTTTGCCAAGAGCAAAAAGACAAACCCGGCCTGCCCGAACAGCTTGAGCGGCGCATCGAGCAGGGTCAGCTCGGGGGCGATCCAAAAACGCTGAAAGGCGGACCACCAGTGCTCGATGAAGAGGTAAGGGTTCATCAGCACGACCTGAATCAGCGTGATGCCCGCCGGGGTTTGTCCGAACTCGCGGATGAAATCAGTTTTGCCATAAACGTGAAACCAGACATTGCGACCCTGGTCGTTGTAAAAGGGCGTGCCGGTCGCCAGCCAACTGGGAATCCATTGCAAAGCACTGCTCAACACACAAGCTCCGACATAGATGCCCAGCGCCTTTAGAGCGGATGGTCGCCGTTCCAAGATCGCCATCAATGCCAGCCAGGCTGCGCCGGCCATCATCGTGAGCATACCATTGTAGCGCACCAGGTACGCCAGGCCCGCAGCCAGCCCGGCCAGGAACACCTCGCGAGAGCGCAGACCATCTTGTCTGAGCGTCGAGATCGCCAGCAGACCGAGCGACATGACCTGCATTCCGGCGGCGAGCATGTCGTTCCCCTCGACGCTGGCCAAGTACAAGAACAGGCTGGTGGTTGCCACGAATGCCAGAGCGATGGCCGCGAAGCGTTTGTCTTTGAACACGCTCATTGCGATCAGCCATGCCCCCATCAGCCCCAGGACTCCGCCAGCGATGGACAAAGCCTGCCCGACGCGCTCGGCATCCCAACCGGACATGAGACCCAGCCGGATGAGCCACGAATATCCCACCGGATGCTGCTGGTTCACCCAGGCATCCAGCGAATGGAAACTCAAGCGCGTGGCACGCTCGAGCAGCGGAAAATAATCGAGATTGCTGATCGTGATCGTCGGCGCCACGCGCCGAACCTCAACCGCGATGAAAGCCATCACCGTCAAGATGGGTAGAACAAGCCAGCCTGACTTTGTGATTGAGCTAACAGCATTCTTCACGGCAGAATATCCAAATGAGCCAACACGGCTCGATCGTCGGCCAGGCGTTGGCCGCTTGCATCGGTAGCGGGCAGCCGATCACCTGTGTCGAAATTGTACAGCCCGGCCGAAAGTGTGCAAGCGCCAGCCGGCGTATCGGGCGGCAGTTCAAGCTGGTGTTCGTCGCGAATCACATCTCCGGCAGCCCAAATCGCAGATGGGAACCATCCCCGCCCTGGCACGCTATCATCTTGGGCCATCAACTTGCTGTCGGCGCAGATCATGTGCACAAAGACATGATAGTCGTTAAGAGTCGGCCGGATTGCCTGCCAATAGAGCGTGAGCGTCATCGTCTGTCCAACCCGGATGGACGATGCAGACAAGTCATAGCCTGTCAGACGCGCCTCGTCGCCAAAGTGGACGGACAACGGGTACATTGGGCGATAGACCCGCTGCGATGTCGGCTCGATCTTGAGAGTGGCCAGCGATAGACGATTTCCAATCGGCTGGCCAGCCTGTGTCCACTGTGCCTCGTCAGATGGTTGCCGTGGGTCGAATAACACGATCAGTTCCGCCGCGCCAGCCTGGGCATCCGGGACAATGCTCAGGCGATAATGGTCGGCAAACAGGTCGCCCGGTTTCCACAGCACGGTTGCGTAACGGCCCATGTCCGGTAAAGTCGTGCTGTGCGCCAGCGGCCGCCCGGCGGGGTCGAGCACTTGAATGAGCAGCCAGTAGTTCGTTTCGATCGGACGCAAAGCCTGCCAGTACAGCGTCAGATCGAACGACTGGTTGGGACGCAGGGCGCGTGGTGAGACGTCGAACCCGCGCAGAGCAATCCCGTCCCCAAATTGAGCCGCCAGCGGGTGTGACGGATGCAATTTCGCTTCGGAAAGCATTTGCGGAAGCGCGTATGCCGGGCGCAACACAAATACGACACTCCCGATAGAAAGCGCGATCAGGCCCCCTATTACGCCACACGCCATGACCATGTGCCGTCGCCCGGCCAACTCGGCAAGACCCAGCGCCAGGAATATCGCAAAGGCTAGAATGCCGGGAAAGAATAGCCGCCCCTGATCGGCGGGCACGATCAGATGGTAACGCACGACGAACGCGATCACGCCGAGCCCGGCCAGCGCGAGCGAAAGGGGTGGCGCGGTCTCCCAACGCCACAGGCGGCGTTCGCGCGCCGCGTGCCACGCGATCCGCAGTACGCCCGCAAGCGCCGCTGCGCACAGCGAGGCCAGCGTCCAGTAGATGGCCGGATGAACGATGATGTTCATCCAGCCAAAGCGCGCCCACGACGATGTAAACACGCTGACAAGATTTCCCGGCAGTTCCTTTAATCGCCAAGGGTTGTAGCGTCGCACGCCCGCGAGCGCATGCAGGGCGATGTGTTGGGCCAGCGGGTCGCCGTGCAGCCACCAGTTTTGCACGAACCACCAGCCGGACACGAGCGCCGCGAGCCCCCCCGCCAGCGCCAGATGGCCCATCAACGCGCGCCAGTGTCGCTGGCGCACATAGGGCGCGCCCAAGGCCAACAGTGCGCCCGGCGCGGCGGCCAGCGCAGTGTACTTGCTCAACGCCGCCAGCCCGATCAAGAGTCCGACGACGACGGTCAGTCGAAACGAGGGCTTGCGCCACGCCGCCAATCCCGCCAGCAACATGAGCGAGGCGACAGCGACAGCAAGGTTGTCGTTGTTCACCGAGGCGGTCAAGAAAATGAACTGTGGGTTGAACGCCGTCAAACCCGCCGCCAGCAGCGCGACGGCCTGACGTTGCGGCGCAACGATGCGCGCGGCTTGCCACACAGCCCAGACCGTGATCGCACCCAGCACGGTCGAGAACGCGCGCAACAGGTGATAGGCCAACACCGTCCCGCGATACGGTAAGCCTTCGGCGTCGGTGTGATAGTAACGCTGTCGTGCCCACACGCGACCTGGCGTGATGTCGAACGACGGGTTGTCTTGTAGTCGGTAATTGCCCGGATCAATCCAGAACGTGAGTAGCGCACCCAGCGCGTAATAGGCCGGCGGTTGATGCGCTTCGTGGCCAGCGTAATGCGCCGGGTCGCGGAATTGCAGCGGCAGCGCGCGGTACTCGATGATGTGGCGGATATACGCCACATGAGCTGCCTCGTCCGGCGTTTCGCCCACGCCGACGGTGACGTTGAACGTCACGGCCAGCGCCACATAAGCCATGAGTAGGAGACTGATAGGCCGTTGCTGTTTCACGCTTCTATGATCGCTGCCCTTTGCATCTTATCATCTGCCGCTTGCTTCTTGCTAGAACTGCCGCAAGAAGCGCAGATCGTTACCATAGAAATACCGGATGTCGTCAATGAAGTACTTGAGCATAAGAGGGCGCTCCAGCCCCATGCCGAACGCAAAGCCGCTCCACTCGTCTGGATCGTAGCCACCGTTGCGCAATACGACCGGGTGAACCATGCCGGAGCCGGCGATTTCCAGCCAGCCAGTGTATTTGCATACGCGGCAGCCCACGCCGTTGCACAGAATGCAGTTCATGTCCACTTCGACGCTTGGCTCAGTGAAAGGAAAGTACGAGCCACGGAAACGCACGACGCGGTCCGCGCCATACAGTCGCCTGGCTGCATGGAACATCGTGCCTTTCAGGTCTGCCAGAGTGATGCCATGCCCCACCACCAATCCCTCGATCTGGTAAAACTGGTGATCGCTGCGCGCAGTGATCTGTTCGTAGCGATAGCACTTGCCAGGCAGAATCACTCGCACCGGATTCGGATACATCTCACGCATGGCGCGAATTTGACCGGGCGAAGTGTGCGTGCGCAAGAGCGCGCCATTGTCAAGCCAGAACGTGTCCCACATATCGCGCGCCGGGTGATAAGGCGGGATGTTGAGCAGCCCAAAGTTCAACTCGTCGGTTTCCACATCGGGCGCTTCATAGACCTGAAAGCCCATCTCGCCAAACACCTGGTAGATGTGCCGCAGCGTCTTGGTTGAGATGTGCAGATTGCCGGGGCGCGGTCGGCGGCCCGGTAACGTCACGTCCACGGCGTTCTCTTGGAGTGTGCGTGCAAGTGCTTGGGCCTCAATGGCCTGCTCCTGTTCAGCGTAAGCGGCTTCCAGCGCGCGCTTGACCTCGTTGCCACGCTTGCCGATTTCGACGCGCTGTTCCTTGGGCAGCTTGCCCAGGTCGCCCAAGGCCGTCATCAACGGCGATTTCTTGGCCAGGTGCGTGGTGTGCCACGCACGCAGCGCCGCCTCATCGTGGACAGTTAAAAGTGCGGCCAATGCTGCGGATTGAATCGTGTCCAGTTGTTCAGTCATGCTTCACCTCAGATATCACAGCGGATAAGGAATAGAACGGATTTTGGAATAAAAACGCTCTCGCCCCTCGTCGGGACGAGAGCGCGCGCTCCCGTGGTACCACCCGTGTTGGCTCGATGAGCCCACTCGTTCCGCCAGCGGCATTTCAATTATCAATTGTCAATTCTCAATTGGTAATTGATTTGCGATTGGCTGCCCCTCTAACGCTGGGCTTGCGGGTCGGCCTACTTACCCACTGGTCACTATCCCCGGACCACTGTTTTCAACCGCCGGCTCAGGAGTGAACTTTCAGTTTCCTTCCGGGCGAGGCTTTCAGTCATCGGCCTCGCGTCCCTGTCAGAATTCCCCTGAATACTTTTCCATCACAGCCTTTTGATATGGATTGAATTATGCCGCAAAGTGTGGCCTTTGTCAAACGCTCTATTCCAGCCGCCAGTACTTGCCGCTGCCCACGGCCGTGTCGCGCGCCATCAACTGATAGGCGACCAGACCCCGACGCAACTGGGCTGTATCCTCATGCAAGCGGGACAAGATCTGGTTGACTTGCTTTTCGGTGTACTGGGCCTTGCTCGAATTGCCCCACCCTGTTATAATCACGCTCGCACGACCGAGCAACACCTGACCTCGGCCCTTGTTTGGCCGAGGTTGTTTTTTGGAAAGTGGAAACGGAATGACAGTTCGTAGCGATTTGAGAAACATTGCCATCATCGCGCACGTTGACCACGGCAAGACAACGCTGGTGGACGGGATGCTCAAGCAGAGCCACGTCTTTCGCGAGAATCAGGTCGTGGTCGAGCGCGTGCTTGACAGCGGCGACCTGGAACGCGAGCGCGGCATCACCATTCTCGCCAAGAACACGGCCGTCACCTATCGCGGCATCAAGATTAACATCGTGGACACACCCGGCCACGCCGATTTTGGCGGTGAGGTCGAGCGCGTGTTGAACATGGTGGATGGCGTCCTGCTGCTGGTGGACGCGGTGGACGGCCCGATGCCGCAAACGCGTTTTGTTTTGCGCAAGGCTTTGGAGATGGGCCACAAGGCCATCGTCGTCATCAACAAGATTGACCGGGCCAATGCCCGGCTTAACCACGTCGCCAACGCCACGTTTGATCTGTTCGTTGACCTCGGCGCATCGGACGATCAGGCCGAGTTCCCCATTGTCTACACCGATGCGGTCAAAGGGCAGGCCACGCTTGCGCCGGGCGTCCCGGGCACGGACCTGCAGCCGCTCTTTGACACGATTCTGGAATATGTTCCCGCACCCAAGATTGAACCGGATCAGCCGTCTCAATTGCTGGTCACGTCGCTGGCTTACGATGACTACAAAGGTCGCATCGCCATCGGGCGATTGTTCGCGGGCACACTCAAACGACAACAGCCAGTCGCACGCATTGCAGTGGACGGGCAAATCTTTCCCGGCAAGATCGCACAACTGTTTGTACACCAGGGACTCGACCGCATCGAGGTGGAGCAAGCCGAAGCCGGCGAAATCGTCGCCGTGACCGGCCTGCCCGAAGTCTTTATCGGCGAGACGATTGCCGATGCGGACGACCCGCGCCCGCTGCCGCCGATCCGCGTGGAAGCGCCCACGGTGCGGATGACGTTTGGCGTCAACACCGGCCCCTTCAGCGGCCGCGAAGGAACGTGGAGCACGTCGCGCAAGTTGCGCGAACGGCTCTACAAGGAATTGGAGCACAACGTCAGCCTGCGCGTGCAAGAGACGGACAGCGCCGACACATTCATCGTGTCCGGTCGCGGCGAACTGCACCTGGTCATCCTCATCGAGACGATGCGGCGCGAAGGCTACGAGTTCCAGGTGGGTAAGCCGGAAGTCATCCTGCGCGATGAAAACGGCGTCAAGCTGGAGCCGGTGGAAGAAGTCTACATCGAGGTGCCGGAAGAACAGATGGGCACGGTCGTCGAGATGCTGGGCAACCGGCGCGGGCAGATGACGGACATCCGTCACGGCGAGCACGGCACGGTCTATCTGACGTATCTGGTGCCCACGCGCGGGCTGCTGGGCTTTCGCGGCGCGTTCCTCACCGCCACGCACGGCACGGGCATCATGCACGCGCTGTTTCACGGCTACGAGCCGATGGCGGGCGAGATTGCCACGCGCGAGCGCGGCTCGATGGTGGCGTGGGAAGACGGCGTGAGCACCGCTTACGCCCTGCACAACGCCGAAGAGCGCGGCATACTCTTTATCGGCCCGGGCGTGCAGGTGTACGAAGGGATGATCGTGGGGCAGAACGCGCGCGGCAACGACATGCCGATCAACGTATGCAAAAAGAAGCACCTCACCAATATCCGCTCTTCCGTCGAAGATATTGCCGTGCGGCTCACGCCGCCGCGCCCGATGAGCCTGGACGACTGCATCGAGTACATCTCTGACGACGAGCTATTGGAAGTCACGCCGCAGAGCCTGCGGATGCGCAAGCGCATCCTGAACACCGACATGCGCCGCAAGTTCGCCGCCGGGCGAGACATCTCGCAGATGGTGGATAATTGAATGCGGCACAACCGGATTTCCCAACCAGGTCAATACATGATAGAATAGGCGCACGTTCAAACAGTTGATGTCACACCATAAAAGCTGGTTGTGTGTATCGCGCATGCGCCATGCAAACCTCTCCAATGGCCTCGTCACTTGAACAGACTCCACTCGCCCGACCGGCTCGCCGCCGGCTGGGCGTTTTTGTTCTCACGGTGGCACTCGTTGTCATCGGCGCGTGGGTGGTGGTGATGCCCGGCGGTGTGCTAGGCCACGCTGACCTGGTCGGTTATGCCATCTGCCATCGCATCCCGGCGCGCTCGTTCTTTATCGGCGGAGTGCAGTTACCCTTGTGCGCGCGATGCAGCGGCACGTACCTGGGCGCCTTGACCGGCTTTGTGATGATGTTCCTCCTGGGCCGCCACCGTGCGGCGAATCTGCCTTCGCCCCTGGTGCTGGTCGTGCTGGTGCTTTTCGTGGCGGCGATGGGACTGGACGGGGTAAACTCGTACCTCACACTCTTTCCCGGCGCGCCGCATCTTTACGAGCCGCAGAACTGGCTGCGGCTGACGACCGGCACGCTGGAAGGCATCGCGCTGGCAGCCGTGGTGCTGCCGATTTTCAATCAAACGATGTGGGCGGATGCGACGGACGAGCGCTCACTGCGTGGCCTGCGTGAGTTGGGCGTTGTGGTGCTGGCAGGGGGTGCCGTCATTCTTATCGTGCTGGCCCAACCGCCCGCGCTGCTCTATCCGCTGGCGATTCTTTCGAGCGGCACGGTGCTGTGGATGCTCACGCTGATCAATTCGGTTCTGGCGACCATCGCCGCGCGTCGAGAGAACCGATCGTTTTCGTGGCGTGAGGCCGCGCCACTGATGATCGTCGGATTGGCGATGACGCTGGCCGAGCTTTCGACGATTGATTTCGGGCGTGCGTACCTCACGCGCCTGTTGGGATTGCCGTTTTAACCAACCCTTGCGAAGGGTACTAATTTTAACCTTCGCAAGGGTGCAGGAGCGAACGATTGGCCGTTTGTGCCGACGTTGTGCTATAATCTACTCAATCCTGCCCAATTGCTGTGGAAGCATCCCACTCGTTGGATGCCTTGTTGATCAATCGAGCCGGCCCACCTCGGGCTGAGTTTACACACGGAGGTTGACATGGATCTCGGCAAAGCTTTCTCGTTCACGTTCGAGGACCCGGACTGGGTCAAAAAGGTCCTCCTGGGCGGGGTCATCAGTCTCGTCCCCATCCTCAACTTTGCGGCCACGGGCTACTCGCTTGAAGTGACCAGGCGCGTCCTCAACAATGACCCGCGCCCGTTGCCCGAGTGGGACGACATCGGCGGCAAGCTGGTCAAAGGTCTTTTGTATACCGTCATCGCCTTTGTCTATGCGTTGCCGATTCTCTTGCTGGTGTGTCTCATGCAGGGCGGCATCATGGTGCTGGGCGGCGCCGCATCGTCGTCCTCCCAGGGCGCCAGCGATGCCGCCGGAGGCGCGGTAGCGATCATCTCGGTTTGCTTTAGCTGCCTGATGCTCATCTACGGCATCTTGATGGCAATCGTGTTGCCCGCCGCCATCGGCAATTATGCTGCCAAAGATCAACTCGGCGCGGCGTTCCGCTTTGGCGACATCATGAGCCTGGTGCAAAAGAACATTAGCGTATACGTGATGGTGCTCGTCATTGAAGTCCTGGCCGCGCTGGTCGCCGGCATCGTCGGCTCAGTCGCGTGCGGCGTCGGTATCCTGTTCACCGGCTTTTGGTCGCTGCTCGTCATCGGGTATGCGACCGGCCAGGCTTACCGCGAAGCCAGCGCCAACATCGGGCTGGTGTAAGGTCATCTAGCCTGCTCGCTCGGGATGCTTTGCGCAAATCCGGCGCTGAAGCGGGGGGATCTGACGATCCGCCTCAAGCGAATAAAGAGGATTGAGCATGGGCATCTTGACCGCTTTTGGGCTGTCCGGCTCGGCGGGGCTAAATGCGTATTTGCCCCTGCTGGTCGTTGCGTTGCTGGCACGTTTCACGAACCTGATTCATCTGCGCGAGCCGTGGACGGCGCTTACTAGCGGGTGGAGCATCGCCGTGCTGGTGATCCTACTCATCATCGAGACGGTCGCCGATAAAGTTCCTGCCGTCAATCACGTCAACGATGTGATTCAGACCCTCGTCCGCCCGGCGGCGGGAGCGATTCTGTTTGCAGCCAGCTCGAATGTCATCACCGACGTCCATCCTGTGCTGGCGATGGTGTGCGGCCTCCTCGTGGCCGGGTCGGTGCACGTGGTCAAATCGGCGGCGATTCGCCCGGCGGTGACAGCGATTTCGGCGGCGCTATCGGGAGGCGTGGCCACCGTCCCGGCGAACATTGTCGTCAGCACGCTGGAAGATGTCGTGGCAGTCGTCGCCTCGCTGGTGGCTGTGATCGTCCCGGCTATCCTGGCTTTGGTGCTTCTCATTGCCGTGATCGGTATCGTTTGGTGGCTGGTGAATCAACAGCGCTCGCGCATGAGACAGGCCTGATGCGTCTTGCTTGCCGACATACAGGACCATTCAGGTTGTCATAGCATAGGAGAGATAACAATGAATACTCCCGACAATGCGATGCCCAATGTCCCACCTCAGTCTGCTGGCAGCACCGGGATGCCGACCTGGGCCAAAATACTCTTGATCATCGTGGCGCTTCCGTTCGTCTGCATCCTCGTCGCGATTTGCGTGATTGTGATCCTGGCGCTGCTCGGCCCGGCCATCGGCAATGTGTTTTCCAACATTATTTACAATATATGACCTCACATTGTACACTTGGACTTTGGACAAATTTCGACTCTGACTTGGCACCTTAACAATTGACCCGATTTGTGGCACAGTTGGGGGCATGGATACTCAACAGACCATCTCCCAACTGCAACAATTTCGCCTGGGATTGTACCAACTTCTCCCGTCGCGTCCCGATACGCTGCTGGATTTGCTGGATGCCCTGTCGGGCAGTCCCAACGTGCGCTCGGTAGTGGAACTGAGCTCA
>CAYGWJ010000439.1:0-4961 GCA_964353405.1 uncultured Anaerolineae bacterium
CGATCATCCGGGCGCAGAGCCAGCCGCTCAAACGCCACGTCATTCAGAGCCGAGTTGCGCCGGTTCCACATCGGCGCAAGGATCAACTTGCCGATGAGGCCGGAGGGATGGCCGAGTTGTTGGGCCTGGAATTTAGCCAGCATATCGCACTGCGCGCTCATCCGGCCCGAGCCAAATTCAGCCGGTACGCAACATAGTGTTGGTCCAAGTCAAAGCCAAGGTCCCGATAAAGGGCAATGGTCTGCTCGTCGTCGCCCCACGATTCAAGCCGCACAGGCTTTGAACTACGGGCACGTTGCCAGTGCATGGCAGTGAGCACCAGCGGTCGTTGCAACTTGTGATGGCGATGTTCTGGCACTACACCGGGGCCATCGAGAATGTCCATCACCTCGCCATCATTGTCTTGCGCAAGCTGCACGCGGCAGGTTCCGGCCACATCACCATTGGGCGCAAACGCAATCCAAATGCCTTCGGGATCGAACGCGGGCAGCCAGCGCGCCATCTCTTCCTCGGTTACTGCGCCTTCAGTGTTTTCCCAGTGCCCCCACATGTCATGATAACTGCGGTTGGAGACTCGCACCAGCGCGGGCAGGTCTTGTACCACGGCGTGACTATGCACTGTGTAGCCCGCAGGCCACTCGGGTTCTGCGAGTGGAACGTCATGCGCGGCGTGCATCACCCAGGCCGCGCCCACAAGTGTAAAGTTGCGTTGGCGCAAAAAATCATTGGCCGCTTTGTTCCTGGCGTTAGCATAGATCGTCACCTGCGCCGCGCCTGTCTCGATGGCGTGGCCGAGGGCGCAGTCGAGCAGTGCGCTGCCCAAGCCTCTGCGCCGCCAGTCCGGACGCACGGCGACGTAGAGTGCGCTGCGTTCCTTCGTTTGGGCAAAGGCGCTGCCATAGCCGATCAATTGATCCGGGTCGCCGGGCGCAGGGACGACCCAGCGCTCATGTCGAGGCCACGTGAGTTGCTTGCGCAATGCCTCTTCCGAGACGCTCTCGCCTTCCCGGTCAAATGCTTCGACCTGGGTAAGCAGGTTGACCAGGCGCAGCAAATCGGCGTCAGGCAAAAATGGGCGGATGACAATGTGATTATCGAAAGAATCATTTGACATGCAACGGGTATCCTACGCCGGGTCTTTAAAGCCTGTCCCGGTATTCAAGCACACCACGCGCTCATCGGGCTTGACCCAGCCGGAGGCGAGCAGTTTTTGCAGCGCGGCGACGGTGCCGGCGCCTTCCAGGCACGCCTGGATGCCCTCGGCCGAAGCGATGAGCGCGCGAGCGGCGATCATCTCGTCATCACTCACGGTGATGGCGGCGCCGGACGATTCGCGCACCGCCCGCAGGATGAGGCGGTCGCCCAGCGGCTTGGGGACGCGCAAGCCGGCTGCCAGCGTCTGCGCGCCGGCAAAGAACTCGCAGCGGTCACGGCCCTCGTCAAAAGCCTTGACCATCGGCGCGCACCCGGCCGCCTGCACGCACACCATGCGTGGACGGCGCGCACTGCGCGCGCCAATCCACCCGAGCTGTTCCATCTCGTCGAAAGCTTTCCAGATGCCGATGAGGCCCGTCCCGCCGCCGGTGGGATACAAGATCACGTCGGGCAATTGCCAGAAAAAGTCCAGCGCGATTTCATAGCCCATCGTCTTTTTGCCTTCCAGGCGATACGGCTCTTTGAGCGTGGATACGTCGAACAGCCCCGACTCTTTTGCCATCGCGGCCGACTCGCGGCCCGCGTCGCTGATAAGCCCACGCACAAGGTGCAAGAACGCGCCGGCCATTTTCACTTCGTTTTGATTCGAGGGCGGCGCGTCAAGGGGCATAAAGACGTGAGCTGCGAGCCCGGCGCGAGCGGCATAGGCCGCCAGCGCTCCGCCGGCATTGCCAGCCGTCGGGGTGACGAATCCGCGCACGCCCAGCTCGACCGCGCGCGACACGGCCATGCCGATCCCGCGCGCTTTGAAGGTGCCGGTAGGATTGCGGCCCTCGTCTTTGATATAGAGATTCGGCAGACCGAGCTGCTTGCCCAAACGCGGCGAGTGAAGCATCGGCGTGCCGCGTTCGGCCAGTGTGACGATGTGCGCTGCGTCGCGCACGGGCAACAGCTCGCGCCAGCGCCACATGGTGTTGGGTCGAGCGACGAGTGCGTCACGGTCGAGGCGCGCGCGGGCGAGGGGCAAATCATAACGCGCCAGGAGAGGCGAGCCGCACTCGGGGCAGACGGTGCGTAACTCGTCCGCGGCACAGTCCCTGGCACATTCGGGACATTCAAGATGGGAAAGATAGCTCATCAGCTTCTCCCAATTTTGGTGATATTATAACATAAGTGCTAGTAGCTCGACAATGTTACATTTGACAGTCACCCTTGCACGACGCGGATTTTGGCACGGATACACGGATGAGTAGGTGACTTGTCCGTGCATCCGTGTAAAGAAATCCGTGTCGGGCAAAGTCTTTACCTGAAATCTAACATTGTCGAGGTAGTCATAACAAACGAAATCAGAGCACCGTCATATCAGCGCGGCTGGTGATGCCCAACTGGCGCAAGGGGTCAAAATAGCGCTGTCCACTCGCTTTCAAACTGGCCTTGGCTGTCAGTGTTTCACAGACGCACCGGAGTATACACTCGCTCTCGAGGGAGCGCAACACGGGTTGGCTTTTCTATCCAACTGGGCTACAATTCTCACCAGCCCGGCCGGAAACGGAAGAAGCAGAATGAACCTCATCACGGTCAACACGACCGACCGCCGACAAGTCAATCAATTTCTCGGCCTGCCATTTCACATCTACCGAGAGTGCCCCCAGTGGGTGCCGCCACTCGAGTCGGACGCGCGGCTCATGTTGGATCGCCGCCGCCACCCGTTCTATCGGCATTCCGACGCGGCTTTTTTCCTGGCCACAGAAAACGATGGGCGCGCCGTTGGTCGCATCGCCGTGCTCGACAACCGCAACTATAACGCGTTCAACCACGAGCAGACGGCTTTCTTTTACCTGTTCGAGTGCCAAGATGACCCAGAGGCGGCGCACGCGCTGTTCGACGCAGCCATCCAGTGGGCCAGGTCGCGCGGCCTGAACAAGATCATCGGTCCCAAAGGCTTTACGACCTTGGACGGGCTGGGGCTGCTGGTCAAAGGCTTTGAGCATCGGCCTGCGCTTGGGCTGCCGTATAACCTGCCTTACACCCCGGCGCTGGTTGAGGCGGCCGGGTTAAAAGCAGCGGGCGAGATGGTCTCGGGCTACCTCAACGCGCAGACCCCTCTCCCCGACAAAATCCGCCAGGTGGCCGGGCGGGTTCAAAAGCGGCGTGGACTGCGCGTGGCCCGCTATCGCACGCGCCGCGACCTGCGCGCGCTGGCTCCAAAGCTGAAGGAGCTATACAATAACTCGCTACAAGGCACCACGGGCAACGTCCCGCTTACCGACGACGAAGTCAAGACGCTCGCCGATCAAATCCTGTGGTTCGCCGATCCGCGCCTGATCAAGATGGTGATGAACGCTGCGCGCGACGAGCCGGTCGGTTTCCTGTTCGCCTATCCCGACATCTCGGCGGCGCTGCAACGCTGCCGGGGAAAGCTGTTGCCTGTTGGCTGGTTGGATTGTTTGCTAGAGATGCGCCGGACAAAATGGATCAACATCAACGGGGCCGGCATGGTGGCCAAGTATCGCGGGCTGGGCGGGACGGCGCTGCTGTTCGCCGAAATGCACCACAGCGTCGCCGAGGGCGGCTTTCTCCACGCCGACCTCGTTCAGATCGGCGTGGACAATGACAAGATGCAGCGCGAGCTGCGCGACCTGGGGATTGACTTTTACAAGACGCACCGGCTCTATCAACGCGCCCTATGAGGTGTTGTTTGGCATATCGCTACCCGGCGATATAGAGTTCTCAGAAGAACTTTTTCAGTGACAGGAGCGAACTATGAAATCACACAACAGGTATCGTTGGTTCGTCGTGGCCGTGTTCTTTTGCTTCATGCTGCTGCATCAGGCCGACCGGCTGCTCATCGGCCCGCTCACCACGCCCATCATGGAGACTTTTCACATCAACGAGGCGCAGATGGGCGCGGTGTTCACGGGCGCGCTCATCGTCGCAGCGCTGCTCTATCCGCTGTGGGGCTATCTGTATGACCGCTTTGCGCGCGCCAAACTCTTGGCGCTGGCCTCGTTCATCTGGGGCTCGACCACCTGGCTGTCGGCCCTCGCGCCGACTTTTCCCACCTTCGTCGCTTCGCGCGCCACGACGGGAATTGACGACTCGAGCTATCCCGGTCTCTACAGCTTGATCTCGGACTATTTTGGCCCGCACATGCGCGGCAAGATTTACGGCCTGCTGCAACTGACGATGCCGCTGGGTTATCTGATGGGGATGGTGCTGGCGATGCTGCTGCGCGACAAGGTAGGCTGGCGCGGCGTGTTTTATATCACCGGCTCCATCGGCGTGCTGTTGTCCATCGTCATCTTTTTCTTTGTGCGTGAAGCGCCGCGCGGCCAAAGCGAGCCGGAGCTGGCCGGGCTGGAAGAGATGGGCATCTACAAGTTCGACGGTAAGATTGCGCTGGCGCTGTTCCGCAAGCGCAGCTTGTTGCTCATGTTCGCGCAGGGATTCTTTGGCGTGTTTCCGTGGAACGTCATCAGCTACTGGTTCTTTCGCTACCTGGAAACGGAGCGCAAGTATTCTTCCGATGCAGTGCTGGTGACGATGGCCGTGGCCGTGGTCGTGCTGGCGTCCGGTTATTTCATCGGCGGGGCTGTGGGCGATTACGTCTTCAAGCGCACGCCGCGCGGACGGCTGATCGTCTGCACCATCGCCGTGATGCTGGGAGCGATCCTGATGCTCCTCACGCTCAATGTTCCGCTGGAAAACCAGTCGCTCTTCCTGGTCATGTTGAGCCTCACCGCCGTGTTCATCCCGTTCGCCTCGCCCAACGTCGTCTCGACCGTCTATGACATCACGCTGCCGGA
>CAYGWJ010000440.1:0-34766 GCA_964353405.1 uncultured Anaerolineae bacterium
CTCCAAGCAAAAGCGACATTTGAACTGCTGGTGTGACAAAATCTCGGCTGGCAAGAGGCAAAAACAGCTTGGATTTAGAACACATGGTCTAGAGATTTTGTCACACCTAACGTTGCGATGTCAACTTTGCCGGTACTCTGATACTAACCAGCAGGACACCAAGTTTTCAGGGCCGGGCGATGAGATCTTATTCAGGAAACAGGGATTCCACCAATTCCGGCGTATAGCGCTGTACCATGTCGCTGGTGATGCTGTTGGTCCTGCAAATCTCGGAATACAATTCGCCGCTGCGGCGAAGCTTGCGCTCTTGTGTCTCCGGATTCACCTCGATCAGTCCAAAGCGCAAGTTCCACCCTTCAGCCCACTCAAAGTTGTCTACAAGTGACCAGTGGTAATAACCCATCACCGGGATATTCTGATTAATCGCTTTCCATATCTGGCGCAAGTGCGTGATGAGGAACGCCGGGCGGCGGTCGTCGTCGGCGTCGGGTAGGCCGCATTCGGTGATGTAAATCGGCTTGCCGTAGCGGCCCGCACGCTTGAGCAGGTGAAAAATGCCCTCCGGATAAACTTGGCCATAGTTCAAATCGCTGATCTCTGCGCCAGCCGCAATGGCTTGCCGGGCGAAAAGTGTGTTGGGACTGCTCGCGTCGAACGCCATTGGCATACGCTGATAATACTGAACGCCGATAAAGTCACTCGTGTTTGCCAGTTCCTTGACACGGTGTGAGCCAAGTGTACGTGGAATAAATCCGCGCAACGTGGCGTCCAATCCAGACCAGACTAGTAACTGCCGAGGCCGAGCCGCGGCAAGTCTGTCTAGCAAAGAAGTGGGACGCAGCGGCTCAACGTAAGGCATGTTGTGCGTCACTCCTACCCGCGCCTGCGACTGGGCGCGATGGATCGCGTAATAAGCCGCGCCGTGTGCCAGAAAAAGATTTTCGATCACCTTGAGTGCAAGGCTAAAGTCGTGCTTGCCCGGCGGGAATGTGGTCTGGTGATGCAGCTCGTTGCGCGGCTCACCCGCCACCCAGCCCAGAATCGCGTAATTGACCGGTTCGTTGATGGTCACCCACACATCGCAGAATTCGCCGAGCGCCTCAGTAACTTTGGTGGCAAACCGTTCAAAGGCTGGTATGATCACGGGATTCTCCCATCCGCCCCGCTCGGCCAGCCATAGCGGCGTGGTAAAGTGATGCAACGTCACCATCGCCTCGGTGCCGCGCTCGCGCATAAAGCGGAGCATCTGCCGATAGCGGTCAACCGCCGCGTCGTCCCACTTGCCTTCGCTCGGCTCGATGCGGCTCCACTCAACGGACAGCCGATGCGCGTTCTGGCCCATCGCGGCGGCGCGCTCGAGGTCGGCCTCGGCGTTGCGCCACCAGTCGCACGCCAGCCCGGATTTTTGTCCACCCTGGACATGGCCTTCGCCCTGCTCCCAGGCATGCCAGTCGTTGTTGGTGTTGTCACCTTCCACTTGATGCGCCGCGGTGGCGCAGCCCCAACGGAAATCGGACGGAAAGTGCATGACAGCTTCAGGCATGGGAACCTCTCAATGAGCCGACATATGCACGCTCACTTGCGCCAGTGTCAGTGTAACCCAGCGCTTGAGCGATGGCAGCCGACTCGGCGTTGTTTTCATCCACGATATAGAGCGGACGCAGGTTGCACTCGATCAGATACGCGGTGCAGGCTGAGACGACCGACTTGCCCAGCCCCCGGCCTCGAGCCGCAAACTCGACCTGCACGAACACTTCGGCAAACTCGTCGGAGCGCCAGTTTATGCCAGATTCGGCCACGGTCGTTCCGTCGGCGGCGCGAATGATAAAGCGCATACCCTGTGTGTCATCCGGCGCGCGCGACGACGTGACCAGCACGTTGACGACGGGCGTGAAGCTGGAGCGACGCGCTTCAAAGATCAGGTGTGTCGCCGATACTTGCACGTTCATGCTGGCTTCTATGATTGGAGCGAGGGACGGCGGCACGACCACTTGATAGGGTCGCGCGGGCGATAATCCAGTGTGGAGCAGTTCGGCGGCCACATCGGCGGTTGAAGCGCGCATCACCACCAGCGGCTGAAACAGATCAAAGCCTGTGCGGCACACGGCGATAAAGCCATCCGGCGTGTTTCGCTCGTCGCGATGGACGACGAGGTGAGTGCGCAGCTCACTGTGACGCAGCGCGTAATACGCGGCGAGCGCGTCTGCGGGGCTGTGTGTTCGAAAGAGTGGCGCGATGGCTTGCCGATCGGCATACAGGGTCATCCCCATCCCCCGGTCCTTTCCCCTGCCGGATGGCAGGGGAAGGGGAGTCACAGTTCGTACCACCAAAAGATGGCAACTTCTTTCACGCCAATGTCGTCGTTTGAGTAAAAGTGGTCATCCAGACCGCACAACTGAAAGCCCATCGCCTGATAAAAGCGGCAGGCCGAGAGATTGTTTGTCTGCGTCTCTAGCAGGATGCCGCGCAAGCCATGGCCGCGCGCCCACTCGATGGCGCGGTTCATCAACTCGCACCCCAGTCCCTGGCGGCGATAGCTTTTGTCAACCAGAATGTTCCACACGGTTGCCGTGTCGCGCCAGCGCTCGCGCTCCACATCGAGCAGAGCTACGAGCTGGCCGGTGTCTTGGGCCACCAGGCACAATCCATCGCCTTCGCGAAGGCGCGCGCCGACTTGTTCACGCTGCTGGCGGCTCAGGCCATAATCGGTGCTGTGGAACGGTGGAACCAATGGCCGCTCGATGAGCCGCCACGAGACCTGTAGACCGTTGACGGTTTTTTCCACATCGAGGAAACGGTCGGACTCGAACTCGGCGTCAATGTCCGAGAGACGCGGAACGTCTGCGGAGGTCAGCGGGCGAATGGTGAGGTCCGGCATCGTACGTCAAACGTGAAATTTCAAAGGTGACACGCAAAGCAAACTGTGAGCTATGACAGGCGATCAGCGCGAATGGCCCAGCGCCGAGAAAAGCCCATAGCCAGCGGCGAGCGCCGGGCCGAGAAAAGCGATGACCTGCAACGGGAGTGGTAACGACGGCAACCGCCCCGCCGCCGGCCCCTGGCTAAGCACAACCATCACCGCGGCACAAGTCCAGCCTGCCAGACCGGCCATACAGCCAACCAGGAGCGAAAGGAACACACGAATCAAGCGGATGCGTGGTGGGCGGCTGTGATTCATCTCTTGTCACACCATGCGCATCAGATGATTTGCCCATCGTCGTTGCGCAGCATCATCTTGCGGACGAGCGGAATAGGCGGCGCTCCGAACGAAAGGAATGTGTCGTGAAAACGCTTGAGTGAGAATGCATTGGATTGCTCGCTTGTGTAATCTCGGCGCAACTTGAGCACCATCAACTTGCCGAGCGTGTAGGCCAGGTAGCCGGGATCGAACGTGCCGCGCTCGGCCTCCTTGCGCGCGGGCAGTTCTTCCATGTAGGCGTCATTCATAAAGCGGCGCGTCGCTTCATCCACGCTCATGCCTTGCGTGTGCAGTCCAATAGCGCAGATAACGCGCACATCGCGCGGCAAGGCTTCGGCCAGTTGGGCCAGGTGGAAGTGAGGCTCACTCTCTCGGTAGCCCTCCTCGACCATCATCTGCTCCACATAGTGCGCCCAACCTTCCGAGAATGTGTAGGCCTCCAGCGCCTTGGTGATTGGCGTCGGGCTGTTGCGAAAGTGTAGCCAGTGCAGGTAATGGCCCGGCCAACCCTCGTGAGCCGAGGTGGATTCGAGCATACTGTAATTGAACGCCGTCAACCACTCTTCCACCTTCGCTTCGGGCCAGTCCTTTTCCGGCGGCGTTATGTAATAAAAGGCCTCGGTGGCGACTTTATCGAATGCGCCCGGCGTATCCATCATGGCGAACGCCCAACGCAAAAAGCCCGGCGTTTCGGCAATCATGGGACGCAAGTCAGCCGGGATAGACACCAGGCCGCGCTCGATGATGAACGCGCGCAGATTCTCCATCACCTTTTGCACAGTCGGGATAAGCTCATGAGCCGAGGGATGATGATGTGCCATGTCGCGCATCACCTCAGCGGGTGATTGGCCAGGCGCAATCTTGTGCGCGACCACTTTGAACTCGGCTGTGTTGCGCGCGAGGTCAGCTTCCGCAAACGCCAAGAGTTTTTCCAACGACAGTTCGACCGCTTCACCCACCTGCAACATCTTTCGATAGGCATCCGCGCCAATGGCGTACTGCTCATTCGCCTTGGGCAGGACCTCGCCGCGTAACCAGGTCGCCAACGCCTCAAGCGCTGCGATGGCCCGGCCTTGCGCGCCAGAGAAGCGTGACATCAACACGGCCTCCTCGACAGACGCGAGCTGCGGAGGCAGTTCGTCACGCAGGAAACCGAGTGTGCCGAGAACGATGTCGAGGCTGGTCTGCGCAAACGTGCGCGGCATGGGCAATTCGAGATTGGCGCGCGCTTGCGAGAGCACATCGGGGACGTGGCTCAGATGCGCGGTGATGGCCTTGAGGCGCGCGGGCAATGGCGCATAGTTGCGCTTGACGTAGGGGCTCACGTCGCATGAATAGATGTAGACCATCGGGTTGCGCGCCCACTCGCGGAGTGTTTCCCATTCAAACAATTCGCGCTCAATTGCCAGCCGCACGAGTTGATCATCGAGCCACGCCTGCGCGGGCGGCGCGTCTGACGCGATAGCAGCCAACTCTTCACGATAGGCTTTGAGGTCGGACACACGGCGAGCCATAGACGATGGGCCGTAATCCGTCACCAAGCCATCGTAGCCGTGCAGGCCCATATTCGACGCGCGGGCAGGGTAGGTGGCCAAGAGGCCGCGCAAGAATTTCTTGGAAAATGCTTCGAGCGACGTTGGCGTTGTCATCGCAAGCTCCCGGAATCAAACGTAAAGCGTCAATTGGCGCTTGACGTTTGACGCTTTAGGGGTAAATTCGATTCAACATGCGCGGGAACGGAATCGTCTCGCGGATGTGATCCAACCCGCAAATCCATGCCACGGTGCGTTCCACGCCCAGGCCAAAGCCCGAGTGCGGAGTGCTGCCGTACCGGCGCAGGTCAATATACCAGGCGTATGCCGCGCGCGGCAGGCTGTGGGTCTTGATGGCGTTCTCCAAATCCTGTGCACGGCTCATGCGCTGACCGCCGCCGATGATTTCGCCGAAACCTTCCGGCGCGAGCAGATCAACCGACTCGCACGTCTCTGGTCGGCCTGGCGTCGGCTCCATGTAGAATGCTTTGAACACCGCCGGGTAGTGATGGACGAACACCGGCTTTTCAAAACTTGCCGCCACGGCGGTTTCGTGCGGCGAGCCAAAGTCGGCGCCCCACTCGATCGCCAACAATTTCTTTTGCTCGGGGTCGTCGGTCCGGTCGCGCACCTGCTTGATCACGTCGAGCGCGCCATCGTAGGAAATGCGAGGGAACGGCGGCGTGACTTTTTCCAGGCGGGCAACGTCGCGGCCCAACGCTTCGAGTTCCCTCGCGCGGTCCCTGAGCACGGTCTGGACAATGCAGGAAACAAACTGCTCCTCAATTTCCATGATACCGTTCAGGTCACAGAATGCGACTTCTGGCTCGACCATCCAGAATTCCATCAGGTGGCGACGCGTCTTGCTCTTTTCCGCGCGGAACGTCGGGCCGAAGCAATACACTTTGCCGAACGCGGCAATCGTCGCTTCGTTGTAAAGCTGGCCCGATTGTGCGAGGAACGCAGGCTGACCAAAATAGTCCGTCTCGAACAGCGTCGTTGTGTCTTCGCAGGCGGACGGTGTGAGGATGGGCGTGTCCACGTTGAGAAAGCCGTTATCGTCCAGCCAGTCACGGATGGCTTTGACGATGGTGGAGCGGATGCGCATGACGGCCCACTGGCGCGACGAACGGAGCCAGAGGTGGCGATTGTCCATCAGGAACTCGACACCATGCTCTTTGGGGCCGATAGGATATTCCTCGGTTACGAGTTGGACGATTTGCAGATCCTGGACGCCGAGTTCGAATCCGCCGGGGATGCCGGGCGCGCGCCGATCTTGACGCACGATGCCGGTGACGACGACCGACGATTCGAGCGTAGCTCTTTGCGCAGCGGCGAAGGTTTCGGGCGGCACGTCTTTCTGGAACACAACCGCCTGGACGATGCCGGCGCCATCGCGCACCTGCAGAAATTGCAGCTTGCCCTTGTCGGTCTTGTTGTAGAGCCAGCCCTGAAGTGTGACCTGTTCGCCGATGTGTTGAGCGATGTCTTGTATGCGAATGATTGCCATGGCGTCCTCCCGATGCCAGATATGGCTCTCATTTTACTCTGCTTGGGGAGCAAGGTCAAGGTAATGGGCCTATCCCGCAACTCCTTAACTCAAGTGTTACCAAGGTGACATACAAATCTTGGCGCAGTTGTGATACAATCATGTGTGAGCATGACCTGTGTTGCCTGTCCCCCTGTCAGGAGCGGAGCATCGTGAACGCCGACCCGGCGAGAGGTAAACTTTTAACGGCCATGTCCACAACGGGCTCACCCGGCAGCCTGCCCGCTGTAGTCATGACCAAAATTCGCGTCCCACGCCGCCGGCCGGACCTGGTGTCTCGTCGCCGCCTGGTGGACTTTATCCACGCTCACCTGGACCGCAAGCTGATTTTGATCTCGGCGCCGGCCGGTTACGGCAAGACTTCACTGTTGACGGACTTTGCCTACGAGATTGACTTGCCGGTGTGCTGGTACACGCTCGATGCCTTTGACCGTGATTTACGCGTTTTCCTGGAGCATCTGATCGCCACCCTCGCGCGACAGTTCCCCGCCTTTGGCGAGCGGTCACGCAGTTCGTTGCAGCAAACGGCTGACCTCGGGCATAACCTCTATCCCTTGGTCACTACCCTGGTGCGCGAGATCTATGATACCATCCCTCAATACTTTGTCCTGATTTTGGATGACTATCATACCGTCGAGGACCAGGACAAGATTGCAGAATTCCTCGACCTGTTTGAGACCTACGTGGACGAGAACTGCCATCTGATTCTCGCTTCCCGGACGTTGCCGGCCCTGCCCAGTCTATCGCTGCTGCTGGCCCGTCAGCAAGTCGCGGGCTTGAGCATTGACGAGCTGCGTTTTACACCGGCGGAGATTCAGATCCTCGCACATCAGAACTATGGTTTGGAGCTTGTCCCACAACAGGCGCAAGAGTTGGCGGAACGAACGGAAGGGTGGATCACCGGTATTCTTCTTACGACCACTCCTCGCTGGAAGCAGGAACAACCAGCCAACCTGCGAGGACAGATCAACGTTGGCCTGTATGACTATCTGTCGAAGCAAGTGCTGGATCAGCAGCCGGCTTACCTGCGCGACTTTGTTCTAGGTTCGTCGGTGCTGGACGAGCTGAGTCCAGAGCTATGCGCGGCGGTGTTGGGCGTGGAACACGCCGACGATCTGATGGACCAGTTGCGGATGCGGAATCTGTTCGTCACTGAATTTCAGGGCGAGGACAACCGCCTGCGTTACCACGATTTATTCCGCAGCTTTTTGCAGACCCATCTGCGCCGACAAAGTGAGACTCGCTTCCGTGAGTTGATGCGCCGGGCGGCTCTGGCTTATGCCTGCCTGGGGCGATGGGAGCAAGCCGTCAGTCGTTATCTGATCCTGCAAGAATACGACGCCGTCGTCGAAATCATCGGGCGGATGGCCACCGACCTGTTTGGGGCGGGCCGTTGGGACACACTGGCGAGTTGGATCGATGCGTTACCCGAAGCGCTTCGGGCAGCTCGTCCTCACGTTTTGGTCCAGCGCGCCAAAGTTCACACTGAGCGCGGCGAACACACCGCCGCCCTGGCGCTCTACAACCAGGCCGTCCAGGCTTTTACTGCAACGGATGATTTGCCTTGGGCCGCCTACTCGCTGACCCAAAAGGGCACGGTGCTACGTTTCCAGGGACGTTACACTGAAGCCATCACACTCTTCCAGGAAGCCTTAGCCCTGGTCAATCGCACCTGCACATCTAGAGAAGAGGCCACGGCGCGCGAAAAGTTCACCATGGCCTTGGCCCACAGGAACTTGGGGTTGTGTCGGTTCTCGCTAGGACAACTGGCAGAGGGTCGAGCGGCTTTGCAGCAGGCCCTGCACCTTACCGAGGAACTGGGCGATGTCTATGACATCGGCATGATCCATCACGACCTTGGTCTTGGCCACGAACTGGCCGGTGACTTGCCAGGAGCCACGAATCATTATCTGGCGGCTCTACAACGATGGCAACAACTCGGCAACCCTGGGCCGTGGGCCAATACTCTTAATAGCCTGGGCGTTATCCACTATTTGCAGGGTAATTACGATCAAGCGCAAAGACTCTTGAGCGAGGCGTTGACCAAGGTCAAGCAAGCCAACAACTTGCGAGTGGAGGCCGTGGTTCGCGCCAGCCTGGGTGATCTATATCGTGACCTGGGAGCTTATGAGCAGGCCCGGCAAGCGTACGCCGATGGCCTGCTGCTCGCCACGAGCACGGGTGAAGGCTTTGTCGTCACGTATGCACTGGATGGGTTGGGTAACACCTTTCGCCTCCAAGGCAAATTGGCTCAAGCTAAAGAGTCATTGCAGGAAGCCATGCAGCATGCCGAACGGCACGGCTCGACCTACGAGACCGGCCTGTGTCACACTTCGCTGGGTATCTTGGCCAGCGAGGAGGGCGACCCGGCCACAGCCGGGCAACACCTCAATCAGGCCGTCGAGCAATTTGAAGCTGGCGGCTTTAAGCGGGAACTGGCACGAGCCTGTCTCCACCGGGCCTGGGTAGCTTTCCGAACGGGGCAGCAGGACAAAGCGTTGACTGACCTGGATAAGACTTGTGCCCTGGCCAATCAACTTGGTTTTGACGAGTTCCTGGTGGTGGACAGCCAACGACTTGTACCACTCTTGCGTTACGCACTCGAACAAAAGACAAATCCTGTCTTGTCTCACTGGCTGGAGCGTGCCAGGGCCCGTCCGGTACAAATCGTGTCAGAGACCCCACCGGCAGCTCAAGTCAGAGCCGTGACCCTCAGGGTGTATGCGCTGGGCAAGCCTCGGGTAGAAATGAACGGCGAAAACGTCCAGTGGGCCACACTGCAAAGCCGCGATCTTTTCTTTTGCATCCTGCAAAACGCCAAGGGTCTGAGCAAGGAAGAGCTCGGCGTGATCTTTTGGCCGGAGCATCCCCAGCAGAAGCTGGAAGGCATCTTTCGCTCCACCTTGTATCGCTTGCGGCGCGCGCTCTTTCGAGAGTGTGTCGTTTTTGAGGGCAGTCTTTATCGCTTTGACCGGAAGAATGCCTATTGGTTCGACGCCCAAATCTTTGAGAATTTGCTCAACCAGGCCGGGCAGGCTCAAACACTGGCGGATGAAAAGAAGACGTGGCTGGAAGATGCCCTGGCTCTGTACCAGGGCGACTATCTGGAAGGAATCTATGCTGACTGGTGCGCTGTGGAACGGGAACGATTGCGAGGACGGTACCTGGCGGCTTTGGAGACACTGGCAGGCCTGTATGCCGAGCGAGGAGAATTACAGAGGGCCTCGGAATTATATCAGATTATCCTGGCACACGACGAATACCAGGAGGCGGCTCATCGTGGGCTGATGCGTTGCTACTATCGGCTGGGCGACCGCGCTGCCGCCATGCGGCAGTACCAGATTTGCGTTAAAACTCTCCGTGAGGAATTAGGCGTGACTCCGATGTCAGAGACAGAGCAGCTCTATCTTCAAATCATAGGCTGAGATCCAAGCGTGTGTGGAGCCAGGGGGCTGCCCAACTTGGGCGGCCCTTTTTCTTTGGTCATTGCTAGACCAGGGTGCACAAAAACTGACCGTAGAAGGACGGCTCACCGTAAGTTGTCTCAAAAAGCACAGGATTTTGGCGTTTTTGAGGCGACTTGACTGGCCAGTATTGCAGTTTTGGTGAGTCATTTGGTGAGTGGCATATGCTATATTCTTATCAAGAATAACACGAGGAGGCTAGAATGAATAAACTCAACCAACTTTGGCTACGGTACGGCACACCCAACAATCTCAAAGTTCTGTATATCCTGCTGGCCCTCGTCGCGCTGGCTGTGGCGGGTGGCGCGCCCAGTGGCAGCGGTGGAGTCGGTAACGGGTAAGCAAGGTTATCAGGGAACTTGCCTGGCATTTAGCTTGACAACATGATTCTGGCGCTGGCGGTTGCAGTCGGCCTCGTCATTGGCTTGGCACGCTATCGAGACCAAGCCTTGAGCCGGATCGCGGCTTTGCCATTACGCTCACCCTGGCTGGCTGTGCTGGCTCTAGTTTTTCAGTTGCCTTTGCTCAGGGCAGAGGCGGGTTCCATTGATCGCATCAGTGTGCAGCAGGCCCTTTTCTTTCTATCGTACCTGTCGTTGCTGATCCTGGTCTGGCGTAACTGGCGGCTGACGGGTGTCCGGATTCTTGGCCTGGGAGTGATCTGTAACCTGCTTGTGATTGCAGTCAACGGTGGCCTTATGCCCATTGCGCCTCAGACGTTGACACAGATCAACCCAGGCAGCCTGCCTTCGCAGTGGTTGGCCGGGCTTCATTACGGTTACTCTAAGGACATCATCTTGCTCCGAGAGCAAACCAGACTTGAGATGCTTGCGGACAGGTGGGTGATCCCGCCGCCGTTTCCATGGCCTGTGGCCTTTAGTTTGGGTGACGTGCTCATCGCCCTCGGCATCGTGGTGTTGTTGCAAGGCTCTGTTGCCACGGTCCAATCATGATGCCAACTGGAATCATTTCCGACGTTTAACCCCAGTCCCCCCTCTGGAGGGCCGGGGTGTTTGTTTTTTTATAGGAGATGAAGCGCCTATGATGCACAAGGGTCTGAATCAATTACTCTGTGCCGCGACGGTCAACACCCGGTTCCGCGAAGCTCTGTTGCGCAACCCGTCGCAGGCGATCGCGACGGGGTACTTTAACCATCGCTTTTCGCTGACATCTGACGAGCAGAGACTGGTAGCCGGCATCCGTGCCAACCGACTGGAAGAGTTCGCGGCACAGGTGTACTGCTGGATTTCATCCAGGGATGACGGCCACGGCGTTCATGCCTTGGAGGTTCTCTCGCCAGCAAGAGAATCGGCGCAGGGCTTGCCCTGCTGAGCATCGCATGTGGTTATCCTTGCTCACGCGGTCGCAACGGCAATCGGGCCATGTCGGGGTGCCTTGCGAATCCAGGCCGGCCGTTGAGCGACAGAGGCCGCCATGACGGATGCTATCACCCTTCTGCTCCTCTTGACCTCGCTTATCCTGCAGGCCCTGGCGGCCATCCTGGCGCTGCGGCTGGCGTCGGCCAGGCAGGTCAGACTTGCGTGGGGGTTGATCGCCGCCGGGCTGACCTGTATGCTGACACGTCGCTGCGTGATGTTGATGGGCATGCTCATTCCTTCTTGGGCGACGGTCCTGCGCAGCCCGCTGCCCGAAAGCATCGGACTTGTCACATCCCTTCTCATGTTTAGCGGAGTGATGGCCGCCGGCGCGATGTTCCAGCGCATGGTCAAGAAGGAAGAATATGACCTGCGCCAACGCGAGCAACTGGCCGCGGTTGCCAGTGAGAACGTCCTACTCTACTCCACTGTCCGGGCCTCGGAGGAACGCTATCGCACCCTGGTAGAGGATATTGCGATTGGCGTGTATCGCACCACGCCCGGTCCTGAAGGCAAATTCCTGGTTGCCAATGCAGCCTTTCTCAAGATGTTGGATTTTCGTTCTAAAGAAGAACTCGATCAAGTCGCCGTGGCCGACCTGTACATCAACCCGGCCGACCGACAAGAGTTCTCGAGTCATCTCCTGGCACAGGGCAGTGTTAGTGGAGTCGAACTGAAGCTGAAAAAGAGAGATGGGACTGTGATGTGGGGATTGGTCACGGCCCGAGTTGTCTACGCAGGAGGCCGTTCCGAGGTCGCCTATTTCGATTGCAGTCTTCAAGACATCACCGAGCGTAAGCGGATCGAGGCGGAACTCGAACGCCGCCTGAGCGAAACGCTGCTGCTCAACCGGGTGATGGCTGCGTCGTCCTCGGCGCTTGAGCTGAATGCCGTGCTGCGGATCATGTGCGAAGAGTCGGCGCGCGCTTTTAATCTTCCGCAAGCTGCTTTTGCGCTGCTCGATTCCGACCGCGCACGCCTGACCGTCGTCGCCGAGTATCGAGCGGAAGGCCGCCCCTCCGCACTCGGCATGGTGATTCCCGTCGCCGATAACCAGGCCACGCAATATGTCCTTGAACATCAGGCGCCTCTAGCGATACACAATGCGCAAACCGACCCTCGGCAGTCTGTGATCCACGACCTGGAAAAACGGCGTGGCGTAGTTTCTCTGTTGATCGTGCCGGTTGTGATTCGCGATCAAGTGATGGGCACCCTCGGACTGGACTCGCTCGATCTGCGCGATTTCAGCGCCGAAGATATCGAGCTGGCCCGCAATGTGGCGGCGGCGGCGAGTCAAGTTTTGGAAAGGGCGCAGTTGTACGAGGTCGCTCAACAAGAACTGGCCGAGCGCGAGCGGGCGGAGCGCGAACTCGAGCGGACCAACCGTGACCTGTCGGCGCTCAACTCCATCACAGCTATCGTCAGCCGCTCGCTCGACCTGACCCAGGTTCTGAACAACACACTGGACAAAACGCTGGAAGTGATGCAGCTCAACGGCGAAGCACGCGGCGGGATCTTTATGGTGGACGAAGGCCTGGGCGAGTTGCATCTCTCTGCCGTGCACGGGCTGCCGGCCGAGTTCATCGAACGCGAGACGACTGTTAAAATGGACGAGTGCCTGTGTGGGCAAGTGGTCGAGACGGGCGAGACGGTGAATGCCACGCGTATGGATGTGTGGCGTGACCGGAGCGGCTGGGTCGAACCGCATGGGCACGTCATTGTCCCGCTCAGGTCTAAGGGCAAGGTCCTGGGGGTCATGTTCCTTTACCTGCCGGCTGCCCGCCAGCCCGATGAAGCGGATATGCAATTGCTGACCGCCATCGGCAGTCAGATTGCCGTTGGCATCGAAAATGCGCGGCTGTACGAGAGCCTGGGGGCGCAGGCGCGCGATTTGGAATTGCTGTACGAGGTGGGACAGAGGTTCTCGTCCAGCCTTGACCCGGAGGAAGTGCTCTCGCGAGTGGCGGGCCGCTGCGCGCAAGCGTTTGAGGCCGACACATGCCTGGTGCATCTCATCAGTGATGGCACGTCGGATGCGCGCCAAAAGCTTGTCCTGCGCGCCAGTTCCTATCGCAGCCAGGTCGAGCGCGCAGAGGTGGAGCAACACTTGCTGGCAGACCCGCTGCGGGTAGGTGAGGGAGTCGTCGGCCAGGTGGCTGCTACTGGCGAAGCAGTTCTATCCGATCGAATTGATTGGGCCGAGGTGGGCAGACCGGAGGGCGTGGACTATGGGCAATCGCACGATTGGCTATTGACGCCTCTTCGCGCGCAGGATCGCATCCTCGGGGTGCTTACGCTCATCGCGCGTCAGCGTCCCTTTGGACAGCACGATTTGACTGTCGCCCAGGAGGTCGCCAATCAGGCCGCGGCCGCGCTGACGAATGCTCGGCTGTACCGGGAAGCCGGCCGACGCTTGGAGGAAGTCTCGCTCATTCAAAATGTGGCGCTGGCAGGCGCGATCGGCAGGCCCTTTGACGAAATCGTGGCCGAAGCGACGGAACGGCTGCGCCAACTGTGGGACAGTCATCACCTGGGCTTTTTGTTCCCTGATGAAAACGGCACACTTGAACCACACGCTTCCTACGTGGGCCTATCCTCCGAACTTGAGCGCACTTTGCGTGTTCAACCCGGACAGGGACTCACGGGCTGGGTGTTCCAGACGGGCAAACCCATTGTCGTCCCGGATGTCCGCCAGAACTCGCAATACTTTCAGACGGATGCAGAGACGCTGTGTGAAATGGATGCGCCGCTTATGGTGGGTGAGCGGGTGATTGGAGTGATCAGTGTACAGAGTGCGCGCCTCAACGCATTCCAGAGAGAGGACTTGCGATTGCTCTCGGCGCTGGCCGGGCAACTGGCGATCATTCTGGACAATGTGCAGGCTCACCGTGACCTGGCCAACCACGCGCAGCAATTGCAGGAAGCCTATAACGAGCTGGCCGAGGCCGAAAAGCTCAAAGACCAGTTGATTCAAAACATCTCGCACGAGCTTCTCACGCCGCTGACATTCCTCAAAGGCTATTCGGAATTGATGCTCGAAGAAGCCTTTGGAGAGATTCCGCCTTCGTTTTGCGATCCGCTCAAAATCGTGTGCCAAAAGACAGACACCGTAGTGCGTCTCATCGAGCGCATTATCTCATTACAGGCCATGAGCCCGCAGTCGTTAGAGCTGGAGCCGCTCAGCCTGGCTAACCTGGTCCATGAGGCGGTTGACCGCTGGAAGCCGCAAATGCTGCAGGCGGGCCTTGAGGTCCGACTGGATGTATTGCCAGACCTGCCGCGTGTGGTGGGCGACCGCAAACGGTTGACTGAAGTGCTCGACAACCTGTTGAGCAACACCATCAAGTTTAGCCCCAGGGGCGGGCCGGCGACGATACGCCTGCGCGCTCAACACGACTTGGTCTACGCTGAAATCACCGACACCGGCATTGGCATCCCGCCCGACAAGCTGGGCAAAGTGTTTAATCGCTTTTACCAGGCGGACGGGACTTCGCGGCGGCGCTTTGGCGGAGCGGGCGTAGGTCTGGCGCTGGTGCGCAAGATCGTCGAAGCGCACGGCGGTCGAGTGTGGGTCGAAAGCGCCGGGCTGGGCCAGGGCAGCACATTCCACTTGGTGCTGCCCATTGCCCCGATTGTGTAGGCCAACCTCCCGCCGGCTCTGAACCTGTGGAAGGTTTTCTTATCCTTGCGACGACATCCCCGCGCAACGCCCGTTGACAGTTCTGCCCTTCTCGTTTACAATTCGGCTTCGGCTGGGTTAGTCCGGTAGTCTGGTAGCCACATCGTCGAGTAGTCGCACCAAGCGACCTGGCGACAAAACTATTGAACGGCTACAAGACTGAGGACTAGAAGACTAGAAGACTATAGGACACCAAGACTCACATGAAAGACTATAAATCCGAAAACATCCGCAATGTCGTTCTGGTGGGCCACGGCGGCTCGGGCAAGACGTCGCTGGGCGAAGCGATGTTGTTTGACAGCGGCGCGACGTCGCGCCTGGGCAGCATCAACGACGGAACGACCGTGGCCGACTTTGACGATGAAGAAGTCCGCCGACACATTTCGTTGATGACGGCGCTTCTGCCCGTCGAGTGGGCAGGCCACAAGCTCAACGTGCTGGACACGCCCGGCTACACCGACTTTGCCGGCGAGGTGAAGGGTGCGGCGCGCGTGGCCGATTGTGCGCTCCTCACCGTGGATAGTGTGGCCGGCGTGGAAGTGGGCACGGAACTGGCGTGGAGCTATGCCGACGAATACCAAACGCCGCGCATGGTCTGCATCGCCAAGATGGATCGTGAGAACGCCAATTGGCGCGCCGTGCTCGATAGCTTGATGCAGGCATTTCCCGCCAACTTTGTCCCGCTGCAATTGCCCATCGGCAGCCAGTCGGATTTTTCCGGCGTAGTGGATTTGGTAAAGATGAAGGCTCGACTCGGCACGAAAGGCGAAGTGGCCGAGATCCCCGCCGCGCTCAAGGAAGAAGTCGCCGAGTTTCGGCTCAAGTTGATGGAAGCCGCCGCCGAAGGCGACGACGAACTCATTATGAAGTATCTTGACGGCCAGGAATTGACCGAGGACGAGATCAGGCGCGGGTTCAAGATTGCGATCGCCAGGGGCAGCGTTGTGCCCGTGCTGTGCTGTGCGGGAACGGGCAACATCGGCGTGACCGTGTTGATGGACGCGCTCGTCGCGTTCGCGCCTTCGCCGCTCGACCTGAGCGCCGCCAAGGCTAAAAATGCGGCCACGCAGGCCGAAGAGGAAATCGCTCCGCGTCAGGATGCGCCGTTGGCCGCGCTCGTCTTCAAGACGACGGCTGACCCCTATGTAGGCAAGCTCACCTATTTTCGCGTGTATGGCGGGTTATTCTCCAGCGACAGCCGCGTGTTCAACGCGGTCAGGGGCCAGGAAGAACGCATCGGGCAGATTTACGTGATGCGCGGCAAGGAGCAAATTCCTGTGGCCTCCATCAAGCCGGGCGATATTGGCGCGGTGGCCAAGCTCGCCAACACGGGCACGGGCGACACGTTGTGTGACAAAGGCCACCCGGTCATCCTCACTCCACCGACCTATCCGGCCACCTTGATGACCGTCGCCGTCGAGCCCAAGACCAAGGCCGACAGCGCCAAGCTTGGCCCGACGCTCACCCGCCTTGCAGAAGAAGACCCCACGCTGCGCTGGCACCAGGAAGCTTCCACACGGCAAGCCATCCTGGCGGGCATGGGCCATAGCCACCTGGATGTGGCGCTCAGGCGCGCGCACAGCAAATTCGGCGTCGAGATTCTCACCAGCACGCCGCGCGTGCCCTATCGCGAAACGATCACGCGCGAGGCAACGTCCACTTATCGCCACAAGAAGCAAACCGGCGGCGCGGGCCAGTTCGCCGAAGTGTCCATGACGATTTCTCCCAACGAGCGTAACCAGGGTTACGAGTTTTCGTGGGATGTGTTCGGCGGCGCGATCAGCGGCTCGTTCCAAACCTCGATTGAAAAAGGAATCAAGTCCGTCTTGGAGAGCGGCGTCATTGCCGGCTACCCGGTGGTGGACGTCAAGTGCTCGGTGATTGACGGCAAGGAACACCCGGTGGACAGCAAGCCCATCGCGTTCGAAATCGCCGGGCGCGAAGTCTTTAAGCAGTGTTTCCAGGAAGCCGTGCCGGTGATGCTCGAGCCGATCATGACGATCAAGATTACCATTCCCGAACGCTACAGCGGCGACGTGATGAACGACATGAACACCAAGCGTGGGCGTGTGTTGGGGATTGACCAGCCAGGCGCCAGGACCGTCATCACTGCCAGCGTGCCGTTGGCCGAGGTGCAAAAGTATGCAGCCGATCTGCGCTCCATCACTCAGGGGCGCGGCGTGTACTCGATGGAACTCGACCACTATGAAGAGGTGCCGAGCTACATTGCCTCCAGCGTGATCGAAAAGGCCAAGCAGGATCGCGAAGAGGCCAAAGAGTAGCCCATCGGTAAGTCTGCAAATCTGCCATGGACATCCGAGGCGGCTCCCTCGGATGTCTTTTTTATGCCGAGGCGAGAAATGAGGATTAGACCGGCACGAGCGCAAGATCAGGCGACCATCACGGCGATGGTGCGCGGGGCACGTCTGAATCCGATAGACTTGCGCTGGCAGCGTTTTCTTCTCGCAGAAGATGAAACAGGGATTGTGGGCGCGGTTCAAATTCGCCCTCACGACGGCGCGCCCGAGTTGGCCAGCCTGGTCGTGCGAGAGGATCAACGCGGACGCGGCATTGGCAGCCAGCTCATTCAATCGCTCATTACACAATCGCCGCGAACACTGGTTCTGTTTTGCCGCCCTCAATTAAAGGACTATTACGCGCGGTTCGGGTTTCATGCCCTCGGCGTAAAAGAAGCGCCGCCTTCGCTGCGCGTGAGGTATGCCATTGGGCGAATCATTACACGGCTCATCGTGGGCCGTCCTATGCTGATGATGAGAAAGACCTCTGATGCGGCCTGAACCTGGGTCTAGCCTCCGCCCATCAACCGCCGTGAGACTTTAATCAATCGCCTCAGCAGGCGCTGGGTGAGAGTCAGGCGCTGGATGTCTTGCAGCCCGGCGTCGTAAGCTCCCAGCGCGGCAAACCACTTGCCCTGCTTCATCCGCAGGCGGCTGAGCGCGCGCCATGTCTCAGCAGACAGGTCTGCCGCCCCGACCTCATCGAACAACGCGATGGCCTGTGTGTAGAACGCCGCCGCCTGTTCGTTCTGATTGCGCGACTCGGACAGCGCGCCCAGATTGCCGATGACCTGTCCTTGCGACCGGCGGTCACCTGATTCGTCAAACAGCTTGCGCGCTTGAGTGAAGGCCGACTCTGCCTCGTCAAAGCGCGCAGCTTGCCGCGCGGCCACGCCCCGGTCGTTCGCCGTTTCGGCAGCTTGCTGCGGGTTCCTTTCAGCGAGAAAGGCCTGCTGTGCGTGCGTGAACGCAGCCACAGCGTCCTCAAAGCGCCCGGCGCGATAGTGCTCCATCCCCTTTTTCTTCAGATCGCCCGCAGTGGACATTTAATACGTGATCTCTAGCAATCCTTCAGCGATGCGGCGAATGGTATCGGCGGGCATTTGCGCCAGGTGCATCGCCACGCGCAGGTAGGCGATGTTGACCGGCTCTACGACGAACGCGCGGACATCCTCGGGCAGCGACTTGAACTCTTCATACTGGCGATCCTGCAATTCGCGCTCGCCAACGATGCCCACTCCTTCGTCGAGAAAGTGGGAGAGAGGCAGGCCAAGTTCCTCGGCCAGCGCCTCCAACTGCGTTAGCGGGATGGGACGTTGGCCGGATTCGTACTGGCCGACGAGGCGAGGGGAGCAATCCATGACCTGGGCCAATTCCTTGTGCGATTTGCCTTTTTGCTCGCGCGCCTCGCGCAGCAGCGCGCCGATGATGCGGTGGCGCAATTCAATCACCTGCGTGCCGGGCGGTGTCTCTAGTCGGACGAGAGATTCGTCGTCGCCTTCCAAAAAGCTGCCCACCGGCGCGTGCAAAAAGTAGGCCAGCAATTCCAGCTCGGGCAGGGAAATGTCGCGGCGGCCTTGTTCGTAGGCGGAGAGGATACCCGGCGTGACGCCCATCGCGTCTGCGCACTCTTTTTTGGCGCGGCCCGCCCTGAGCCGCGCCCCTTGCAGTAAAACGCCAGTGATTTTGCGGCGAATGGCAAATGCATCTGTCGTCGGCATAGGTCGCTCCCGTTTGTGGTGTCGGCCGGATACGCTGGCGATTATATACCAGACCGCAGATTTCAGCCAAAGAACGCAGAGTGCCCAGTGCGGCGCAACGAGCGATGGGCAACGGGTGATACGCGAATGGCTGTTCTTGTCGTGCGCATGATTCCGTGCTAAACTCTAGTCATGTCTACGCGTCGTCCATTGCGCGAACTCGAGCGAAGCGACTGGATTTTCCTCGCAGCCGGCGTGGTTGCGCTGGCGAGTGTCGTCTGGATCACGGCGCCGGAAACCTTTAGCTGGAGCCGTAGCTACATTCCGCTTGGTCTATGGGTCGGCCTGGCCGCGTTCGCCAGCGTTTTCCCGAATACGAGTTTGGCCGGACACGCCGGCCTGGCAAACGTATTTATCCTGGGCGTCTATCTGACTTTCGATGTGCAATTGGCCGCCTGGGCCGCGTTGCTCAGCGCAGTGCTGGCCGAATTGAGCCAGCCGCTATGGGCCACCTGGCTCGGCTTGTCGCGCCGGACGGTCCTGCAATCGGTCGTCCATGCCGCGTCGCGCTCGGCGCTTCAGGTGTTCAGTCTGCTGGCCGCCGTATGGTGCTATCGGCTCGTCGGCGGCCGGGCATTGCTCTTCGGTTCGATCAGCGCCAATCTCTTGCCGCTGGTTGTTTTGGCTCTTGCCCATTTTCTGGCAAATACTCTCATCTCGGCGGCGTTTCTGAACATCAAAGACCACGTGTTCGTGCTCGATTACTTGCGCCGCAATGCTCGGACCCTGGTGTGGTTCAAGCTGGCGCCTCTGCCGGCGGCTGCGCTGGCTGCCATGATTTACCAGTACCTGGGGGTATGGTTGTTTGCCGGTGTGTGCCTGTACCTCGTGGTGGTCTTGGTGAATGTCTCTAAGCGGGAACAGGCGCGCGCCGAGGCCGAGAAGCGCGTCCGCCAGTTGACCAGTCTGAGCGCCATCCGCGGCGCGATGCGCGCCAGTCTGGATTTGCCGGAACTGCTCGAAGCCATCCACGAGCACATTGGCCAGTTGCTCGATGCGCGCAGCTTTTATTTTGCCCTGTACGACTCGGACACCGATCAGGTTTCTTTTCCGCTTTACTATGCAGCCGGAGAGAAGCGGCATCCCAGGCCGCGCCCTGCCAGCGTCAGCCTGGCCGGGCACGTGATCCGCTCGCGTCAGCCGCTGCTCGTCCGCGAGAACCTCACGCAGATGACCGAGCAACTGGGTGTGACCTTGCTGGTCTCTGCACAGTCCTGGCTGGGGGTTCCCATTCTGACGGATGGCCGCGCATTGGGCGCGATTGTCGTGCACAGCCCTGATCCCCGCGCCTACGATCACAGCCACATGGAATTGATGACGACGGTTGCGGTGCAGGTAGCCGTCGCGATCAACAACGCGCAACTGTACAGCACGCTGCGCCAGCGCGCGGCAGAGATGGCCATTCTCAATTCGGTCTCCACCGCCATCACCGAAACGCTTGACCTGGATCGCGTGCTGCACATCATCATCTCAACGGTGGGCCCGCTCACGGGCTGCCAAAAGTCTGCCATTTTCCTGTTGAATGATACCGGCACTGAACTCGATCTGGTCCAATCAGTCGGCCTCAGCGCCGTCTATGTTGAAGGGGCGCATCACCTGAAGGTGGCGCCGGGCGAGCGCGGAATGGTGGCGGCGCGGCGCCGTCCTGCGTTCGTGCCCGACGTCTCTAGCTCGGCCGGCTTTGAGGTGTTTATCCCCATTGCCCAGGCCGAGGGTTTTCGTGGGGTGGCCGAAGTGCCCATGCTGGCGCGGAATAGCGTCATCGGGACGTTGGCGGTCTACTACACGGACCTGCACCCCTTCACGCTGGCTGAGATGGACTTGTTGCAGACCTTTGCTAACCAGGCGGCGGCGGCGGTGAACAATGCGCGATTGTACGAGCGGACCGATCAGGCCCTGGCTCGTCGCGTGGAGGAACTCTCGGCGCTGGAGGTGATCGGACGCGAATTTGCCGGGACACTGGATGTGGCGCGCATCGCGGACCGCATCGCCGAGTGGGCGATACACGTCACCAATGCGCAGATGGCCGCGCTGGTTTTGGTGGACGAGACGAGTGGAGGCGGCGTGTTTATGGCGCAGCGCGGCTACCCGACCGAGTGGGTAGGACCGTACCAGCAAAAGCCGTGGCCTATGACGCAAGGCATTTTGGGCCGCGTGCTGCGCACTGGAGTGCTGGCCAATGTCCCTGAAGTGCATCTAGACCCGGACTATGTCGCCGCCGACTCGCGGGTGCATGCGAAGCTTTCCGTGCCCATCGTCCGCGAGGGCCGGGTGCTGGGCGTAATCACGATGGAGAGCCACACGCCCTATGCTTTCGACAGCGCCACGGTTGCCTTTACGCAACAGCTCGCCAACCAGGCCGCGGTGGCGCTCGAAAACGCGCGGCTGTTCGACGAGCGCACGCGGCGCATCAACGACCTGTCGGAACTACACCAGGCCAGCCTGGCGCTTACCGGCAGTTTGGACTTGCGCCAGGTCCTGGTTCGCATCGTCAAGGCGGCGCGCCAGCTCACGGGCGCAGACACGATCGCCTTGTATCTTTACGATGTCAACTCTGACATGTTTCTGCCCGGCGCCACTGCGGGTATCGAGATGCCTGGCAGCAGCACCGAGGGCATCCGTCCGCACGGCATGACGCGCCGCGCGTTGCAACAGCATCGGCCCATCCTCGTCGGCGACACGCACAAGGAGCCGGATGTCAACAAAGGTTTGGTCGCCATCGGCGTTCGTTCGATGATTCTCGTGCCGGTCATCAGCCATGACCAGGTGCTGGGCGTGCTGAACGCCTACAGCCAGCGCACGTTCAAATTCACCGACGCCGATGTCCAGCTGGTTTCGGCGCTGGGCAACCAGGCGGCGGCGGCCATTGAGAACGCGCGGCTGTTTCAGGATGTAGCTCAGGTTCGCGACCGGCTGAGTGCCATTCTCAACTCTTCGCGCGAAGGCATTTTGATGTTCGATATGGCGGGCCGTGTGGTGCTCGTCAACCCGGCCGTGGAAAAACTGCTGGGCATCCAGCGCGAGATGGTCGAAGGACAGTTGTTGACCGAGATATTGGGGTCCGGCCTGGACATTGCCACTCAACTGGGCTACGGCCCCCCGGCCCTATTGGCTGCGCTCGATCAACTCTGGCAAAACCAGCACCCCCAGGAAAGGCAGGACATTTATCAGTTGGTCCGGCCTGCGCCGCGCTTTGTCGAGCGGTCCGGCATTGCCGTGCGCGACACTTTTGGCAAGACCGCCGGCTGGATGATTGTGCTGCGAGATGTGACGGAAGAGCGCGAACTGCAGCAGATGCGCAACGACCTGACCAGCATGATCATCCACGACTTGCGCAGTCCGCTCTCGGCCATCTACAGTGGTCTGCTGCTCCTGCGCGAAATCCATCCGGCTTCTCGCACGGATCCAACGCTGCAGGACACGTTCACCATCGCGGAACGGAGCTGCCTCAAGCTGATTGACCTGGTCAACTCGCTTTTGGACATCGGCAAGCTGGAAGCGGGCCGGATGGAGCTGGCACAGCAGCCGACGGATTTGAGCGAGCTGGTGGAGGGCGTGCTGGACAGACTGGCCCCGCTGGCTCAAGAGCAAGGCATCAAGTTCGAGCGCCGCATCAGAGAGCCGTGGAGCGTGTTCGTAGACGAAGAAAAAATCGGGCGGGTATTGACGAACCTGGTGGATAATGCGATCAAGTTCACGCCACCCGATGGGCGGGTGACGGTGATGGCCGAGCTTGCGCCGGGGGAGGTGGACCGGGTCCGCTGTGGTGTGCACGACACCGGGGCGGGCATCCCGGCCGAGTATCACGAGCGGATCTTTGAACGCTTTACGCAGGGGCCAAGAAAGAGCAGCCGGCGGCGCGGCACGGGCCTGGGTCTGACGTTCTGCAAGCTCATGGTGGAAGTGCATGGCGGGCGCATCTGGGTGGAAAGCGAAGAAGGTCAGGGCAGCACCTTTTACTTTACTCTTCCGCTGTCCCAATAGCGGTCCGTTCACGTGCAGCGACCCTTGATTGACGGATTGACGGATTGACTGGTATAATCACTTTTGATAGTAGTTTCCAAGGAGCCGCAGCGTTTTTATGGAGATCACCTGGTTCGGTCATAGTTGCTTTCGGTTGCGCGGCCGCTCGGTGGCGGTCGTCACCGATCCTTACGGCAAAGACATCGGCTTGATTCTCCCCCGCGTCCGCGCGGACGTGGTGACAGTCAGCCACGATGCGGATGATCATAACTATGCCAAGGGCGTCAAGAGCGGATTCAAGACTTTGACCGGGCCGGGCGAGTACGAAGTTGCCGGGGTGTTTGTCACCGGGTTGGAACTGCGCGGCGAGCGCAAAAAGAGCAAAGAGCCGGTCGCCAAGCTGCGCAACACAGTGTTCCTCTTTGAGTTCGAAGACCTGACTGTCTGCCACCTGGGCGACCTCGATCATGTTCCCATACAGGCGCAGGTGGAAGAAACGTTGGGTGAAGTGGACGTTCTGCTCATCCCGGTCGGCGGCGGTGAATCGCTCAATGCGGCGCAGGCTTCGGAAGTGGTGAGCTTGCTTGAACCGCACATCGTCATCCCCATGCACTATAAAGTCAAAGGTTTAGAGCCGAACGTCAAGCTTGACCTGGTGACCAAGTTCCTGAAAGAGATGGGGTTGGACGACGTTCCCACTCAAGAAACGCTCAGGGTCACGCGTAGCGCGTTGCCGGAAGAGACCCAGATCGTCTTGCTGGAACTCAAGAGCAAGGAAGAATAGTTACCCTCCAGGAGGTGGATGTGCCCCCGGAAGTGAATACTTTCACTGAACAACTGGCTACCTTGCAGCATAACCTTGTTGATGGCTTGAGTGAGGATGAACTGCGTACACTCTGTTTTGACGTGGGCGTGGATTACGACCGTCTGCCGGCTGAAGGAAAAAGCGGCAAGGCTCGGGAACTCGTTGCCCATCTTGAACGAAGAAAAAGCATTCCCGAATTCATCGAGATATGTCGCCACACACGTCCCGATGTCGTGTGGCCCAGTGCGCTCCAATCGCCGCAAGAGGCCACGGCTTTTGCGAGTGCTCAACCCGAACTAGCGGGTCTTGACGAGTCGCCAGTGGTTGGCCTTGCGGATGCAAGTGTGGAGGCGAGTGGCCCATCTGAACCGCCGAGTGTCTATGAGCCAGGTGAACGCGCGCCTAGAGTCACCAGACGCTATCGCTGGCTCGCTCTCGCGGTCAGTCTGCTCATCGTTCTAGTCGCACTGGTTTTGTACGCCAAGCCTTTCTCGCGGCAGTCGCCCCTTGAGGCTGGCCAGGCCGCGCTGGAAAGAGGCGACGTTGCCACGGCCATCCGCGAGTTGGAGCAGGTGACCCAGGTGGACCCGAAGCAGGTTGAGGCCCGCGTGCTGCTGGGGCGAGCGTATGAGAAAGCCAATCGCCCGGACGATGCCATCGGCCAGTATCAGGCTGCGCTGTCGCTTCAATCCACGGACCCGCAAGTCGGCTTTCGCCTGGGCGCATTGCTGGTGGCCTCGGGCAAGCCCGTCGAGGCTGCCGCGCCGCTGGCGGCGGGCGTCAAGCTCAACGCCGGCATGGCGGTGAGCTACACGCGGGAAATCTCGGCGGCGGTCACGGCGGGGCTGGCCGCCAGCAGTGACCTGGCGAGCAAGGACCCGCAGCAGGCCGCGCAGATTTTGGATGCCATCACCACGCTGGACGCACGCAACGTTCGCTCGCGCGTTTTGCTGGGCAACCTCTACGTCAGCGGCGGTCAGTCTCAGCTGGCTATTGAGCAGTACAAGGCGGCGCTGGCGCTCGACCCGAAAAACACCAGCGCCATCACGAACATGGGTGCGGCCTATTATCAGATGGGCCAGCTCGACGATGCCATTGCCCAGTTCCAGTTGGCGCTCCAACAAGCGCCCGATGACGCCGAGACGCATTACCTGCTTGGCGCGGCTTTTATCCAGCAGAACAAGGTGAATGAAGCCTTGCCTGAATTTCAGGCTGCGATCAAGTCTAATCCGAACCTGGCCGCCGCGTACATTGGATTAGGCAATACGCAGCTGCTCCAGAATGATCTCGATGGCGCTGTGACTTCTTTGAACAAAGCGGTACAACTTGCGCCCAGTCAGCCCGAAGCGTTGTATGCGCTGGGCAGGGCGCTCATGTTGAAGGGCGACCGGGCCGCGGCGCTCCAGACGCTCCAGCGCTTCCTCACACTGAACCCTCCCGCCAATCGCCGCGCCGAAGTGGAAGAGTGGCTCAAACAGCTTGGGCAGTGAGTTGGGGGTATTGAGTGATGATGAAATTGTTGATGAGTTGGAACATTCGCACGGGACGTGAAGCAGAGTATTTCGAGTTTGTGGTCAAAGAGTTTGCGCCGGGGCTGATGCGCCTGGGGCTCCAGCCGACCGAGGCGTGGTATACGGTCTATGGCGACTGCCCGCAGATTCTGACCGGCAGTGTGGCCGAAGACGTGCAGACGATTCAGCATGTTGTGAACAGCGACGACTGGCACGAGTTGATGGGCAAGCTCGGCGAGTACGTCACTCACTATCAGCAAAAGATCGTCCAGGCAACGGGCGGCTTTCAGTTATGAATAGGTCAGACCTCCAGAGCGTAACTCGCTCGGAGGTCTGATCCTTAAAAGTAAAAGAGAGGACGACCAGCCTCCTCTCTTTACGGTGCGTTGTGGGGCCGCGCTACGAGTCCGAATCTGCCGAGGTCTTGGTCTCGGTCTTTCCTGGTTTGCTCTCCGTGCTATCCTTGTCTTTGCCCGACGTCACCGTCGCCGATGACGACTTTTTGCTGTCGGTGATGTACCACCCGGAACCTTTAAAGACAATCCCCGCTGGCTGGATGAGCCGCTTGACCTGGCCCCGGCATTCCGGGCAGCGGGTCAAGGGCTTGTCAGTGAATTTTTGTATCCGGTCAAAGCGTGTCCCGCACTGTTCGCATTTGTAAGAATAGATCGGCATATGACCTCCCGACTGACCGATAGTCACAAATGCGAATTGTACCGCACATCAAGCAGGCGGTCAAGACACGCGCGAAAGACGATGCAAGAGGTAAGATGCAGTACCATTTCGATGGCGAGCCACTGCCGCACTGGACGCGCTGGTTGCAAGGCACAGGTCGGGTGGAAGCCGGCGAGTCTACACTGCGCCTTGTCACCTGGGATGCGCGTGCAGGCGAGTACTCGGATGCGCAGCTCGACGATTATCACGGTTTGCGCCGCAGCCAGTGGCCGTGGCGTCCGCCGCTCAGGATGAGTGTCCGGGCGCGCGCGTCGCAGGCCGAACCGGTTGGCACGGCCGGTTTTGGCTTTTGGAATGATCCGTTCACTTTGAGCGGGAGGGTCCTGGCCTTGCCGGAAGCGGTGTGGTTTTTCTACGCCTCGCCGCCTTCGGACATGGCGCTCGTTCCCGACGTGCCGGGGCGAGGGTGGAAGGCCGCGGTGGTCAATACGACGCTCGCGGGTGCGTTGCTCTCCGGCTTGCCGACAGCGCTGGCTGTGCTGTGGGCGCGCCTGACCGGGCCGGCGCGCGCCGCGTCGGCGGCGCGCTGGGTGCAGCGCATCAGCGGCGCGCACGAAGCCCCCCTCCATCTTGACTGGACAGCCTGGCACACCTACGAGTTGGAATGGCTACCCGACGTTGCGACGTTTTGGGTGAACGGGTCAAGTATTCTGCGCGCGCCTCATCCCCCGGCCGGGCCGCTGGGCTTTGTGACCTGGGTGGATAACCAGTTTGCCATAGCGACGCCGCGCGGCGAGTTTCGCTTTGGCACGCTCGACGCGCCGGGGCGGCAGTGGCTTGAGCTGGATTGGATACAGATTGAGACCAAGATCCATGACGAAGAATGAATGCGCCGAACGACCGCGGCCGCTGGTGCTGAAAGGCGTTGAAGAATTCAATCGTGGCGAATTCTTGGCGCAGCACGAGACGCTGGAAACGGCATGGCGGGCCGAGTCACGCCCGGTGCGCGGGCTATATCAGGGCATCCTGCAAGTTGGCCTGGCCTTTTATCAGATCGAGCGCGGCAACTGGCCCGGCGCGCACAAGATGTTCGAGCGCGGCTTGAGTCGTCTGCGCTCATTCGCGCCCGAATGCCAGGGCATTGACGTGGCGCGGCTCATCGCCGATGCGGAGCGCGTGCGGGACGAGGCACAGCGGCTCGGCCCCGGACGGTTGCATGAACTGGATCGAACCCTGTTTCCCAAGATAATGGTGCGGGAGGCCAGCGTCACCGAGACACCACGAACCACTGGGTGTCTTGGATGTGAGGGTTGAAGATGGATTTTGAGAACAAGGTCGCGCTGATCACTGGCTCAGGCCGGGGTATTGGCCGTGCTATCGCGCTGCACCTGGCCGGGCGCGGCGCAGATATTGTCGTCAATTTCTTCCGGAACCGCGCCCCGGCCGAAGAAACCGCTCACGAGATTGAAAATCTGGGCCGCAAGGCCGTCGTCGTCAGAGCGGACATTGGCCAACCGGAAGGCATCGAGCGTCTGTTCGCCGAGACGGAGCGAGCCTTTGGCGCATTGGACATCCTGGTCTGTAATGCCGCATCGGGTTATAATCGCCCCGTCATGGAACAGCGCGTCAAGGGCTGGGACTGGACCATGAACATCAACGCACGGTCGGCGCTGTTCTGCGCTCAAAAAGCCGTGCCGCTGATGCAAAAGCGCGGGCGCGGTTACATTGTCAATCAGTCGTCCATCGGCAGCCAGCGTGTCCTGCCGGACTATATCACAGTCGGCGCGAGCAAGGCCGCGCTGGAAGCCGTGACGCGCTACCTGGCCGTCGAGCTGGCGGCATGGGGTATCGTCGTCAACGCGGTGTCGGGGGGCACTGTGCTGACGGAGGCGCTCAAGCATTTTCGCGCGCTGCACGATGGCAGCTTGCTGGCCAACAGTGAAGAGCGTGTACCGGCCGGGCGCATGGTCACGCCGGAAGACATTGCGAATGTCGTCGCGTTCCTCTGCACGCCGGCTGCCGAAATGATTCGCGGTCAGACGATTATCGTAGATGGCGGTTACACGCTGGTCGTCCGCTGAGCTGCGGCGCCAAGGAATCTGGGATGCGTTTTCAATACACTCCCTACCTCTGGCTGTTGATCGTGCCGGCGGCTATGACGGCTGGACTGGGTCTCTATGTCTGGCGGCGCCGTGCCGTGACGGGCGCTGTCACTTTTGCCACTCTCATGCTGATCGCCACGGCCTGGTCGCTGGCCAATGCGCTAGAGATGGCGGGCGCAGACCTGCCCACCCAGCTCTTTTGGGCCAACGTCCAATATTTGTGTTATAGCGCTTTGCCTCTGGCATGGCTCGTCCTGGTCCTGCAATACACCGGCCGGGCTGAGTGGGCGACCCCTCGCCGGATGGCCTGGCTCGGCGTCGAGCCGCTGATCGCATTTGTACTGGCCTGGACGAACGATGCTCACGGCCTGATACGGCGCAACGTCGCGCTGGATCTGTCCGGCCCATTGCCTGTCATCGCCAAGACAAACGGACCGTGGTTCGCCGTTCACGTCATCTACAGTTACTTGATATCCCTCATCGCGTTCTATTTGCTGGTTGACGCGCTTTTGCACTCGCAGCCGCTGTTTCGCCGCCAGATTCTGACCCTGACGATCGGCTTGCTGCTGCCGATGGTGGGGAATGTCTTGTACTTATTCGGCGTCAGCCCGATTCCTGGCCACGACATTACTCCCGCTGTCCTTGGCCTGGCCGGCGTGGCGGCGGCCTGGGGGCTGGTCCGATATCGCCTGTTCGACGTAGCGCCGATAGCGCGCGCCACTGTCATTGAGAACATTGACGACGGTGTGATTGTGTTGGACGCGCGAGATCGGGTCGTTGACGTCAACGCGATGGCCCTGCAGATCATGGGCTCGCCGTCGTCCACCCCCATCGGCCAGCCGGTGAAGCGGGTATTGGACGCCTGGCCCGATCTAGCGGAACGCTACCGGGACGCCACTTTTACCGTGTCCGAAATCGCGCTGGGGGAGGGTGAGTTACAGAGGAACCTGGAGGCGCGACTCTCGCCGCTGATGGACCGGCGTGGCCGCCTGACCGGACGATTGCTCATCCTACGCGATGTCACTCGCCGCACCCGAGCCGAGCAGTCGCTGCGCAAGCGCAACCGCGAACTGACGCTGCTCAACAGCGCTATTCAAACCCTCACTTCCACGCTGGACCTGGACCAGGTCCTCACGGCTATCCTGGAAGAGGCGCGCGATTTGTTGTACGCGGACATCGGCTCGGCCTGGCTGGTTGACCCGGAGACCGGCGATCTGGTCTGCCGGCAAGCCGTCGGCCCTCACAGTGAGATCATGCGCGGATGGCGGATGGCGCCGACGCAAGGGCCTGCCGGCTGGGTCGCCCGTACAGGCCGGAGCGCCATCGTAGGGGATGCTCCGAACGACGAGCGCCATTTTGTCGGCGTTGACCGGCAGATGGAGCGGGAGTTGCACTCGATGCTGACTGCGCCGCTGTGGGCCAACGAGAAGGTGATCGGCGTGCTTCAGGTGGCGCACGAGCGCACCAACCGTTGGAAGGCCGCCGATTTGAACTTGCTCGAGCCGCTGGCCGCGGCCGCCTCGACCGCCATCCGGAACGCGCGGCTGTACGAAACGGCCCAGCAAGAGATTGCCGAGCGCGAACGCGCGCAAGAGGCGCTCCGCCAGCAGACCCTCGAACTGGAGGCTCGCAACGCCGAGTTGGATGCCTATGCCCACACCGTTGCGCACGACCTCAAGAACCCCCTGGGTGTGCTCATGGGCTATGCTGAAGTGTTGAGCGATGACCAGCCCTCGCTCACGCCGCAAGATCGCAAGAAGGCCGCCGCCGAGATTGTGCGCACGGCGCAAAAGATGGCCAGCATCATTCAAGAGCTGCTCTTGCTGTCCGAGGTGCGCAAGGCCGAAGTGGAGCTAGAGCCGCTCGACATGGCTTCCATTGTGTCCGAGGCCCTGCACCGGCTGGCTTTCGTCATCCAGGCTAACCACGGCCAGGTCATGGCGCCGGATACGTCCGCGTGGCCGCTGGCGATGGGCTATGCTCCCTGGGTCGAAGAAGTGTGGGTCAATTACATCAGTAACGCTCTCAAGTACGGGGGCACGCCTGGGGCCGCGCCGCGTGTGGAACTGGGCGCGGAGCTGCAAGTGGATGGAACGGTCCGCTTCTGGGTGCGCGATCACGGCGCGGGCCTTGCGCCGGAAGCCCAGCTCCGGCTGTTCACTTCGTTCACGCGGCTCGACCACGTGCGCGCCGGGGGACATGGGCTGGGGCTGTCTATTGTGAGGCGCATTGTGGAAAAGCTGGGCGGGCAGGTGGGCGTGGAAAGCCAGGTCGGCGAAGGCAGTACCTTTAGCTTTACTCTGGCGGGTTACACTGGAGAGCCGGCGGATCGCCTGCCCTTTGGTTGGGATAGCTGAAATCGCCAAGGCATAACACATGGATACGATTATCTTTGACAACATCCCGTTCCACCTGGACCCGGCTGAACTGATGGACATGCTACGCATCAAGGCCTCGAGCGGACATGTGGCCGAGATTGAACGCCTGGCCCAGGCCGCCTATGACATTGGCAGGCCCAAAGCGATTTACAAGGTGGCTTTTATCGAATCCAAAGGCGAGGACACCATTGCGACCGACGGCGTGGTCTTTACCAGCCGCGTGCTGCGGGTCAACGTCGAAAAGGCGCACAAGGTGTTCCCCTTTATCGTGACCTGCGGCATGGAATTGCACGAGTGGGCCGGCTCGATGGACGACCTGTTGCAGCGCTTTTGGGCCGACGCCATCGCCGAGATGGCGCTGCGTTCGGCCATGCAGTTTCTGGAAAAGCATCTGGCTGAGCAATACGAGTTCAGCCAACTGGCCAGGATGAACCCCGGCTCGCTGGCAGACTGGCCGCTGAAAGAACAGCGGGCCTTGTTCGCGCTGCTGGGCGATCCGCAGGCGGCGATCGGCGTTCGCCTGACGGACAGCCTGCTGATGGTGCCAACCAAGACGGTCTCTGGCCTGATCTTTCCCACCGAGGAAAGCTTTGCCAGTTGCCAGCTTTGCCCTCGGGAAGATTGCCGCGGAAGAAGAGCGCCCTACGATAAGGATTTGTACGACCACAAATATCGCGAGGCCGCGAGACGGTCTGCCTAGCGCATCATCACCGACCAACTTGATTGCAGGGCTTGGATTCGAACCAACGACATCCGGGTTATGAGCTCCTATCAGAAACGGGTAATCTTTTGCCACTGGGTCTGACATTTAAGGCCAGCCCCGTGATTCTGAGTTCATCGCAACCCGGTCGTACAAGATTGACCGGATTATAGCCCCACCTGTTCCCGGTGACAAGATTTTTCAAGAACTCGTGCAAGTCTACCTCCATCATACCGATAAACCACTCCGTACCCCTATCCGTCTGTTCCGTCATTTGAGTTCACCAACTCAACTGCAGGTCAACTCGAGACTGCACGACCTACACTCACGGACTTGGCACTGAATGCCAAGTCGCACCGGCTGCGTATTTCTGCCGGTCTTGTCTATTTGCCCTAGAAAACTGGAACAAAGTGGAAGGGTTTGGAACAGGCATTGTATACGATGGAATCGGGCTGATGACTCGGCATAGCGCACTACAAATCAGGCCGATTGACACTCATCACTTTGAAAAACCGATTGAGATACCCAAGCAACAACCTGGTGTCCCGATCCAGAACGAGCCGCCCGTCAAACCCCAAGAGACGTCGATCCTGATTCCCGATTGGCCAGTGCGGACGCCGCTGCCCATGCCCAACACACGTAGGTGAATGTTCGGTCTCAAGGCGATGAATTCAACAGCCGCTCGTAATCCTCAAGCGTGTCTACATCCAACAGCAGGTTTGGATCATTCCAGGGAACGTGGGTAATAGGATAGCGGGAAAAGACGAGCCGCCCACCCGCATCGCCGTGAAGCGACATCAAATCGGAAAAAGTGTTGCGGTCGAACAGAACGGGGTTGCCGCGCCGGTCGCCGACGAGGGGCGCGACGATGGGCGATAGAGTCTGCGTATACTGCTCCACCAACGCGCGCACCAGAGTCGTTGGGATGTGGGGCTGGTCTGCCAGAAAAAAGATAACGGCGCGCGTGTCGGGAGGAAGGCTTTGCAATCCGGCCCGCACCGAAGTGCTTTGCCCTTCGGCCCAATCAGGATTGTGGACAATCTCGACCGGCAAGTCTGCCAGCGCCGCCCGCACCTCATCAGCTTCTGCGCCTGTGACGACCACCACGGGCGAGAGACCGGCATCGAGCGCCGTATTTGCCACCTGGCAGATGAACAGCTTGCCGCGCCACATTAACAACTGCTTTGAGCGCCCCATGCGCCGAGAAGCGCCCGCGGCCAGAATGATGCCGGCGACGGATTCAGCCATAGGCACTCAACGATCTGATGTGTCTTGTGTCGAGGCCGTGTCGAACCGCTATCATTTCGGCTATGATCGAAAGCGCGATCTCCTCCGGGCCGACAGCGCCCACATCTAATCCAATCGGCGCGCGAATGCGTGCCAGTTGCTCGTCAGTGATGCCGAGTTGCCTGAGGGACCGGGCGCGCTTGGCATGTGATGTGGTGGAACCGAGGATGCCGATGTAACGCGCCGGGCTGGCGAGCGCCGTCTGCAAGGCCGGAATGTCCAGCTTGTCGTCGTGCGTCACGACGACGATATACGTCGCTTCATCCGGGCCTAACCTGGACATAGCCGTGGAAGGCCACTCGACAATCATCTCATCGGCATGTGGGAAACGCTCTCGTGTGGCGAACGCCGAACGGGCATCCACCACAATCGTGCGAAAGCCTAACGTTTTGGCGAACGTCACCAGCGGGATGGCAATGTGGACTGCGCCCACGATGATCAACCGGGGCAGCGGGGGGAAAACCTCGACGAACACATCCACCGGCCCATTTGCTGTATCGAACATTGCTCGCCCAGGATCGTGAGTGGGCAACCGGTCAGCCGCATAACGAATGACTTGCTCGGTCAACTCGGCTGATCCCAGAGTGCCCTGCGTCCGCCCGCCCGGCCAGATGAGCAATTTGCTTCCTAAGCCTGTGCCCGCGATGATGGTCGCCAGGGCGACCAATTGTCCCGCGTCCAGGCATTGCTTGAGAGTCGTGTAGACTTGCGGCGCGAGTGATTCCACCCACACTTGAATCGTGCCACCGCAGGCCAGTCCAATCTCCCAGGCCGATTCATTAGCAACGCCGTATTCGAGCAGTTTGGGCCGGCCGTGCTTCATTACCTTTTGCGCCTCTTCATAGACCGCACCTTCGATACAACCGCCGCTGACTGACCCGGCAATGTCGCCCGCCGATGTGCACGCCATCTTGGAACCGAGGGGCCGCAGGGCGGAGCCGTACACTTGCACGATGGTGGCAATGGCAACCTGCTTGCCGGCTTGCCTCCAGCGTTCGATTTCGGGCAATAGGTCACGCACTTGTCCTCCTGTCCGCGATTGTCCGCTTGATTGGGCGGGCAACGACCGAGCGAGTGTTCTGCATCGCAACAACTACATCGAGTTGGTGAGATGCTCTGGCAAGTCTTACTGCAGGAATGGATTCCAGTGCAGCATCAATCGCGACCGCTATATTGTCATTCGCTGCTTCAACGACCCTGACCTCCAGGCGCAAACAGTCCTGTGCTCCCTCGCGGGAAATGGCAGCAGAAAAGTCCAGCACACGCGCGATAGAAAAGAGCGCCTCGTCCAACTCTGCTATCGTCAACTGCCATTGATCGCCTACCGCCACGTGGCCGCTGACTCGACTCTTGACCCGTTCCAGCGTTTTCAAAGTGGTGCCGCAGGGGCACTCGCCGGTAAGCCAGCGGCTGATGTCGCCCGTGCGATAACGGATCAACGGCATGCCATGCCGGGTGAGTGTGGTGAACACCATTTCGCCCGCTTCGCCTTCCACAACAGGTTGCCCCGTCGCCGGATTGACGATCTCGAAAATCATATCGGCTTCCCGCAGGTGATAGCCGCGCCGCGCCTGGCATTCGACTCCACCGCCCAGCCCCATCTCTGTCATGCCATAATGATTATATACCAGACATCCCCATGCACGCTCAACGGCTCTGACAATAGCGTCTGGCACGTGGTCGGTGGTGAGCAGCGCGCTTTTGAGTTTCAGCCCATCGCTATGGCGCGCAAGCGCAAGCACCTGCGTGGGGATGCCCACCAGGCCATATACTTGTTCCTGATTCATCACGGCCAGCGTTTCAGAGATGTCTTGCACTACCCCGTGTTTGATAGGATGAGCGCCTAACTGCTGCAATGCCATCGCGAGCAAGTCACCCACACTGCCCACGCGTTCACAAGGCAACAAGATCAAGACCTTGTCGCCAGGCTCAGTGAAGGTAGACATGCCGATGTGAAAGAAATCAATCGTCAGCTCTTGATCTTCTTTGGTGAAATAGAGACGCTTCGGATTGCCCGTTGTCCCACTAGTGTCCAGCGTGACTACACGTTGGATTTCGTCTTGTGAGACGCACAGAAACTGTAATGCCTGTTCGCGAATGTCCTGCGCAGTGGTGAACGGGAATTGGGTTAGGTCTCTGAGACTGGAGACGTAGTGTGGCGCATCGTCGAGGCGCTCTTGATAAAAACGACTCTTGAGTCTGACCAGGTAAAGTGTCTCGCGAAGCTTTTCGAGTTGATGGGCCTCAAGGGTCTCTCGCGTCAGTCCATTTTGGCAAGCTATTTTGTGCGCGATCCAGGGATCGAGTGGCGTAATGCGAGGCTTCATTTTAGGTCAGCACCAGCGAGGCGTTTCCGGTGGGAAGGGGCGCTATCATACTGCCCACTCTCCCTTGACCTGCCTGTCGCAGCTGGCTGGACGCTTCGTACATCGCCCCGTTCAGAAATCTGAAGCGCAAGGCGACAGCGGCCATTTGTGCAAGTATACTGG
>CAYGWJ010000441.1:0-4477 GCA_964353405.1 uncultured Anaerolineae bacterium
GGGCGAATGGTTATGTATTGAAAACGGCTGAGCCAGAAGACATTGTTGCGGCGGTGCGCGCCGTTCACGAAGGCAAGTCGGCGCTTGACCCGGCCATCTTGCGCAAAGTGATGGCGAATCTATCGGGCGGGCCACCCGCCGGAACCGTGGAAGCCCTTTCCGCGCGCGAGATACAAGTGCTTCGACTGGCCGCGCGTGGATTTACCAACAAAGCCATCGGCGCGCAACTGAGCATCAGCGACCGAACGGTGCAGGGTCACCTCACCAACATCTATGGCAAGCTTTCGGTCGCCAGCCGCACCGAGGCGGTGACCAAGGCAATTCAATTGGGGTTGGTGTCAGTGGAGTAGAGCGCTGGCCCGATAGCGCGCTTGTAGCCTATGAAACGTCTGCGCGGCCTTTCCGCACAATTGTTGTTTTACACGATCCTGCCCCTGTTCCTCGTCCTTTCAGCGGTGGCATTGGGCAGTGTGACCGTTCACCAAAACTCGATGCGTGAGATGGTGGGCGACCGTGACCTGCGCACGGTTCGTGCGGTGGCGGTTGCGCTGAATGATCCATCGCTGGCGCAGGATAGCCAGCGCGTCCGCAGCTTGATGACCGTGCTTCAGATGAATCCCCAGACGACCGTCATGCTGGTGGATGCGCAGGGCCGCGCCATTTACCACACGGACGCCCGGCTGATCAACCAACCGATCTCTCATCCGGGCGTGGCCGAAGCACTGACGGGACAAAGTGGCACGTTGTATCGCGCCGACCGGCCCGGCGGCCAAGAGCACGTCGTGGCGTATGCGGCGGTGCCCTCACAAGGTTGGGCGCTGATCGTGGAAGAACCGTGGGGCGAGGTGGCCAGCCCCTGGCTGAGGACATCACTCATCGCGCCGCTGTTGTTAGTGCCGGCTATAGCGTTGGCCTTCGTAGCCATCGGGCTGGGCGTGCAGCGCATCATCCGTCCCCTGCAAAAGCTCGACGCGCAGGTTACGGCGCTGGGGTGGGGAGATTTCGACGCGGTCGCCGCGCCCGTGGGCGGCATCGAAGAGATTCAAGAACTACAAAAGGCGCTGGCGCGGATGGCGGTCCAGGTGCGCACGTATCAACAGAGTATGCGCGGCTACCTGGGCGCGGTGACGGCGGCGCAAGAGGATGAGCGCAAGCGGCTGGCGCGCGAGCTGCACGACGACACGGTTCAGAGCCTCATCGCGCTCAAGCAGCGCGTGCAGGCTGCGCGCCGCAAAGCCAAGAGTGACCCATCCGCGCTTGATGCGCAACTGGCCGAGTTGCAAGACATGCTAGAGACGACGCTGGGAGAGGTGCGCCGTTTTTCGCGCGCGCTCCGCCCGATTTACCTGGAAGAGGTGGGACTGGTCACCGCGCTCGAGGCGCTGGCCCGTGATACGAGCCGTGGCGATTTCCGGGCGACGTTCGAGCTAAAGGGCGAGCCGCGCCGCTTTGCGCCGGATATGGAGCTGGCACTGTACCGCATCGCCCAGGAGGCGCTCAGCAATGTCGTGAAGCATGCGGGTGCGGCGAGCGCCCACGTGACCGCCGAGTTCGATCCCCATGATGTGGTGCTGCACGTGCAAGATGACGGCGCCGGGTTTAGGGTGCCGGAGCGGTCAGGTGAGCTCGTTTCGGCTGGACACTATGGCTTGATGGGAATGCACGAGCGCGCGCAGCTTATCGGCGCGCGGCTGGCCATCCGCTCGGGGCCCGGTGAGGGTACAACAGTCGAGGTGAGATTGCCATTACCCCCAGCCTGACCCCCGTCCCGCACACTTCCCGTGCGCGGGACAGGGGGAGGAAATGGGCTCTTTGGGAAATGCCGTGATGAATGCCGCTCGTAGGGGCGAACCTGTGTGTTCGCCCAGGGCAGACACGTAGGTCTGCCCAGGGCAGACACGTAGGTTCGCCCAGGGCAGACACGTAGGTCTGCCCCTACGTCACGGCAAATCCCAATGAACCAGGAAATGACGGTCAGATCGCCGGGGCGGCCAGTTGGCTGGACATCACCGGAAGCTGGCTGCGAAACTGGCCGTTGGGCCGTGGCTCGACCGTCGGCACAAGCGCGGGCGCATATTCTTGCTTGCCCGCCTGGGCCAGGGCATTGATCTCCTGACGATCTTCGATGATGCGCCGGACGACGCCATCTTGCATCTGAATGACCCGGTCGGCGTACTGGCACATGCGCAGGTCGTGCGTCACCATGATGCCGGCGCGCTTTTGCTCGTGGACCAGGTTGGAAAACGTCTCGACGGCCTGGAAAGCTCGCTCCGTGTCGAGGTTGGCCGTCGGCTCATCGGCCAGCACGAGCGCCGGGCTGTGAATCAGCGCGCGGGCGATAGCCACACGCTGCTGCTGGCCGCCCGAAAGCTGTCGCGGCAGATTGTTCAAGCGGTCGCCCAGGCCAAGCCGGTCGAGCAATTCCTTGGCGCGCGCGCGGCCTCCCTTGTCAAGCTTGCCGTTGAGCCTGAGCATCAACTCGACGTTTTCGAGCGCGGTTAGAAATGGCACCAGGTTATTGGCCTGGAACGTAAAGCCGATTTTTTCTCGGCGAAAGCGCGACCGCTGTGCCTCGCTCATCTTGCCGATTTCTTGACCGTCAATGACGATGGCGCCCCCGGTCGGAGCGAGCAGACCGGCGAGCATCGCCAGCAACGTCGTCTTGCCCGAGCCGCTCGGACCGACCAGTCCGACAAACTCGCCCGACTGCACATGGATCGAGACCTGATCCACCGCTTTGATGATGCCGCTGCCGAGCCCGTATGTTTTTGTTACCGACCTGGTTTCCAATGCTGTAGTCATACCAGTCTCCTTATGCCCCCAACCCCAAAGCCATCAGAGGTTCAACCTTGAGCGCGTGCCGAACCGAAACCATGCCACCCAGCGGGCCGATGAGCAACAGCGAGCCGATGCCGACGGCCGCCGCACTGCCCGTCAACACGATCGGCACCGTCGGCGGGAAGGTCAACGTCAACCCATACGTCATGACCGTTCCGATCGCCACTCCCAGCGCCGTCACCGTCATGATCTGCAAGACCGAGGCGACGGCTATGTCATGATTGCGAGTGCCAATGGCTTTGAGCATGCCGATCTGCGGCACCTTTTGCAGAGTCTGAATCTGAAAGAACCCCCCCATCACCAGCACGCCGATGAGCAGCGTGAAAAACTGCTGCGAGTTCAACGTGCCCTGCTGGGCGCTATAGCCCGGTGTATTTTCGTAGGCCGTCTTCCGATCCACGACCTTGACATCGCTCACCTGGCTCTCGATCCGCGCGGCCATCGCCTTCCAATCCTCAGGCTTTTCCAGTTGGATCGCAACGACGTTCGAGGCCAGCTCACTCTCGCCATTATCCACGACCGGCTTGGGCTTGATCTCGTCAAAGGTCAGGAACGGAACGAAGATGGAAGACAACAGCGAGTATTGCCGCCCGTCGCTGATGCCGACGACCTCGAGGGTGTAAAACTCTTCCTTCGTCCCCTGGATGGCGCGGATCGTAAAACGATCGCCCATCTTTAATCCCGTGCGCAGAGCCGCGCTTTTCTCCAGGATGACCTCTTTGCCACGCCGGTTCCTCAGCTCCCGACCTTGCACCACGGGCGGCTCGCCCGGCTTGCCCGGCTCGACGCCGATCAGCGAGACGTTCAACGGTTGGCGACCATCCGCATAGACAATCGAGGCCGTCGCAAAGTTGAGCGGGCCGGCTTGTTTTACGCCTTGGACGCGCTGGATGTTGGCCAGGTTGGCCCGGTCAATTTTGCTCGCGCTGATAAAGAGGTCGGCTGATTTTTTGTAGACGATGAGATCGGCATTCAGTTTTTGGATATACTCACGGTTGCCATTGCCCAGGCCCTCGGCCAGCGCGGCAATGAACAGCACCAGGGTCGTGATGAGGGCAATCACCATGCTAAAAAGCAAGTACCGTCCCCGGTTCCGCCACATTTCTTTAAAGGCCAGATACGCCGGCATTTTTCCTTCTCCCATCAGAATAAGTATTAGCTCGATGGTCAAATAATACCACATTTCTTCCGTCTTGTCAAGATAGTGAACACTATTTGTGCATATTTACCCTGGACAAGGCAGGCTGTCTGTGGTATGATCCTGCAGGAGGCAGGAGGCAGGAGGCAAGAGGCAAGAGGCAGGAGGCGGGAGGCAGGATTCAGGAGACATGAAGCAAGAGGCAGGAGGCAGGAGGTCGAACGACCAAACCATGAGGAGGATAAAATGCCAGAACTAGAGGTGGGCAAGGCTGCGCCGGACTTTGAACTGCCGAGCGACAGCGGGGGCAAGGTAAAGCTATCTGATTTTCGTGGCAAGCGGGTGATCGTGTACTTTTATCCGAAGGATGACACGCCCGGCTGCACGACGCAGGCGTGCGGATTCCGCGATGCGTACCCGCAAATCGAGGAAAAGAATGCGGTCGTGATCGGCATCAGCCCGGACGGAGCAAAGTCGCATCAGAAATTCAAGACCAAGCAC
>CAYGWJ010000442.1:0-3395 GCA_964353405.1 uncultured Anaerolineae bacterium
TCCGTCAGGACGCTGAACACACTGCGCCAGCTCCCACGCCATGTTGTCGCGCAAATAGTCAAAGCCAAACTCGTGATTCGTGCCATACGTGATGTCGGCGGTGTAAGCTTCGCGGCGCGGGACAGGGCGCAGACGATTGTAGCGGTCGTCGGCGGCTTTGAAATCAGGATCATAGAGGAACGCACTCTCGTGCTGGATGACGCCGACAGACATGCCCAGCAAGTGATAGATCGGTCCCATCCACTGCACGCCGATCTTGGAGAGGTAATCGTTGGGTGTGATGAGGTGCGCACCGTGCCCGGCCAATGCGTTGAGGTAGAGCGTCAGTGTGGCGACGAGCGTCTTGCCCTCGCCGGTTTTCATCTCGGCGATTTTGCCCTGGTGCAAGACAATGCCGCCGATAAGCTGTACGTCAAAGTGGCGCAGCCCGATGGCGCGCCGGCCGGCTTCACGCACGGCGGCAAACGCCTGCGGAAGAATTTCCCACAACACCGCGCCTTCCGCTTTGTCTAGTTCTTCTTGCGCTTTCTTGAGGTCAACGTCCACAAGACGCCGACGGCGGTCGGCCTCTTCTTCTTCCGAAATCTCGGCGCGCAGGTCGGCCAACTGCTGGCGCTCGGCCTGCGTAGACTCGGTCACTTGCGTGCGGAATTCGTCCGTCAGTGCGCGCAGTTGTGCGTCGCCCATCGCCTGGAATTCTGCTTCCAGGCTGCTGATTTCATCCACCATTGGTTTGAGCCGGGCCACCTCGCGCTCGGATGTGTCGCCCACAACCCGGCTCAAAAGGTTTTTGAGCATACGGTTACTTCCTCTCGTCGTCTGACAAGCGCAAGTATTATAGCACAAGTTGGAAGGATGAAGCGATCAAACTCAACGTGAGCCAGGACGCGCAAGTCGGCCTTCCGTGGTGGCGGAAGGCGTCAAGGCCGGCAGGTTCAAACAGGGTAGTCACCAGACATCCCCACTGGCGCAGATTCAGGAATTGCGGCATAATCGTACTTGAGGTGAGGAGGTGAAGATCCCCCGCGCATTCGTGGAGCAGATGGTGGCGCAGGCACGCGCCGATGCACCGCTCGAAACGTGCGGGCTGTTGGCCGGGCGCGACGAGCGCGTGCTGCGCATCCTACCCGTCCCCAATGTCCTGCGTAGCCCGGTCCAGTATCGCATGGGCGGCCAGGAGTTTGCCGATGCGATGAGCGCGTGCGACTTTCAGCCGTTGGCGATTTATCATTCTCATCCTGCTGGCCCGCTTATCCCCTCACCGACCGACATTGCCGAAGCATTCTATCCCGACTCGGTCTATATCATCATCTCGCTTGCGCAGGAGCCGCCCAGCGTGCGTGCGTTCCGCATCACTGGCGGTGTGGTGACCGAAGTCGAATTACAGGCGGAGTGAAATGTTCGGATTCACCGAAGAGCAAATCCATCGTTACGCGCGTCACATTGTTTTACCGCAATTGGGCGGCAAGGGTCAACGCAAGCTGCTAGAGTCGCGTGTGCTCGTCGTCGGGGTAGGGGGACTCGGTTCGCCGGTCAGCCTCTATCTGGCGGCGGCGGGCGTGGGCACGCTTGGCCTGGTGGATAACGACGTGGTGGACGTGTCCAACCTGCAGCGGCAAATTGTCCATCGCAATGAGAACGTGGGCAAGCCCAAAGTTGCTTCAGCGGCGGCGGCATTGCGCGCGCTCAATCCCGATGTTTGCGTGATTCAACACCAGATTACCTTTTCGTCGGCCAACGCGATGGAGCTTGTCACCGGATATGACCTGGTTGTCGAGTGCAGTGATAATTTTCCAAGCAAGTACCTGGCGAGTGATGTTTGTGTATTAGCGAACAAACCGCTCGTCTGGGGCGCAGTGTTTCAGTTCGATGGACAAATGTCGGTCGTGCTGCCGGGGCGTGGGCCGTGTTATCGTTGCATCTTTCCCTCGCCGCCACCGCCCGGCAGCGTGCCTTCGTGCGTCGAGGCGGGCGTGCTGGGTGCGCTCGTCGGCATTGTCGGAAGCTGGCAGGCGCTCGAAGCGATCAAAGTGCTGACGGGCATTGGTGAGCCGCTGGCCGGGCGACTGTTGATCCTGGATGGATTGGGGGGCGAGTCCGACACGGTCGAGGTCAAGCGCCGAACCGATTGCGACATCTGCGGTGATCATCCGACGATTCACCAGCCGATTGACTATGAACTGTTTTGCGGTTTGCGCCCGGCGGCGTAGAGCGTAACTAGCCACAGCGGTGGGTGTTTATTTCATTGCTTCGAGTATTCACGAGCAGCTCGAAGTCTTTGCCCGAGGAGAGGAACGATGTGGTGGATCATTCCAATCACGGCGCTGATCGGGTATCTGATCGGGTCTATCCCGGTCGGGTACGTGGTGATTCGTTTGATGAAAGGCGAGGACATCCGCATGCACGGTAGCGGCCGTACGGGCGGGACGAATGCTCTGCGTGCAGGCGGATTGGGCGCCGGGACGCTCACCATGTTGGGTGATGCCGCGAAGGGTTACGCGGCTGTCATGTTGGCGCGCCTCGTCTTGGGACAGGAAGCGCTTGCCACGAACATTGGAGCGGTGGCAGCGGCGCTGGCCGGGCTGGGGGCGGTGGTCGGCCACAACTGGTCGGTGTACCTCGGCTTCAAGGGTGGAGCAGGCACCGCGCCTAATATTGGCGCGTCCATTGCTTTATGGCCAGTCTCGGGCCTCTACCTGGCGCCGATGGTTCCGCTAGGCCTTTTTCTCATTGGCTATGCTTCGGTAACTTCGATGGTCATCGCCGGAATGGTGTTGGTGACGTTTGTCGTGCGCGCGGCGCTGCAGGTGGATCCGAACTGGTGGTACGCCGCGTATGGGGTGGCGGCGGCAGTTGCCGTTGTGTGGGCCTTGAGGCCCAACATCAAGCGCCTGCGCCAAGGTACCGAGCGCATGGTCGGCCTTCGCGCGCGCCTTGCCCGCAGGCGGAACGGCAGTGCTGGAACGGGTCAGACGCTTTAAAGTGTAGGCCCCAGTGCCAGCGCGATCAGCCACGCGACCGCGCCCGGCCGACGCAGTGCGTCAAGGATCAACATCCTGCACCCAGCCCCGCCGGAATCCCCAGCCAGTTTAGCTGCAGTTCGTGCAAATCGTATACACGCGCCACGAGCGCGCAGCCGATCATCGCCAGCACCACGGCCAAGGTTTTGCGTTTGGTCAGAGGTTCCCCTAAAAAGAGGGCGCTGATCACTGCCACCCACGCGGGAGCGGTGTAGAGCAGCACAGCCGCCACTGACATGCCGGCCAGGTCAATCGCCGTGATGTAGGTGATGTAAAACGCTGCAATGCCACACAGCCCGAAGGCGAGAAAGAAGGGGACGTCGCGCCAGCCGATACGGAGCCGGAACGGCTGGCGAAATGCCAGCACCGCAAATA
>CAYGWJ010000443.1:0-10511 GCA_964353405.1 uncultured Anaerolineae bacterium
CTTGGTCAACGGCAATTCTACCCCAAAAGCCTGCGAACTTTATATCCGCTCGATCATGTCAAAAGGGCGCGTTTTGCAGACCCTCGCATCCGAATCGCTTGTATTTACGGGCGTGGCTCGTCCCCAACGCGAAACGCTCTCAGTCTGATTGCCCCGTCGCCGATTCGGGTTATAATAATTTTCACCAGGTCCGTGATGGTCAAAAAGAGGAAGCATGAGCGAGTCTGAGAATGAACCGAAGGAACACATCAATCCGTTGACGGGCATGAAGCAATTCCGCCGGTTGCTTGCGTTTGTGATGCCGCACCGTGGCAGGCTGTTCATCGCTTTGGCGGCGATCGTGGCCACCAGCGCAGCCGGGTTGGCCGGGCCGTACACACTGCAATTCTTGATTGATGCCGTCCTGCGCCAGGGCGACGCCGCACTGCTCAACCGTATCACGCTGATCTTGATCGGCATTTTTGCTTTGCAGGGCGTGTTCTACTTTATTCGAGGTTATCAGCTCTCTTTCATCGGCGAGCGTGTGATGGCCGACCTGCGGCTCAATCTGTTTGAGCATCTGGCAAGTCTTTCGCTCAACTTTTACAACGAGCGTCGCACGGGCGAGCTCGTGAGCCGCCTGACCAACGATGTGTCCACCGTGCGCGGCGTTGTGACGAGTGACATTTCCACCGCACTCTCTCAGGTACTCACCTTTGGCGGCGCGCTGATCCTGCTCATCATCACCGACTGGCGGTTGACGTTGTTCATGTTTGCGCTGATTCCGGTCGTGATGTTGATCGCACAACTCTTTGGCCGGAGCTTGCGCCGGCTGTCCGCTGCGGTGCAGGATCAACTGGCTATAGCCACGACGGTATTGGAGGAATCCATCGGCGGCGTGCGCGTGGTCCAATCGTTCGCGCGGGAAAGCTATGAGATCGCCCGCTTCCGCGACAGCATCGAGCAGACCTTGGTGCTGGCGATGAAGCGCATCCGGCTTTCGACGCTGTTCGGCCCGATCATCTCTTTCTTTGGGTTCGCCGCCGTCGTGTCCATCTTTTGGTTCGGTGGGCACGAGGTGCTGGCGGGCCGCCTGACGGCCGGACAGTTGCTCATGTTCCTGGTTTTAACCATGACCATCGCCGGTTCCATCGGGCAATTGGGCGGGTTGTGGGGCAGTTTGCAAGAAGCACTCGGCGCGACCAAGCGCCTGTTTGAGATTCTCGATACCCAGACGGACATCGCTGACGGCCCGGATGCTCGGCCGCTGCCGCACGTGGAGGGCCGCATCACGTTTGACCACGTGTCGTTTGCTTACCAGGATAACCCCGGCACCTCCATCCTCTGCAACGTCTCGCTCGAGGCTCGACCGGGCCAGGTGCTGGCGCTCGTCGGGCCAAGCGGCGCGGGCAAGACGACGCTGGTCAATCTGATTCCCCGCTTTTTCGATGTGACGGCCGGGCAGGTGTGCGTGGACGGCCAGGATGTGCGAACCGTGCAAGTCAAGAGCTTGCGTGACCAGGTCGGCCTGGTGCCGCAAGATACGCTGCTCTTTGGCGGAACCGTGCGTGAAAACATCCTGTACGGCAAGCTCAACGCCAGCGAGGCAGAGATGATGGAAGCGGCTCGCGCCGCCAACGCGCACGAGTTCATCACGCAATTGGCTAAAGGGTATGACACCCTCGTGGGTGAGCGCGGCGTCAAGCTGAGCGGCGGCCAGCGTCAGCGCATTGCCATTGCGCGCGCGATTCTCAAGGATCCGCGCATCCTGTTGCTCGACGAGGCCACGTCGTCGCTCGACAGCGAGAGCGAGGGCCTGGTGCAAGAAGCGCTCGAACGGCTGATGAAGGGACGCACCAGCATCGTCATCGCGCATCGGTTGTCCACGATCAAGAATGCGGATCGAGTCGCGGTGCTGAGCGAGGGTGAGTTGGCCGAGTTCGGCACGCACGCCGAGTTGATGGAACTCGATGGGCTGTATGCCCGGCTGTACCGGATGCAATTCAGAGTCGAGGAGCCGCCGGTCACACCCGAGCCAGAGGAAGAGTCAGTCGTCGCCGCGCCGCCACGGCGTTCGTTGGATATTTTCTCTGCCTTGACGGGAGTGAAGTAGACAGACCTTGCAGGTCTACACAACCTCGCCGGGCTGATGGACGGCCTGCATCACCAGCAAGCCATCCTGCTGCTCGACGACCATCGCAAAGTCAAAGCAGTCTACCGACAGGCAACACTCCAGGTCAGACATTGGAAATGGCGGTGGCACTTGTTCAAAGAAGCGTCCATCGGTCGAGTCGCGCACGCGCCGAAGGAATGGCGCAACATCTGGCGTTTCTCCACGCAGCAGGGCCTGGATGTAATCGGCGCAGGCCGCGTCTTCGTCGCCGTCGGTTCGAAGGCCGGCGCCCGTGACGACAAACGTCACGGACGCCGGATTCTGTTTTCTGAGGTAGCACGTCGTTGCGGCCGCGCAGACGAAACTGCTGGCGAGCAGTGCTTTCGCCTGCGTGCTGCGCACCACGCCCTGCGTGCCTGCGCTGGTGCGTTGAATGATCCGTCGGCCCGTCAAGTCGAGCCGGGTGAGGGCTGACGTCGAGGTGCCCAAGTCAAAACCTTCTGGTTGCACGCCGTTGACCTCGCCCATTAAAAGCGCATCGGGAAATCGCTCACGCAAGGCTAGCGCTTCCTCGACCTGACCTGCGAGGACGATGTCGCGCGCGGCGGCGGCAAAGGCAAACGCCGCCGTCGTAAACGCGCGAATCACGTCAATGGCGACCACTGTGCCAGTGGCGGTGTGGCAAGTCTCCAATGTGGCTCGTCGAATTCTCATCGTGCCTCATTCTACCTTCTCAGCCTATAAATCGCAATCCAACGTCACCGCGATGGGGTAACGGTCGTGATATTGCCGCTACGGGGGAACAGTGATAAACTAGGCCCGATTTCTTTGGCAGTCTAGCTTGCGTCCAAACGTCAAGGAAGGAGTTGCGATGGCCGATGAAAAACGCCCACCGCGTCGGCGGCGTGTGGGAGCCATCTTTTGGTGGTTAGCGCTGCCGCTGGTCGTGGGCTTGCTTCTCTCGACGCTGGTACCGCGCCCCATCGTGGGATTGATTTACCTCGACGGGCCGATTGGGTCTCTCACTGCGCGCAGCCTCATCGCCCAAATCACCTATGCGCGCGAGCATCAAGAAATCCGGGCGGTGGTGCTGGTGGTGAACAGCCCGGGTGGCACCGCCGTGGATACCGAGTCGCTTTATATGGAACTGGCGCGTTTGCGCCAGGCCAAGCCCGTCATCACTTTGGTGGAAGGCATGTCGGCCAGCGGCGCGTATTACCTCACATCCGGCACAGATTACGTCATCGCCAAGCCCACGTCTGAAGTGGGCAGCATCGGCGTGTTGAGCAGCTTGCCGCCCCAGCCCACGGTTTCGGAGGACCTGGTGACCACAGGTCCTTACAAGGCATGGGGCGCGCCGCCCGATGCCGTGATGCGCCAGCTTGAGACAATCAAGCAAGGCTTTTTCCAGGCCGTCAAGCAGGGACGCGGCGCGGCGTTGCGTGTCGAGTCAGAAGTGTTGTTGCGCGGCGAAATCTGGCTGGGCACCGATGCATTGCGGATGGGCCTGGTGGATGAGCTGGGTTCGCAGACTCGCGCCGTTGAAAAAGCCGCGCAATTGGGACGCATCCCGCAATACCGAGTAGCCGACGTGCGCGAGCTGGCCGGGCTGCCGCTTGTGACCGAAGCTCTGTTTTTCATCGCGTCGCCTGATGGCAAGACGACGCCCTATCCGCGCGAGGCGGGTCTCTATCTGCTGTACGTTCCGCCCAGCGAGAGGGGGCTGCCATGAGGCCCCTGCGCTTTTGGATTGCCCTGGCGCTGTTGGTCTTGCCCTCCATCGCCCGTGCCGGGTGGCTCTATGGCAACCGGTACACGCGACTGGCGCCGCCCGCCCTGCCAGAATATGCCGGCATGACCGCGAGCCTGCCTCTGCTTGCCACCCCTCAAGCCCTCAAGCCGGCAGAAGTCGCCAGCAAAGTAGTGGTGGTGGATGTGGCGCACAAGAACCTGTTTGGTGTCTCGGAGCTGGAGGCCTTGACCCGGGCGTTGACTGACCTGGGCGCGCGGCTGCAAACGGTTCAGAACGCCCAGTCACTGGGATCGGCTCTCAAACATGCCGATGCTTACGTGGTCGTCGCGCCGATGACGGCGTTCACGCCGGACGAGATGTGGCAAGCGCAGCGCTTTGTCAATCAGGGCGGCCGGGTGCTGGTGCTGACTGACCCGACGCGTTTCCCCTTGACAGGCGATGGCTTGAGCGGCCCGAACAGCTTGCTGGCGCCTTTTGACCTGGCGTTTTCCGATGACTATCTCTATAACCTGGTGGAGAACGAGGGCAACTATCGCAACGTCTGGCTGAAAAAGTTTGCCGATAGCCCGTTGACCGCGGGGCTTTCGACGGTGGCTTTTTACGCGGCGCACTCGGTCAATACCAGCACGGGCACACCCCTTATCCTGGCAGACGAGCGAACGCTTTCATCGCGCACAGATGCGGGCGGCAATCTGGCGGCGGCGGCCCTGAGCGCCGACGAGCGGGTGCTGGCCGTCGGTGACCTGACCTTTATCACGGCGCCCTATTATCAGGTGGCCGACAACAGCCGTCTGATTGCGCACATTGCCGAGTTTCTCGTCGGCGGTGAGCGGAGCCATGACCTGGCCGATGCGCCATTCATCTTCACCCGGCCCGTGACCATCTTGCCTACCCAAAACATCACGTTGACCGCCGACCTGGTAAAGTCGCTCGGTCAGTTGCAGTTGGCGCTCGGGGCGGCCAACATTACTTGCACGCTGTCCAGCCAGCCGGCCCAAGATTCGGACCTGATTGTATTGGGCAGTTATGCGCCAAGCCGAGATCTCTTGCCGTACCTGTCGCCACTCTTGGCTGATTTCAACATCTCGCTTGAAAGCCGGACGGTTGAGCGCAAGAGCGCTTCGATCTCGGTGCCCGGCGTAGGCAACGTTGCAAAGGAGGGCACTGGCTTGATACTGTTTTCTCGAACAGAGGAACGCTCAACGCTGATTCTACTGGCGAACGATCCTGACTGGTTGAGTGACCTGGTCAGCGTGCTGGCCTCGGGCCTCCAGCCAGAGTGCGCCGTTCAGAAGCAGGCGGCAATATGCAATCTCGTCAAGCCGGATTCGAATCGTGGGTCAGAGGTCAAGTTGCCGCCTGATCAATCTCAGCCGGGGAGTAGCTTACCATGACAGTTGCAATAGAGATTTCGAAACGAGTACAAGTGATGCTGGTGCTTGTGGCGGTGTTGTGGTGGAGCACCGGATGTTCAACTGCGACGCCTGCGCCCACCGTCGCGCCGACTGCTCCCGGCCAGGTGCACGTTGCTCCACCCACGGCCACCGTCGGGCCGCCTCTGGGAAGCCAGCAAGGGAATGATCTGGTCATCGTGTTGACGGGAAATCCCGCCTTGCCCATCCGAGGCAGGAATGTCTTGGATGCGCTCGTCACCGACGCTGCGGGCCGTCCGGTGACGGATGCCCGGGTCTCGTTTGATTTGGACATGACCACCATGAGCCACGGCCTCAACATTGTTCCCGCTCAGCCGACGGGCAATGGGCACTATGCCGGGCAGGTGTTCTTTATGATGCCCGGCCCGTGGCGCGTCGTCACCGTGATCGAGCGGCCAGACAAGCCGGCCGAGCGCATCCGGTTCAATTTCAACGTCAAGCTCAGGTGAGGAGCATTCGATGAGTCTTACTGTGGCTGTGATTGCCAGCCTGCTGATCTCGGCGGTCAGCGGCGGTGTGGGCTGGTACCTGCGGCGTTACCAGTCCGCCGTCACCGAGATGCTGGGCATGATGATCGGCATGACGTTCGGGATGATGACGGGTATTGTGGTGGGTTATTACATGGGCGCGGCGACGGATATGTTTGTCAGCAATCTTGTCGGCGTGCTCGTGGGGCTGGGCTTTGGGGTTGTGTTCGGACGAGTGGGCGGTCTGATGGGCATGATGGACGGCGGCATGGGCGGCATGATGGGCGGCATGATGGGCGCCATGCTCGGCGTCATGGTCAATGTCTCTGAGATAGCAGTGCCGGTCACGGCGGTGTTTATGACCGCGCTGTATCTCCTGAGCATGGTCGCGTTGGTGCGGCTGGTTCAAAACAGTGCTGCCAAGCAATACGCCAAGGATCCAGTGTGCGACATGCTGGTGGAGGTTGCCACGGCCACTCTGACCAGCGTCTATCAGGGCAAGACCTATTACTTTTGCGCGCCCGGCTGCAAGCGTTCGTTCGACAAGTCACCGGCCAAGTACGCGGCATAGATAAAACCTGCCAGCGTGTCCGCGCCTGATGTTGCGCCGTGCGCCAACACTTGCCGGACGGATGGGGTGAGGTCGTTATCTTGCCTGGTCAGCGCGGCCAGCAGTTGATGCCAGGCGGCGCTGCATTCTCCTTTGGCGGCAGAGCGCAGGAACGCGGCAGAGAGTGTTGTGGTGCGGGGCGCGGCCGCCTGGACGACCTCACAGCAGAATGCTTCGGGCGTGGGATGCGCTATCCACGCGCACAACATCATTCCGATGAGCAAGTCGTCCCCGGTTGGCGTGAGGCCGTTGCCGAGTCCGGCCAGCCGTGTTGCTCCTAGCCGCAATTGGACGACGTCTCCGTCCCAGCCTGCCTGCAAGGCCTGGAGCGCTTGCTGAACGGCATGAGCCAGAACACCCGGTGACACCTGCACGTGCGCCTGTGCTGCACTCGGGCCTATAGGGTGATTCATCGCCAGACTGGCAGGCGAGTGAAGCGCAGCAATTTCTTCAAGCCGTGGCAAGCGGCGGGCAACGATGCTCTGATGATTTCTGAGTGTATCCCAATCCGGGCGAGGTTCCCATGCGATCGCTTGCGCCAGAGTGATCTGCATTCCACTGAGGCGCAATACACTGGCTTGAATCTGCGCTGGTGTGCCTGGCTCGATGGATGACCACTCGCCCACGTGCGCCTCGACCACGATGTTGAACGGCCCGTCACCAATGTCAGGTGTCACAAGCGCGACGACTTGACCACCGGGTGTCACCAGGTCGCACGCGCGGTCGAACACGGCGAGCACACGCAAATTGACCGGCATAGGTGCGCCGGTCAAGTGTTGAACGGTTCGGCTGATAGACACTGCGAGCATGTTATTGGCGTCGAGACGAGGCGAGTCGCGCGGTGTGATGATGATACGTCCACCACGGGCTGGGTGCTGTGGACGTGGCGGGCAATGAGAGTGTGCCGCTGTCGAGTGCGCGCGCTCGCACGATGGCCGCAGCGATGATGGCAACCCTGAGTTTGCTCGCGTGTTCGTCAATGCCGGATGTCTCTTCTGTTGTGGCTGATGCGGCCTCTGGCTCGGCATCCCGCAATCGAACGAGCAATATCATCGCCACGAGCACCAACGCCATCGCCGCAAACACCAATCCCATACCCAGTCCCGTGATTCGCAATGCGTCTGCCATCTCTCATCTCCAATCTCTAATCTCCAATACCCAATATCTACAATGGGATATTGCCATGTTTTTTGGCCGGCAGACTGACCTGCTTGTCTCGCAAAAAGCTCAATGCGGCAATCAAGCGCGGGCGCGTCTCGCTCGGCATGATGATATCGTCAATGTGGCCGGCGGCGGCGGCGGGGTAGGGACCTGCGAATTTTTGCTGATACTCGTCCACCAGGCGCGCGCGCTCGGCCTGCGCCTCTTGATCTGGCAGGCTCTTGAGCTTTTTGCCGTAAAGGATATTCACAGCGCCTTCCGCGCCCATCACGGCGATTTCGGCGGTCGGCCACGCCAGCGCCAGATCGGTGCGCGTCAGTTTGCTCGCCATCACGATATACGCGCCGCCATACGCTTTGCGCGTGACGAGGCTGATCTTGGGAACGGTTGCTTCAGAGTAAGCGTAGACGATTTTGGCTCCGTGGCGGATGATGCCGCCGTGCTCTTGCCCCATGCCGGGCAAAAAGCCGGGGCTGTCCACGAAAGTGATGAGGGGGATATTGAACGCATCGCAAAAGCGGACAAAGCGTGCCATCTTGTCCGCGGCGTCAATGTCAATCACTCCGGCCATGCACGCGGGCTGCTGCGCCACGATGCCCACCACGCTGCCGTTTAGCCGCGCAAAGCCGATGATACAGTTCTGAGCCCAGTGAGCGTGAACCTCGAAGAACGAGCCGAGGTCAAACACGCGTGCGATGACCTGCTGCATGTCGTAGGCTTCGGTCGGACTGGCGGGGATAATGCTGTCCAGAATCGAGTCGCGGCGATTCGGATCGTCGGTTGGGGCAACGTAGAGCGGCTGCTCGACGTTATTCGACGGCAGGTAGCTCAGCAATCGGCGTGTGATCTGCAACGCAGCGTGCTCGCTGGCGGCTTGAAAGTGCGCCACGCCGCTGACGCCGGCGTGAACCTCGGCCCCGCCCAACTGCTCGAACGTCACCTGCTCGCCCGTTACGGTCTTGATGACTTCAGGGCCGGTGATGAACATATGGCTCGTGCCACTGGTCATGATGACAAAGTCGGTCAGCCCGGGTGAATAGACTGAGCCGCCCGCGCACGGGCCGAGCATCACGCTGATTTGCGGAATCACGCCAGAAGCCTGCGTATGATGCCAGAACAGGTCGGCATAGCCCGCCAGCGACCACACGCCCTCCTGGATGCGCGCGCCACCCGAATCGTTCAGCGCGATCACGGGCAGGCCGGAGGCCAGTGCCATGTCCATCAATCGGCACACCTTGAGCGCCTGGGCTTCTGAGAATGTGCCGCCCAGCACAGTAAAATCTTGAGCAAAGACGGCCACGCGGCGACTATCCACCATGCCCAAACCCGTCACGACGCTGTCGCCCGGATGCCGGTTTTCCTCCAGTCCAAAGTCGCAACAGCGGTGTGTGATAAATGGATCGGTCTCGAAAAAGGCGCCGGGGTCGAGGAACTCGGCCAGGCGCTCACGTGCAGTGAGCTTGCCTTTGGCATGTTGCGCTTCGATGCGGGCTGCCCCGCCACCTTGCGCGGCGGTGGCTCGCCAGCGTTCCAGTTCGGAAAATGGCATCGTAAGTTACCTTTCAGGGCTAATATTAGCGCGCCCGAGGGCAGTGCGCGGCGATTCCCAGGTAAAAACATAATAGTCGGCTGGTGGATGACCGTCATGTGTCAAACGTCATGCGCGTTGTGGACAAATAGCATTGACGCGCGCAAGCCAGTTGTGATACATTAAGGCTGTCAGAATCTGTATCTGGCGGTTGAAGCCATCCACGCGGGAACGTGTGCCATTGACGCGTATGATCAAGTCTGTGCACCCATACCATCAGGAACTCGTCCGGCAGATCAAAAAGCAAGCGGCTGAGGCAAATGTGGCCTTGCAGACACAGGGAGATCGGTACGTCGGCACTCTTAAACCGTGTTACATGTTCCGAACGGCAGTTTTTCACGAGATCATTCAGGATTGGATCAAGCGTCACGCCGACCTCACACTGACCGAGTATGTTGATCTTTTGAATTCGTTGTCGCAGGGTGCAACGTATAACGAGTTTATCTCCATCGGTGTGCTGCTCGGCGCCTGGCCTCAGATGCGAACAGCACTCGAACCGCATCACCTTGACGTGTGGCTTGACCATGCCCAGGGCTGGGCGGAAGTTGATACCCTCTGTCAGTCCAATTTTACTGCACGAGAGATGCTGTGCCATTGGAAAGAATGGAAGAGCCGGCTGGTTTCATTTTCCAAAAGCGACAACGTCCACAAATGCAGAGCCAGTCTGGTTCTGCTCACCAGGCCGCTGCGAGAGTCTGCTGACCCGCGACTTGCGCGGCTGGCGTTTGCCAACCTTGACAGGCTGAAAACCGAAAAGGACATTCTTGTCACCAAAGCAGTCTCGTGGCTGCTGCGGGCGTTGATCAAATACCATCGCGAGGAGGTCGAGACCTACTTGAGAGACAATGCGGACAGTCTACCCAAAATCGCTCTTCGAGAAACCAGGCATAAACTCACAAGCGGTCGGAAATCCGGCCAACTGTGAGACCACACATTCAAACCCGGAGGCTAAAATGAAACTGATTGACCTGACCATCCCGCTTGGCATCCAAACCCCGCCTTGGCCGACCTACGAGCCGCTGCAAATCAAGTATTTCAAGCGACTGGCGCCTAATGGCGCGAACGGCCAGCTCATCACGCACTCGAATCACCTGGGCACGCACCTCGATGGCGAGATTCACTTTTTCACCGCGGGCAAAGACATTGCCGCGCTCGACCTCAACGATTTTCTCGTCGGCCCCGGCGTGGTGGTTGACCTCTCCGACATCGCGGGCGATTACGACATCTACACCTCGCAGATGGTCGAAGAGCGCGTCGAGGTGCGCGAAGGCGACATCCTGATCATCCACACTGGCTATCACCGCTATGGTTGGGATCAGCCGCTAGCCGACGAAATCCGCTACATGGTCAAGCACCCCGGCCCCGACCGCGAGTTTGCCGAATGGGCCAAGCGCAAAAAGATAAAGT
>CAYGWJ010000444.1:0-8950 GCA_964353405.1 uncultured Anaerolineae bacterium
GCTTGAATGAGAGACATGGTCAACTCCTAAATTTTCTTCGGTCTTCCGCGCGGTTTGGTTTCCGGTTCCGGCAATGGCTGACGCCGGATTTCGTCGAGCCGCGCCTCGATCATATCGAGCCAGCGCAAATCGGCTTCTAAATGCATGACCGCTTTGTCGAGTAAAAGAATCTTGGAGAGTTCTTTGCTGGGATCGGAATGACTGCGATGTTCGGTGACGTCGTGCAGCTCTTGGAATAAATGCGCGCGCTGGGTTTGAATCAAGCGATACGGATCCGCTACGCCTGACATCAAGCCGATCATCAATTTGAGAAAGAATTCGTCGTGCTGATGTTCCGGTTCAATCCTGCAGGCAAACCACTCTTTGAGTGTCTTGCGCCCCGCCAACGTGATCGCGTAAATCCGTTTTTCAGGTCCCGCATCCTGTTCGACGCTGTCTTTCGCGACGAGACCGCCTTGCTCCAATCGCGCCAGGGTCGTATAGATTTGCGCGGGCTTGACATCCCAATTTTCTTCCCCGCCGACCACAGCTTGAAACGCCGCGCGCAATTCATATCCATGGCGCGGGCGTTGTGCAAGGAGACCTAAAACAGCGTGGCGGACTGACATAAATCCTCAACCACAAAAACTATAATACGAGTTACTAGATTTGTCAAACCTGGGCGAAAGACCCCGACCGGCGTAAGAAAGCGCACATTCCCCCTGACGTCACGTTTCAGACCAAGGCCGACATTGCGCTGGGGCTGTTGGATCAGGCCAACACCTGGGGCGTCCGCCATGAAGCTACGTCCGTTGGCAATCCCGTCGAGTCCAGATTAGAGTTGACGTTCGCTGGCGACACTGGCAGCGGTCACCACCGTTTGACAAAACCTGTCAAATCACGGTATAGTTGAAAACAGAGGCCGCTCACACTCTATCCTGTTCTCAGGCCGAAGGGCAGGCGCGCCGTCGGTCATCGTGGAGGCTTTACCACCATTTCGTCACCTCGCCCGTTCTGAGCAGCGTCAGGACGGGCATTTGTTTTTCGCGCCTCTGAGGGGTATCGTATGACACATCAAGGCAGCACGACCGCGCGCGGAGCAGTTGAGATACAAGCTACCTTGGACGAGTGGCGCGCCTGACTCGGCAAGTCAAACCAGACAGGGGGCCACACGGGTGAAAGAAAGGATCAACAACATGAAAGTCGTCACTTTTGGTGAGATCATGCTCCGCCTCGCCCCGCCTGGCTTCCAGCGTTTTTCGCAAGCGCGGATGTTCGAAGTGATGTACGGCGGCGGCGAAGCGAATGTCGCGGTTTCGCTGGCGAACTATGGCGAGGCTGCCGAACTGGTGACGTGCTTGCCGAGGAATGATCTGGGCGAGGCGTGCATCGCGTTCCTGCGTTCGTACGGCGTTCGCACCGATCACATTGCGCGCGGCGGCGACCGGCTGGGCATCTATTTTCTCGAAACAGGTGCGGCTCAACGAGCGAGCAAAGTCGTGTATGACCGCGCCGGCTCGAGTTTTGCCACGCTTTTACCCGGCATGATCAATTGGAAGTCTGCCTTGGAGGGCGCGGACTGGTTCCACTGGACGGGCATCACGCCGGCTGTTTCCCAAGGCGCGGCAAAAGTGTGCCGTGAAGGTATCCAGGTGGCAAAGCAACTGGGCCTGACGGTCTCGTGCGACCTGAACTATCGCGCCAAGCTGTGGAAGTGGGGCAAGTCGGCGGGCGAGGTGATGAGCGACCTGGTCGCCCTGTGCGATGTCGCCATTGGCAATGAAGAAGACGCCGACAAAGTGTTCGGCGTCAAGGCGCCCGAGGCCGACGTGACCGCCGGTAAAGTGGAGGCCGATACCTATCGGTTCGTGTGTGAGGAACTGGCGCAAAGGTTTCCCAGCTTGAAGACCATCGCCATCACCTTGCGCGGCTCGATTTCAGCCAGCCATAACACCTGGTCAGGTGTCCTGTGGCACGCGGGCAAGTTTTGCACCGCGCCGACTTACAACATTATCCCCATCGTGGATCGAGTGGGCGGCGGCGATGCGTTCATGGGCGGCTTGATCTATGGCCTGCGCAAAGATCCGAGCGACCCGGAAAAAGCCTTGCGCTTTGCGGTGGCGGCAGCGTGTCTCAAGCACAGCATCGCCGGCGATTTCAATGCGGTCACCGTTGCCGAAGTTGAACAACTGATGTCGGGCGATGCCTCGGGACGTGTTTCTCGGTAAAAGTTGGCCAGATGACCGCAACGGTGAATAGGTAATTTGCCGCTCGCGGTCAGCGGTCATGGGAGGCGCAGAATGGTTCTGGATGGTTTTCGACTGGATGGCCGCGTGGCCCTGGTAACCGGCGCGGCGCGAGGACTAGGGCAGGCGATGGCGATAGCGCTGGCTGAAGCGGGCGCGGACGTCGCCACGTTGGATCATGCACCAGCGCCGCAGACTTGCGAGGCGCTTGGCGCACTGGGGCGACGGTGTATGCACATTCAATGCGATTTGCGCCCTGCATCGGTGGCAGACCTGGCGCACGTCGTAGATCGAGTCACTGCAGAGATGGGACGGCTGGATGTGCTGGTGAACAATGCCGGCATCATTCGCCGCGCACCGGCTGTCGAGTTCAGCGAGGCTGATTGGGATGACGTCCTGCAAATCAATCTGAAGGCAGTGTTCTTTCTCTCGCAGGCGGCGGGGAGGGTGATGGTCAAGCAGCACGGCGGCAAGATCATCAACATTGCTTCGATGTTGTCGTTCCAGGGCGGCATTATTGTGCCATCGTATACCGCGGCCAAGAGCGGCGTAGCGGGCATCACGCGCGCACTGGCGAACGAATGGGCCCGGCACAACGTCAATGTCAACGCCATAGCACCGGGCTACATGGCGACCGATAACACTGCTCCACTACGCGCTGACCCCAACCGCTCTGCATCCATCCTCGACCGCATCCCGGCTGGGCGCTGGGGCGTCCCGGACGACTTGAAAGGTGTCGTCGTGTTTCTCGCTTCGGCGGCCTCTGATTACGTGAACGGAGCCATCATCCCGGTGGATGGCGGTTGGCTGACGCGTTAGGAGCGGCTTTTTTATGCGTTCGGCGTATGGCTTGGAGGTGAACGGCACAGGTCAAGGGAACAACAGCTTGAGGACGCTGTCGAGCGCTGCGCCGGAGAGGAGGGCTGTGGCAAGGATCACGCCAGCCAGCAGGACGGCCACGCCGACCTTGCCCTTGCCGATCTCGGCCCATTCATCCAGCTCGCCCGTGAGGCGCGTGAACAACCACAACGCAAACGTGATGATGGCCAGCGAGAGCACCAATCCGACGGCGACCAGCAGTGCCTGGGCCAGCAAGCGCCACATCACCTCGAGCGTTGCGCCGGCATCCAGTTGGAGTGTGATGACCTGCAGCGCCGGGCGCAGGATGATGGCCACGCCCACGATGACGGCGCCCATCACCACGCCGACGGCCGGGTTGCCCTTGCGCAGCTCGGCCCACTCGTCCAGGCCGGGCGTGGAGCGATTGAACACCCACGCACCCAGATAAGCCGCCAGCGCGCTCAACACGACGGCGAGCGACAATTGAACGATGCTGAGAAAGATGGCCGCGATCATGTCAAAACCCCTTAGACCCGGCAGGTCCCGCAGACCTGCCGGGTCCAGTTGTCACTATGGAAAGATTCGCCGTGTCCATTGCAGTGGGTCAACGTTCAAATTGCGGATGCGCACGTCCCAGTGTAGGTGCGAGCCGGTCGAAAGCCCGGTGCTGCCGATCTTGGCGATGGCCTGGCCTTGCCTGACACGCTGGCCCACGGTCACGTCAATCTGAGACAGGTGATAAAGACCCGAGTACACACCCCAGCCGTGGTCAATGATTAGCGCGTTGCCGCGTATCTTGAGCGGCTGCGCCAAGACCACCACGCCGTCCGCCGGGGCATAGACGGGCGCGCCGCTCACGCCCCAAAAGTCTATGCCTTCATGGTACTTGTTAAAATCAAAGCCGACATAGTCGCGGCGCGAGCCAAAGGCGGAGGTGATGTTCCCATTCGTCGGCAGCGTGAACAATCCACTCCAGTATCGTTGTGGTGTAAAGGCACTAAAGATGCTGACGAGCTTGTCGCGCTCGGCGGTGACAATGTCCGGCGCGAGCAACGCTTGCTGAGACTCGGCAACTTTGATCGTCTCATACCAGAATTTGCCGGCCAAGACCTGGACGCTCGCCGTCATTAAAGTCTGCCGCCCGGATGGATCGGACGCCGTGATGGTCATGGGGAACAGGCCCTGCTTTTGCATGGCGTGGATGCCGATCAAGGCATAATAGGCGCTGCCCTGCTTGGCAAAGGGAATCGTCCAGTCGAGGAAGGTGCCGCTGAGGGCAACCTCCCGGCTGGTGAGGACGGTGACGGCAATTGTGTTGCCCTGGATGACGGGCAGCGGGGCAATGTCCACGCTCACGAACGGGTCGGGCAGGGAGGGCAGCGCCGGGACCGTGTCTGAATTCCTGGAGCCGGAAGGGATCATCAGCCGCTGACCGGCGTAAATCAGCGTGGTGTTCACAAGCTTGTTGTAGGTCGCCAGGTTCCACGCGGTGGTGTTGTAGCGTAGTGCGATGCGGTAAAGAGTTTCGCCGGGCTGGACGATGTAGACCATGTCGCCCGCTGGGGCGGGCGTGGCTGTGGGCGACGGAGCCGACGGCGCGTTCGGCGTGGCCGGCACGGTGAGCGATTGCCCGACATAGATCATGGTCGGATTGACGATGCCGTTGAGCTGGGCCAGCGTGGCGGCGTTGGTGCGATACCGGGTCGCAATGCTATAAAGTGTGTCGCCGGGACGGACGATGTACGTCGCCGGCGCGAGTCGGGGCGGCTCAAAATTCTGGGCCGAGACCGGCAGTGGCGGCAGCGCCAACGCGATGACCCACAGCGCCAACAGCCATGCGGATAACTTGCGGAACGACATCCTCTAATTCTCTCCTACGTGCAGTTGATCGCCAACGGTCACGCGGTCGAGCACAGCCGGCACGGCTTCGAGCACGTAGCGAGCAGGGAGGCGCGATGCGTAAAAAGGACGAAAGGGCCGCGCGAGTGTTTTATCCACCACGCGGAACGAATCGTCCAACCAAATTGCAGCGATCGGGAAAAAGACAAAGAACATGTGAATGGCCGTTGCGGCGATGCTGGCTTTGTTTTCGACGAGCAGCAGCCCTTCGTCCGGGGACAAGCGGCGGCGGAACATCAGCCCACGCACGCGGCACGCAAAACTTGCGCACCACTTGACGCGAGCCAGCACCAGCTTGCCCTGGGTGCGGTTTTCGACCATGGGCATCATTATACCACTATTCGCAACCAATAAACAGCGGATTGTCATTTCGCCACGGCCGGTGCTGCCCAAGACGGGCAAGATAAAACCGATTCTTACCCCAATCTAACCTTGCCAAGACAGTTACCCTTGGACTGTCACGTGATTGTCACATCGCCCCCCACTTTTTTATGCTCTTGTTACGCAATCGGGATTACAATACGTATTGTGTTTTGCGCAGTTGGATTGTGTGAGAGATTCCCCTGTTCAGTTCTTCGATGTGTTGGCCTTGCCGAATATCTTCTCGAGGGTTGGTTTGGTTCCACATAGTCGGTGCTGTCTTTGGCGCGTCATTTTTCGGCCCATCATCGCCAGGGAGATCAGGTGGAAGAAATCCCGTGCGGACGCTGGCCAAAGATACAGTGGGTATCTACGAGGCAGAGGAGAGGAAGGCAACAAAATGCCGAAATGTGAGTTCCTGGAAATTGTTCGTATGTGCGATCAAGTTTTCGTTGTCCCCTCCGGCAAGATTGACCTTCGGTGGGTCACACAAAAATGTCCCCAATCCAAAATCAATTGGTACAGAGACTGCTTGTTGGACAAAGTGAGCTTTCCCTCCATGCGTGACGCCAAGGAATGTTACTCTGCGGTCCTTGAATATGCGGGATCACAGGGCTGGAAACCCATTGCGTCAGAGCAGGCTCAAAGTCAGTCCGTTTCATTTATGCGCTCCAGCCCAGCCTACTGATCTGCGGGCAACGGCTTCTCTGATGCTTTTCGCTCCAAACGCTCGAGGCGATGCGCTAATTCTGCGCTGGCTTCGTCTCGCGGCAAGCCGGGTGGCCACGCGGTCACGACCTGCAAGGCTGCTTGCGTCCACATCAGCGCCTGATCAAGGTTGCCGGTATGCCATTCGTGGTGCTTGGCCAGCTCGATGTGGCCCGTCACGCCATGGCATTCGGCAAGTTGTTCCCAGATCACCCTTGCCTCTTCGCGGCGCTCCTGCCGCTTGAGCAACAGCCCCAGCCGCGTGAGCGCGATAGCGCGCCCAGTGGGGAGCAGATCGAGTTCCAACGCGGATCGAAAAACACTTTCGGCCTCTGCGCTCATCCCCAGGTCTTGGTACCACTTGCCCAGGCTCACCAGGTCGGCGGGATCGAGCGATTTCTCCTGTTGAACGCCGCCAAAAATCCGGCACAGTTGCGTCGCCAGCGTGACCATGGAGAGAATATCCTGCCGGTTGTGGTACATCACGCGCAGCATGTCGCGCGCGTCGCCGGTGCGCAAATAGTCCAGGTACATCTGCGGGATGAGAAAGCCCGGCACATCGTCCTGTGTGCGCTGAACGCCGAGGACGTGCGCCTCCAGTGACGACAGAGCGCAGGAGGGCAGCCGGTCGTGCCACACGCGGCGTGCGGGCGAGAGTAAATCGAGGTGGGGCAGGCCCAGCCACCGGGGCTGCATCCGCGCCAGGATGTAGCGTGCTTCGAGGAGCGGCAGGTCAAAGCCACGGCCGTTAAAGGTCACAATCGCCTCATAGTTTGACATCAATTCGGACAGCGCAGACAGCATGCCGGCTTCTTCGTCCGGGTCGCGTAGAAAGAATTGGCGGAGGTGAAAGGCCTGGTCCTCAAACGTGCCGAGGCCGACGAGGAATGCCAGCGTCCCGGCGCCACCCGAAAGCCCGGTTGTCTCGGTGTCCAAAAACACGGCGCGACCCAGGTCGGCTTGCGATAATCTCGGCTCGCGCGCCAGTTGCGCGGCGATGGCCGCCGGTTGTTGCACAAGCGAGGCAAGCGGGAGGTGACCGTGACGATGATGAAGCGAGTAACTTGCGTGCGCTATGAAGGCGCGTCCTTGGGCCGATTCGACTTCTTGCCCATCCACCAGCTGCTCAATCGGCCGAGGGCGGCGTGAGCGGGCCGGAGGGGCTTGGACTTTTAACTCTCCCTTCGTCACGCCGAGTTGGCGCAGCCTGTCGCGCAGATCATCCGTCATGGACATGCCTCTACGAGCGATTATAGCACTGGTGAATGATGCGTGCTACGCGATGCGTGAACCGTGAGCTTTTCACGCTCACGTTTCATGTTCTGCGGTATACTGATAAACGAGACAAGGAGGGGATGATGCGACGCTGGATGATTTGGGGAATGACATTGGCAGCGATGCTACTGATGGCAACGCTGATGGCGGCTGCTCCGGCTGCGCGCGGTGGGGAAGAACCGTCAACACCATCATCGCCTGGCGTAGAGGCGACGGGGCCAGCGAGCACGATCATCCTTGCGCCTCCGTACACGGTGTATTTGCCGATTGCGATGCAGGCCCCGGGCCGCGCCGAGGTGCGCGCGCTGTGGGTGAGCCGTTACGATTGGACGACATGGGGCGTCACACCGACCGCCGCCGACGTGCAGCGTGTGGTGAGCGATGCGGTCCACGCCGGGTTCAACACGATTTTTTTCCAAGTGCGCGGCGCCGGCGATGCGTATTATGCGCCGGGGCCAGAGCCGTGGGCCTCGCGCTTGACCGGGACGGCCGGGCCATCGCTGGGGCGCGACCCGGGCTGGGATCCGCTGGCGACGCTGATCACGCTGGCGCACGCGAGCGGCATCTCGGTGCATGCCTACATCAATGTCTATCTCGCGTGGCAGGCTCCCCCCGCGCCACTGAATCCGCCTACGTCAACGTATGGCCTTCTCACGCCGACGCTCGGCCTCAACCCGCCACAGTGGCTGAATCAGTTGACCTACGCGCCGCCCAACGGACTGTACGGACTCGGGTCGAACTGGCGCGTTTACGACAGCATCACTCATCCCATGCCCATCGAGTACGGCGAATATGTGTGGGCTTCGCCAGCGGTGACGGCGGTGCAAGACTCGGTCGTATCTGTGACGACCTACCTGGCGTCACGTTACGCGCTCGACGGGATTCACCTCGATCGTATACGTTATCCCGGTTCAGAGTATTCCTATGACCCGTTTACGATGGCGGCCTATAGGCAGGCACTGCAAATCAGCCCCACCCTCTCGCTCACGACGTGGCGCGGCGATTTCCAGCGCACGCAGGTTTCGAATCTCGTCGCGCGGATCTACTCACAGACGGCGAGGAGCCCTTTGATTCTTTCGGCGGCGGTGTGGCCTCGCTATACTGAGGGACGCGACGAGTATTTCCAGGATTCGGAGGCATGGCTCAAGAGCGGCACGATAGACGCGATTGCGCCGATGCTATACAGCTCGGACACCATCACAGACCTCGCCAAATGGACCGGGGCGGCGCAGGATTTTCAAGCGAGAGCTAACGGCCGGTGGGTTTTGCCGGGGATTGGCACGACTATTATCAGCTCGGGAGCGTGCGTGAGCTTTGACCAGATTGCGGCGCGCATCGAGGCTGCGCGCCGCCTGGGTGCGGCCGGCCAGGCGCTCTTTTCCTACAGCGGCCTCCACAAGTGCAAGGAGGGCGGTGTTGCGTTTCTGGACCTGCTTGGCCAGGGGCCGTATGCATGGCGCGCCTCGCCGCCTTTAGTGACGTGGAAGTAGGTTGCCTTTATTCGGGTGCAAAGCGAAAAAGTTGGGTCATGTGGGGCTCAAGTTGGCCGTCAGAATTGAATCGCAGAAATGCTCCCACACGCCTGCGGCCCACTGGCAGCGAGCATGTAACATGATTTCGGCATGCTCGACCAGCCAAAACTT